>JAXKAR010000040.1:0-186304 GCA_036305845.1 Emergencia sp.
GATTAAACGAGTCTCTTACGGCTATCGCTCGTTCATTAACTTTAAGAAACGGATACTTCTGATTTTCTACTAAATCTTTATACAAAAAATGGGAGTAGAATTTCTTCTACCCCCACAGTTGACTAACAACCGCTTTTTTCTCTTCGAGCATTTGTTCTCAAGCCACCTTTTCTTAAATATAACTAACCTATGCTTGCCGTTTGGCTATCCCCCGCCTTTTATTTGTCATATCAAAAGCTCAAAAAAACGCAGCCGAATTTGGCTGCGTTTGCGTCACTAGTATTGATTATTCTTCATAAAGATCGATGCCGCAGTTGCTGTGTACCTTCTGCACATCATCATTATCTTCTAAAACATCGATCAGCTTTCTCAGCTTCTTGATGTCGTGTTCTTCTGTCGGTGCGCTCTCCATGGAAGGAACAAACTCAACATCAGACTCTACGAATTCGTAACCTGCGCCGGCAAGCGCCTGATAAACATCAGGATATGCTGCAGGTTCTGTATATACGGTGAAGCTGTCTTCCTCTGTCACCATATCGTCTGCACCTGCCTCCAGCGCTGCTTCCATCAGTGCATCTTCATCGATATCGTCAGTCTTCTCAATAATCAGAACACCTTTTCTGGCGAACATATAGGATACACAACCCGGTGTGCCTAAGTTTCCACCGTGCTTATCAAAAGAAGAACGTACAAAAGAAGTTGTCCTGTTGTTATTATCGGTAAGGCAGTCTACGATGATAGCAACGCCACCCGGACCGTAACCTTCGAAAGAAAGTTCTTCGTAAGAAGCTCCGCCCAGTTCTCCTGTACCCTTCTTGATTGCTCTCTGAATATTGTCATTCGGCATACTGATTGCCTTAGCTTTTTCAATTGCGACTCTTAATCCGGCATTATACTCAGGGTCGCCGCCATCCTTAGCTGCCACTGTGATGGCTTTCGCATATTTTGTGAACATGGCCGCGCGCTTAGAATCCTGCGCTGCCTTTCTGCCTGCAATTGTACCGTGTCTTCCCATGGAGACACCTCCTATCCTTAAATCTTTGATATTTCAACTATAACAGTATACTACAAACCCTACTCTGTTTCAATCATATTTTTATGTGCTGTAGCCATCATCAGCTTGATTCTGTTCAGCTGATTAACATCACTTGCACCCGGGTCATAGTCGATGGCAGCAATATTGGCCTTTGGATTCATTTTTCTGACCGCTTTCATCATGCCTTTTCCGGTTACATGATTCGGCAAGCAGGCAAAAGGCTGCAGACAAACTACATTTTCTACACCATGATGAATCAACTCCACCATTTCACCGGTCAAAAGCCATCCTTCGCCGCACTGATTACCGATGGAGCTAACGGTTTCCGCCGCCTTTGCTGTATCCTCAATATAGGAAGGTTCCTGAAAATGCTTGCTTTCCCGCAGAGCTTTACGCATAGGTTTCCTCAGCCATTCCACTGCAGAAATCCCGGTCCTGTTGGTAAACATCGCTTTGTAGGAGCCTGACAGATTTTCATAGTTGAACTTCTTACTGTACATGCCGTAAAGGAAAAAGTCCAGCATATCCAGAACTACTGCTTCTCCGCCTTCCGCTTCGATAATACCAACGATATCATTGTTCGCATTAGGATGATATTTGACCAGAATTTCTCCAACAACACCGACCTTCGGTTTCTTTTCACCGGTTCGCTCCACTTTATCGAAGTCATCTACGATGCCCTTAAGATTCCTGTAAAAGGTTCTCCGATTAAAGTGAATCACATTATGTACAATCTTGTCATGCCATTTATCCAAAATTCCCTGACAGGTGCCGGGAACCTTCTCATAAGGTCTTGTGGCATAAAGCACCCGCATCACCAAATCCCCGTAAACACAGCCCACTGCAAGGCGAAGTCCCATCTTTGCCGTGATTTTAAAGCCAGGATTCTTCTCCAGTCCAACTGCATTAAAAGAAACCACCGGAATCTGTTCCATATCCAGATCCTTCAGCGCCTTTCGCAAAAGCGCAACATAGTTACTGGCTCTGCAGCCGCCTCCGGTTTGAGACATGAACACTGCTGTCTTGTTCAGGTCGTATTCCCCCGACTTTAAAGCGCTGATAATCTGTCCCAGCGTTACAATCGTCGGATAACAGGCGTCATTGTTAATATATTTGAGACCTTCCTCAACAGAATTTTTATCCACCGGAGGAAGAAGCACAGCATTATAGCCGCAGGCTTTCATGCCTGCCTCTAAGTAAGTAAAGTGAATCGGAGACATCTGCGGGACAAGAATATTGTAGTTTTCACGCATCTCCTCGGTAAACAGCTTTCTCTCATAAGGCGCATGACTCGGTTCCGCTTTTATACCATTTTTTTCCCGCTCTTCCATGGCCGCTTTCAGGGATCTGATTCTGATTTTTGCAGCGCCCAGGTTGGAACCCTCGTCAATTTTTAACACCGTATAAAGCTTATTGCTGTTCCTGCAGATTTCTTCTACTTGATCTGTGGTTACGGCATCAAGACCGCAGCCGAAAGAGTTGAGCTGAATCAGCTCTACGTCGTCACAGGTACCCACAAAAGACGCCGCCTTATAAAGCCTTGAGTGATAAACCCACTGATCCAGCACACGAAGCGGTCTTGGAAGCTCTGCCATATGTGCGACAGAATCTTCACTCAACACTACCATATCAAAAGAATTGATCAGCTTATCCATGCCGTGATTGATTTCCGGATCAAGATGGTATGGCCGACCGGAAAGCACGATGGCCTTCTTGTCGTTCTGTCTGGCGAATTTAAGCGCATATTCGCCCTGCTTTCTTACATCATTCTTAAAGCGCACCTGTTCCTTACGCGCTTTGTTGACCGCTCTGACGATTTCTTCTTTAGTGATATGGAATTCTTTAAATTCCTTAAAAAGCCTGTCAGCCAGTCGTAAATCATTGTCGTACGGCAGGAATGGATGAGAAAACCTTACCATATTTTCTGCCAATACGTCATCCATATTGTTGGCGATAACCTCCGGATAAGTGGCAACAATCGGGCAGTTATAGTGGTTTGGCGCAGTAGAATCTTCAATTCTCTCATAGTTGAGACATGGATAGAAAATCCACTTTATGCCTTGATCCACCAGCCACTTGATATGGCCGTGAACCAGCTTTGCCGGATAACATGCCGTATCAGAAGAAATCGTTTCCATTCCCATTTCATAAATTGACTTGGTAGAAGCAGGAGATACAACTACCCGGAAGTTAAGATCTGTAAAGAAAGTAAACCAGAACGGATAGTTCTCATACATATTCAACACCCGTGGGATACCCACCGTGCCTCTTGTGGCATCGAATTCCGAAATCGGCTTATAGCCGAACATTCTCTGCAGCTTATATTCATAAAGATTGGGCAGCTTATTGGCATGCTGCGCTCCGCCGGCGCCTTTTTCGCATCGGTTTCCCGTAATAAACCGGGAACCGTCCCCAAACTTATTGATAGTCAAAATACACTTGTTTTCGCACCCGTTACATCTGCCGTTGGTATGTTCCACAGTAAAGTCGTCCAGTTCATCTCTGCCGATAATGGAGGACTCCGTATCTTCAATCCAGTTTTCCATGGCGATCAGCGAGCAGCCGTATGCGCCCATAAGACCTGCAATATCAGGTCGTACTACGTCTTTGCCGATAATCTTTTCTATACTGCGAAGGACAGCATTATTCATAAAAGTTCCACCCTGCACGACAATTCTGTCACCGGCTTCATCAGTATTTCTCAGCTTGATTACTTTATATAATGCGTTTTTGATTACCGAATAAGAAAGCCCTGCGGAAATATCTCCGATGGAAGCGCCTTCCTTCTGCGCCTGCTTTACCTTGGAGTTCATAAATACGGTACACCGGGTTCCCAGATCTACCGGATTCTCAGCAAACAAAGCTTCCTCAGCAAAGGCGTTCGTATCCAGATTCACCGATTTTGCATAAGTTTCCAGGAAAGAACCGCATCCGGAAGAGCAAGCCTCGTTGAGCATGATGTTGTAGATTGCACCATCCCTGATTTTCATGCACTTCATGTCTTGTCCGCCGATATCCAAAATAAAATCTACGCCGGGCAAGAATTCTTCCGCCGCCTTATAGTGCGCCATGGTTTCGATTTCGCCCAAGTCAGCTTTGAACGCCGTCTTAATCAGTCCTTCTCCGTAACCGGTCACACAGGTATTGGCAATGTATGCACTTGGCGGAAGCAGGCTATAAAGCTCCTGCAGCATGGTTTTTACTGCTTCCAGTGGATTCCCCTCATTGCTGCGGTAAAAGGAATATAACAGATTTTTGTCCCTGTCCATCAGCGTAGCCTTTGTGGTTGTCGAACCTGCATCGATGCCCAGAAAAGTTTCTTCCTTTGCTCGTCTGATCTCTTTGCGGCGAATCTTGTGCTGATTATGCCGGTTCATAAACTGATAAAAATCTTCCTGATCCTTAAAAAGCGGTTCAATGTGTTTTGTCTCCGAAAGCTGGGTCTGATCAGCCGATGACAGCCGCTCTACAATAAGGGCAAGCTCAACCTCCTCAGCCTTCTCAGCAAGCATAGCTGCACCGATGGCAACGAAAAACTTGGAGTCTTCCGGAAAGATAATATCCTCCGATGGAAGCTCCAGTGTTTCGATAAAACGCTTACGCAATTCGGACAAAAAGGACAGTGGGCCGCCAAGAAAAGCAACCTTTCCCTTGATGGTATGACCGCAGGCAAGTCCGCTGATGGTCTGATTGACAACTGCTTGGAAAATAGAAGCCGCCAAATCCGGAGTAGACGCCCCCTCATTAATCAGGGGCTGAATATCCGTCTTGGCAAAAACGCCGCAACGAGCCGCAATAGGATAAATCATCTTATGCTGCTTTGCGGCATCGTTAAGACCTGACGCATCGGTGTTGAGCAGAACTGCCATCTGATCAATAAATGCGCCTGTTCCGCCTGCGCAGGTTCCGTTCATTCTCTGTTCAATAGTGGCACCGTAGAAGGTAATTTTGGCATCTTCTCCGCCCAGCTCAATTGCCACTTCTGTTTCCGGAATCAGTGTTTCTACTGCTTTACTGCAGGCAATTACCTCCTGCTCAAAGCCAACGCCAATCAGTTTTGCCAGCGAAAGTCCTCCGGAACCGGTAATAATAGGACGAAGGCGCATATCGCCGAAACGCTTGTACATATCTTCAATTAATTCTTTGACCTTCTCAAAGACATTCGACATATGCCGCTCATAACGGGAATATGCGATATTTCCTTGTTCGTCAAGCAGCACCAGCTTGACGGTCGTTGAACCAATGTCAATTCCTAATTTCATTTCCTACCTCTTAAAAAAATAGCCAAACTCGATACCCCAACATTCTAACACTAAAAAAATATTTTTCAACTGTAAATTAGTAGTATTTTATGATAAACTCATAAATATGAAGAGTATAATCAAAAAGAGAACTTATCAATCCATTTACAGGCTCCTTGACAAGGTTTCGCCTGTACCATACGACTGTGGGAGTCTCTGCGGCGCAATCTGCTGCAACTGCGGCAACGACGATGAAGACCTTGGCATATATCTGCTGCCGGGTGAAGACAAAGTCCATGACCGAGACGCCGACTGGCTGACCTGGAGCAGTGAATCCGCAGAAGACTACGACTTTCCCGAGTCCTGGACCGGCAAGGTCTATTTTGTTCGCTGTAAAACGCCGCCCCACTGCCCAAGAGAAAAAAGGCCCATGCAATGCAGGACCTTTCCATTAACGCCGCACATTGACGACGACGGCGAGCTTTCTCTCGTCTTAAACGATACCGAACTGCCCTACCGCTGCCCTCTCATCGAAGATGCCATGGCGCTCAGTCCGGATTTTATCAAAGCTACCTATACCTGCTGGAAACATCTGATTCGCGATCCTCTGATCTATGATCTGGTCAAAGCAGATTCCGAATACAGAATGTATAAAGACTACGAAGACCTTGAGTTTTAGACTACAAGGTCTTTATTTCTTTTTTGTAAAGCACTCGCAGCATAATTGCAGAGTACGCCAGACCGAGAATCTCAGCCAGCGGAAACGACATCCATGACGCCGTAATACCAGCCGTATGGTAAATGATATACGCAAGAGGCAGAATGCCTACCAGCTGTCTGACAAGTGATCCTATCAGACTGTATACCCCGTGACCGGTTCCCTGAAACAGTGTAGCCGTGATGATACCAAAAGCAGCCGGAATAAAGCATAAACTGATCAGACGCAGAGCCGGAACACCCATTTTCAGCATTTCCTCATCAGCGCTGAACATCTTCAAGAATACTTGTGGGAATAACTGGAACAAAATCATGCCAACGGTCATAATTATAAGGGCTGTAATCAACGCTCTCTTATATACATCCATCAATCTGTGTCTGTTCCTTGCACCGAAGTTATAGCCCATAATCGGCATTGCGCCCTGATTCAGACCGAACACCGGCATGAAGATAAAGGACTGAAGTTTAAAGTACACGCCCAGTACAGCAACGGCTGTTGCTGAAGCCGCTAAAATCGCATTGTAACCTAAAAGCATGACGGAACCGATGGACTGCATAATGATAGAAGGAAGTCCCACACCGTAGATATCCCGAACAACACGCCAGTCCATCTTGAAGCCTTTCAATTTTATCTCTACATCATGTTCCTGCTTAACAACCATAAATATAGCAACTGTCAAAGCAACAAACTGTCCGATTACCGTAGCCAGAGCTGCACCTGCAATGCCCATTTTCGGCATACCCACAAGTCCGAAAATCAGAATCGGATCCAGAATCAGGTTTGTCACAGCGCCACTCAAGCTGATGAGCATCGGACCTTTCATGTTGCCGGTAGCCTGCAGCACCTTTTCCAGCTGGATTTCTACCATGCTGGCAATAGAACCGATGGTAATGATTCTCATATAGGTTACGCCGCCTTCAAAGATGACAGGATCTTCTGTATAAGCGCGCATAAATGGCACTGTCAGGAAAAGCCCCGTAAACAGGAAAACCAGGTAATTAAATGCACCGATACGAATACTTGTACTTGCGGCTTTGTCCGCCTCTTCTTGACGTCTTGCGCCAAGTCTTCTGGCAATCAGAGAGTTTACACCGACGCCGCTGCCCACCGCCAGGGAAATCATCAGCATCTGAATCGGCATAATCAGAGACACCGCAGTCAGTGCTTTCTGGCTCACCATAGCGACAAACATGCTGTCTACCACATTATAAAGTGCATTGATGGTCATAGAAAGGATTGCCGGCCAAGCCATGGATGCAAGAAGTTTACCTACCGGAGCTGTTCCCATCTTATCCGCTTCATTCAGCGTCTGTACGTCTGTTCTTTGTTTTTCATTATCTGTAGTCATTGTCATCGTTAGTCACTCCTCCCTTCGTTTTTCATGTTTCATCAATTTTTTAATAAAGATAACCCTCGATAGCATATCGAGGGTAAATTACGGGCAAACCTATAAGCCGGGTTCTGTATTTGACAATCATCTATCTAAGGCGTAACATTACTGCACGCTCATGCGGCCTACCTTCCGGGCGGTGACGGGCCGCCACCTTTTGTCGCCCATTTTGGCCTTGCTCCGGATGGGGTTTACACGGCCGTTATGTCTCCATAACGCCGGTGAGCTCTTACCTCACCATTTCAACCTTACCACGGCATTACCCGTTTCGGCGGAATGTTTCTGTTGCACTTTCCCTATAGTTGCCTACGCCGGACGTTATCCGGCATCCCTGCCCTGCGGAGCCCGGACTTTCCTCATGCATAAAGCACGCGATTGTCTGGTTTACCCATAACTATATAATGATAGCACAAGTTTTGTTCAAATTCCAGTACTTTTTCTTAAATATCCCAAAAATGTTTAAACAAAAATACATAAGCGAATCTCGCTCTTGATGTTCAGCAGTTTTACCCGAACGGATTCAGGTCGCACTGCGATTGAATAACAGTAACACCTTCTCCGCCACATCGGTCATAGAGCAGACCTGCCATATTTTCCGCAAAAATCTTCTCGCTGCCGTAGTGTCCTGCATCCAGCACACTCAATCCCATTTCGCTTGCCATCTGCGCATCATGATACTTCAGGTCTCCGGTGATAAACAGATCGCACTGTTCACGTGCTTCTTTCAAGAATTCGCTGCCCGCACCGGTACACCAACCGATCGTCTCAATAGGCCGGGCTAAATCTCCTACCCATCTAAAGTATTTTTCTTCCATGTTCAACGCTTCCGCCGTTTTATGAATCACCTCTGCCAAAGTCACGTCAAAAGGCGTTTCGCCTTTGCGGCAAAATCCGTTGTCCTGATCAAAAGAACGGATATTTTTAAGTTCCAGTAAAGCACCCAAATAGTCGTTATTGCCGCCGGAAACTTTGTCGAAGTTCGTATGACAAGAATACACGGAAATGCCGGTCTGAATCAGCTGAATCAAGTAATTTCCAACAACATCTCGGTTGCACACACTGTGAATGCCGCCGAAAATCAATGGATGATGGGTCAAAATCAGGTTTGCACCGGCTTTCCTCGCCTCATCAATGACGGCGTCGGTAATTTCCAGAGATACCAGAACAGTATGAATTTCCTGCCCATGCTGCGTACAATCCACCTGGAAACCACAGTTGTCCCAGCTTTCCGCCAAATCTAACGGGCAAATATCCTCAATCATTTCTATAAGCCTATCTTTCTCCATGTCGCCTCTCCCATTCTTCCAGTAAAAACTCTATTCTGCGGATACGGGCCAAAACCGGTTTTGCTGCATTTTCTGCCTCATTCCCATTCTCTGCAATATTCCGATAGATCATATGCTGCAGCTCCAATTTTTTTTGCAGATACGCTTCGGTCAAATCGTTTCCGAAAGTCAACAGCTCGTCCGGAAAGTCGAAAGTTTCGTCATAAGGCGTATTTTTCCGGTCCGCAGACGGCGCAATACCGCTTTCCACCGTAAAAATTTCCCAGATAAATTTGCTTTCTCTGACCAGGCTTTCCTTGACGATGGAAAACCCGTTACAATAAAGCCAGTGGCGCAAAATGCCCGGCTTGTTTCTCGGCTGCAGGATATACCGTTTCAGGGATCTGCTTTTTGCCAGATTCCACTGCAGCATATCTATGGTTAAAAGACCGCCTATGCCTGCCATAACCACGACATCCACCTCTCCGTCTTTTAAAACGTCAATACCGTTTCCAAGGCGAAGTTCAAAATCGCCTTTAGCTTTTGCAAGTTTGCAGTTTTCGCCTGCTTTTGCCAAAGAACCACTGCTGATATCCGCCATGATGACCTTGGGGCTGATATGGTTTTCCAAAAGATATAACGGCAAAAAACCATGGTCGGTTCCGATGTCGGCCATGGTTTCTCCTGTCTTTATCTCGTCAGCGATCAATTGTAATCTTTCGCTAAGTTTCATTGATTTACTCCAAATAATCCTTTAACTTTTTGCTTTTGCTCGGATGTCTCAGTTTTCTCAAGGCTTTCGCTTCAATCTGTCTGATTCTCTCTCTGGTAACGTCGAATTCTTTACCCACTTCCTCCAGCGTTCTGGATCTTCCGTCTTCCAAGCCGAATCTCAGCTTCAGTACCTTCTGCTCTCTTTCGGTCAACGTATCCAACACTTCTACAAGCTGTTCCTTCAGCATGGAGAACGCTGCCGCTTCTGCCGGAGCCGGAACATCGTCATCCGGAATAAAGTCTCCCAGATGGCTGTCTTCCTCTTCACCGATAGGCGTTTCCAAAGATACCGGTTCCTGGGCAATCTTCTGAATTTCTCTGACCTTTTCCACAGAAATCTGCATTTCTTTTGCAATTTCCTCAGGTGACGGCTCTCTGCCGTAAGTCTGCAGAAGCTGTCTGGATACACGAATCAGCTTATTGATGGTTTCTACCATATGAACCGGAATTCTGATCGTTCTTGCCTGGTCTGCAATAGAACGGGTAATTGCCTGTCTAATCCACCAGGTTGCATAGGTAGAAAACTTGTAGCCCTTTCTGTAGTCGAACTTGTCGACGGCCTTAATCAGACCCAGATTTCCCTCCTGGATCAAATCAAGAAACAGCATACCTCTGCCCACATAACGCTTGGCTATGCTGACAACCAGTCTCAGGTTAGCTTCACAAAGCTTTTTCTTTGCTTCCTCATCACCCAGTTCCATCTTCTTTGCAAGTTCAATTTCTTCGTCTGCGCTGAGAAGCGGTACTTTTCCAATCTCCTTCAGATACATTCTCACCGGGTCATCAACAGCAATACCCTTAGGCAAGGTTGCCTCGATGTCGATTTCGCCGGACTCTGTAACCACGATACCATCATCATCGTCATTTTCGTCCAAATCGTCACCCTCTAATATGATAGAAAAGTCCTCCGGCTCTGTTTCGCTGCCGATTTCAATATCCTTTGACAGCAGAGCCTCATAGATTTCGTCCACCACGTTCTTGTCCAGTTCAAAGGAGTCCAGATAATCTGCCATATCCGCATAAGTAAGGATATTTTTCTTAGATTTAGCCTTCTTCGCCAGCTGATCGATTAATGCATTCTTAATCTGCTCCGGCGTCATGCCCTGAAACATCTCCTGTAAATTATTTGTCTTTTTTTCCTCGGTACTCATGTTGTGCCCCCTTACTGTTTTCTTTTGCGCTTTTTCTGCACATCGATTAATTGGTCTGTTAATGCAATAATGCGTTCTTGATTATTTTCTTCATCTGCCATAGAAAGCAGCGTAAGCAGTCGCTGCTCTTCTTTTGCAAGTCTGCCGTCTTCAAAGGCGTGTACGCAATCAGAGAAGACCTCTTCTTCGTTGCCGCCGATGACGATATGATCCAGAATCTCCTGGAGAACTGCCGCCTGCGTTTCCGGCAGGCTGTCCATGATTTTGTTTATGTCGATATACTGCTGTTCTCGGTATTCCTCCTGCAGCCGTCTGTAAATTCCTGATGCAAATTCACTTTCCATAATTTCCGGAAATTCCGCAATCCGGTCTATATATGCCTCGTCGGTCAGCATGACCTTGAGCAAATTTTTCTCAAGCGGTGTAATCCGCGGAGCGGTTTCCTGCGCCTCTGCATGACGATGCCTTACAGATTCCGGTTCTTTTCTTCCCGTATGATCATTGTCCAAAAATTCCATTCTAATCGCACCTTCGGCAATTTTCAGTTCTGCAGCCAGCTTTTTG
The DNA here is from genome assembly GCA_036305845.1 of Emergencia sp. GTDB lineage: Bacteria > Bacillota > Clostridia > Peptostreptococcales > Anaerovoracaceae > Senimuribacter. The sequence goes on from JAXKAR010000040.1 coordinate 11,140, forward strand.
GTGTAAATTTCCTGTTCCACGGGGCTTAACGATTGTAAAATCTCCGCAGCCTTATGGATATAGTCAATCTTATCTTCATCTCTGGTCAGATCAAACCCTGCCTTGGCCGATTCCAATCGATAATCCCCATAAGGCAGCGCCCTGTCGATCAGTCCGAGGAAAGCAGACTTTCCATTTTTTTTGATATATTCGTCAGGATCTTTGCCGTCCGTAACGTGAAGCACCTTGACCTTGCAGTCCTCTTTTCTGAGAATCTCAAGACCTCTGAGTGCTGCGGCTCTTCCGGCGCTGTCAGCGTCATAGGACAAAACAACTTCTCGGGTATATCGCTTGATTAATCTGGCTTGATTTTCCGTCAGGGCTGTCCCTAAAGAAGCTGCCACATTACAGACGCCTCCCTGGTAAAGAGCGATGGTATCCATATACCCCTCTACAAGGATAATGAATCCTTCTTTTCCCACATGTTGACGGGAAGTATTCAGACCGTAAAGATTGTTCTTCTTCTGAAACACTTTGCTTTCCGGAGAGTTGAGATATTTGGGATTATCCTCCGGATCTATGGCTCTGCCCCCAAACCCGATGACCTTTCCCGATGTATTGATAATGGGAAAAATCACCCGATTACGGAACCGGTCGTAGCATTTCCCCTTGCTTTCCGAAATTAGCCCCAATTCCAGCATAACTTTCTTTTCTACGCCCTGCGACTTAAGATATCGATAAAGACTGTCCCATTGTTCATCTGCATAGCCGATACCGAATTTCTTCAGTACAGGAGGAGATATATTCCGCCGCTTCATGTAGGCATAACCTTTGTTGGCCTTTTCTGTAAAAGCCCGGTAAAAAAAGTTTGCGGCAAGCTTGTTGGCCCGATAATAGACATCGCGGCTGTCAGATGTACTCTGCCGTTCCAAGGTAACGCCGTATTCTGCAGCAAGCTTTTCCACTGCTTCGGAAAAATCCAGATTGTAATAGCGCTTCACATATTCTATTACGTCCCCTGTAGCGCCGCAACCAAAACAGGTAAATATTTGTTTCTGCTCGGACACAACAAAAGAAGGCGTTTTCTCATTGTGAAAAGGGCAAACGCCTTTATAATTGCTGCCGGCACGTTTTAAAGAAACAGTGCGGCCAATCACATCCACGATATTAACCTGGCTCTTCAGATTTTCGATTGTTGTATTAGAAAAGGAAAAGCCCATTCTAACCCCCTGTTTTTCGTTTATACTATTATTATTCTACAAAAAAACACTTTTCCTTTATTTTTGTGATTATTTCCATCCTTTCGGCACAAAAAGATCTCCATATAGGTTTAGCGCATAACGGTCGGTCATTCCTGCTACATAGTCTTTGACCACTACATGAATACCATCTCTTTCCAAAAGCGCATAATTGTCTTCCGGAAGCTTTTCCGGATGCTGCAGAAAATACCGGTATAAAGAACTGATCACGACTTCTACCTTTGCCAGATCTTCTTCTTTTTTTACCCGCTGACTCTTATAGACGTGGGTAAACATGAAGGTGCGCAAAACCGAAAGCTGTTCGGCATGTTCGGCATCCATAGATATGCGGTCTTTTTCGCTGCTGTTTTCGATGACATTGGCAACCATAGCGTCAATTCGCTCACGGTGTCCCTTGCCGAATAAGGCAATCGGCGCTTCCGGAAGGTCTGAAAGGTTGATTACTCCACTTCTAACCGCATCATCAATATCGTGATTGATATAGGCAATTCTGTCGCTGATCTTTACAATCTGTCCCTCCAAAGTGGAGGCAGGTAGATTCCCGGTATGATTCAAAATCCCGTCTTTGACCTCAAAAGTTAGATTCATCCCTTTTCGACTGGGCGTAGATTCCAAAACTTCTACAACTCTGAGGCTCTGTTCATTGTGACGAAATCCACCCGGATGAATCGCGTTCAGCACAGATTCTCCGTTATGACCAAAGGGCGTATGTCCAAGGTCATGACCCATGGCAATGGCTTCGGTCAAATCCTCATTAAGCCCCAGGTTTCTGGCAATCGTTCTTGCTACCTGAGAAACTTCCAGCGTATGGGTCAGCCGTGTTCTGTAATGATCCCCCTCCGGAGACAAAAAAACCTGTGTTTTATGCATTAGACGCCGAAAAGACTTGGAGTGAATGATTCTGTCACGATCACGCTGAAATTCGGTTCTGAACCGGCACGGCTCCTCGTAAACTTCTCGTCCTTTACTCTGTGCTGATCTTGCTGCCTGCGGCGACAGCATTTCTTCTCTCTTTTCCAAATCTTGTCTGTATAACATGGTCTAAACTCCTGTATGGCCGAAACCGCCGCTTCCTCTTTCTGTCTCTTCTAAGCTGGAAACCAGCTCCAGTTCAGCTCTTTCATAACGACAAATCACCACCTGGGCAATTCTCTGTCCGTTCTCAATAGTAAATGGCTCGTCGCCCCAATTAATCAGCGGCACACAGAGTTCCCCCCGGTAGTCTGCATCGATGGTGCCTATTCCGTTGACTAACCCGATACCATTCTTAATGGCAAGCCCGCTGCGGGCACGAACCTGTGCTTCGCAGCCTGGCGGCAGCTCCATGAAAATACCTGTAGAAATCAATTTCCGCTCTCCCGGCATGAGTGTTACTGACTCATCCAGAAACGCAGGTAAATCAAAACCTGCGGAACCTTCTGTAGCATACTGGGGAATAACCCCGCTTTTGCTTATTATCTTGATTTTCATCTTTATCCTCTCATCATTTTAGAAAGGTCTACCCGCTTACCTGTAACGACAACCGCCGAATAAGTGCTGAAATCGCAGATCATAGCCTTTACCTTTTCTATATCTTCTCGTGTAACGCTGTCAAATCCCTGAATGACCATTTCCGGCGTTTTGACCGTTCCGTTCAGTAATATGCTTTTGCCGTTTTTAAACATTCTGCCGGACACGTTCTCTTGTCCAAAGAGATATGCGGCTTTCAGCTGCTCTCTGGAAGAATAGAGTTCCTCTTCCGTAATGCCTTTCTCGCCAAGAAGCTCCAGTTCCTGTCTGATACCGACAATAGCATCTCTGATTCTGTCATGGCTGACACCGGCATAGATATTGTAATATCCGTCATCTCGAAAAGAGCCGGTCATAGAATATACAGAGTAGGCAAGACCTTTCTCCTCCCGGATATTCTGAAAAAGTCTGGAGCTCATACTGCCACCCATAATATTGTTTAGTACGGAAAGCGCATAGTACCTGTCGTCCTCCAAGGGAATACCCTTTGTCGCAAGGCAGAGATGTGACTGTTCAATATCCTTGGTAATCACCTTGTATGACGGTGTGTACGCTATACACGCCCCGACTTTTTCTTCTTTCTTTTTGCCAAGACCAGTCAGCTTATCTGCAAAATACGCACAGATTTCTTCCTCATCAAATTTGCCTGCCACTGAGATAACAATGTGATCTCTGGTGTATTCTTTCTGCAAATAGTTTTTCATCACATTTGGGGTAATCCGCTTCAGTGTTGATGGTGTACCGATGATGGAATTGCCCAGAGGTTTTCCCTTAAAAAGCAATGATGCCACCGTATCGTGGGCCAGTTCATCGGGGGTATCCTGCGTCATCTTGATTTCCTCGCAGATAACACTTCTCTCCTTATCCATCTCCTTTTTATCAAGAAGAGAGTCACTCAGCATATCTACCAATACATCGGCTGCCTGCCTGTAATTCGTATCGATAGCCTTAACATAATAGCAAGTAGCCTCCTTACCGGTAAACGCATTAATCTGCCCACCGATTCTGTCAATATCTGCGGCAATGTCTCTGGCTGTTCTTGCTGTCGTGCCCTTGAACATCATATGTTCAATAAAATGGGAAATACCGGCATGCTTTGCCGGCTCGTCTATGGCGCCGGCTCTTACCCAAATGCCAATGGCAATGGACTGTACATAGGGAATCTGCTCCAAAACCAACCTGATTCCGGAATCTAATGTCTTTGTGATGACCATATTGATTTCTCCTTTAATTCTTTCTTTTGTCTGTCTTTTCTATTTTTGCTTAGATTTTATCAATAAAATGAGCAAAACGGCTGCGATAATAATCAACCCGATCATTTCTGCTGTCTTACTAAAAAAAGTACCCAAAAATCCGGTAAACAAAACAATGGCGCCGAATATACATAATACCAATATGAGGATTGTGATCGTTTGTCTCATCGTACTGGTTCCTTTCTCTATTTATCCAGCGTTTATTGTAACACAAAAGCAGGCAGAATCATATACTATCAAGAAAGATTATGTAACCTACAAGGAGGTAAAAATATGAGTTGCTTTGGAACAAGAGTGACACCGGACCTCTATCAGAATTGTTGTAATGCCAATAATTTGTGTGAGTTCGATGGCGATATGAGCAGTATTGTAACAGCGCCCATCTATGTGCAGCAGGTCTTCGATGCGGTGAAATTCAACCTGCAGGGAATGAAGACATTCAATGATCAGCAGTTCTGCCCGTCTATCCCGGCCGGACATAGAATCAAACGGGTCATTGATATCAGATGCAGGAGATTCTTTAATCCTGAAAATGTAGATGACCCGGCAAACTTAACCCTGGATGTGGATACGGCCATTTCCGGCGCGTCTTTTCTAAAAGACGGAAAAGGAAATTTACTCAGCGTAGTCGGCGCCGACGGTACATATTCAGAAAGAATCATGTACGCAGAAACTTCTGACTGTGATGACAAATGTATGGGTACTCCGGTATTCGGTACACAGAACGTATCTATTCACGGAAACGTGATTATTGAACTGGATCTGCTTCTGTGTGACAGCTGTAATAACGAGGTCTGCTTCACCGTATGCACAGAGGTGAAAATCGCTTCCGCAGAGCGACCTTTAGTACTGACCAATTTCTTCGAAATCTGTATGCCATCGGCCATTGATACGGCCTTTCTTCCGAGATTTACAGAGTTTTGTAATTCTGCATGCGAAGCAAGACTGGCGACCAACAACTGTGGCAGAGACCTGACCATCGGTTGCGACGGAGAAGTCTGCGCAAACCTGATTGTGGCCATCTGTCTGACCTGCGAAAAGAAAATCGTTGTCCCCGTTCAGCTCTGTGTTCTCTCCACTGGCTATGTGGACGCACCACTTCAACAGAACGCCGTCTGCACCACCTTCCCGAGTCTCTTCCCAAATCCAATTAAGGAATGTGATACGAGAAATTGTGAAGAGGAAAAAGACTGCTGTAATGATTGCTGTGATGATGGATGCAGTCCGCCGAGAAGACCACAGCCGAGAAGATAAGAAAAACCTGAAAGATAAAGATAAGCCAGCTCACTGTACATGGGCTGGCTATTTATATCTGATTACTTATAAGTTTTCCTTGAAAAAGTTTGTAATTTGTCCGATAAGCTGATCTTTGAGCGTGGAATTCTTAAAGCCCATCTCATAGCCGTGTGGGCTTTTTTCCGTCGTTACCTCAATTAGCTGTACATCCTCATAGGCGGAAGCACATTCTTTGCTGGTTTTTGGTGTGACGACATAATCTTTAGTATTGTAAATCACCATGACCGGCTGAGAAAATCCCTCACCATGTTCAGAAGGCACATAGTCCTCCACTGCCGTAAAGAAATCGGGTGTGAGCGTCATATTCTTCTGTCTTATGCTGCCTCTCTGTGCGGCCTCTGCCCTCATCTGCTCCCATGTATCAGCGCCACCCATATAATCTTGCATAGCCGTTGCGTTCCCTGCGGGTGCAACCAATGCCAATGCTTGATAATCATATCCGCCTAAATGCTCATTCGCCAAGGTCATGGCAACCCTGCCACCAAGGCTTCTTCCATAAAGTCCGATTCTTTTTGTATCTATTTGATAAGTATCTGCCATATAATCAATGCACCTGCGTTGATCCTCTGCCATGGTATCTACCGTATACTGATTAATCGGCTCGGTACAGTCTTCGGTATCATAATGAGCAAAATCCATACGTACTGTTGCTATACCGTTTTCGGCAAGACTTACTGCCAGATAATTTCCTCCGGCGCTATTCATGGTTCCACCGTATCCATGGCTGAAGCTGACAAGTGGCAGAGATTTTCCCTGCCACTCTGCGGGCAGAACCGCCTGCGCTTTAAGGTATGTACCGTCACCTACGGGGATGATGATATCCTCGGTAATCGTCCTTTGTGAACTGTCACTTCTGCATCCGACCGCAAATGTCACTATCAGAAATATGACTGCAATAAGCAGTATCAGAGCTGTACACTTTCTCTGTTTCATCTTAAATATCCCTCTGTTATTCTACATGTCACTATCCGCCATCAATAGACCAGCAACATTCCCAGGCCCTTCACATAAACATCGATTTACTGAAATAAAGGATGAACTATACGGTTGACAAATTTTTGCTTTTTTTCAATTTTTGTCAACATTTTCGGTGTACTCCCTTTGCAAAATGCCTGGTTTTCCGGCTGCATATTGACAAAATTGACAAATATTTTATTTTTTGTCAAATCTGTCAATGTTTTTGGAAAATATGTTGACAAAATTGACACTTTTTTAAAAATCTGTCAAATCTGTCAACCCCGATGCCGCACACCCCCCAAAAACAAAGGGAGTGTCCCATATTTTGTTGACCAATTCTCTCAAGATCCGATTTTTTGTCACACATCGCCTCTGCGAGCACCGGCGCTATGCTCTGCCTTTACCTTCGATCCTGCCACTCGGCGTGTACGGACATTATACCATGACGATTCCGCCGAAGATACAATCGGCAGTCATGATTCAATGATTCCTTCCTTGCGACAACGTCGTAAGATCGTGGAATCATTATACCATGACGAATCCGCTAAAAATACAATCGGTAGTCATGATTCAATGATTCCTTCCTTGCGACAACGTCGTAAGATCGTGGAATCATTATACCACAAAAGGATTTTTTCTTCTATGCTTATGCCGGCTTTTGTCCACCTCCCATTCCCGGACCTTGTCCCATCTGTCCTGGCGGCTGTGCGCCTCTGCTGCTGTTTCCTTCGCTGACAATCAATGTGTCCATATTAATCGTCTTTTCGGTATCACCTATTTTCAACGTATAAGTCTCCCCTTGCTTAATCTCCGGTGAGCTAATCATTACTGCTGAAAAATCTTCTTCTGCAGTAAAGGAAATGATTTCTTCACCATCACTATCCATCAGCGAAATATATGCGCCCTGACTTTGCGTGTCTGCAGAGTAGAAAATGCTTCCCTGGGTGGACGTTTCTCCAAAATTCTGTGCCATTTGTCCTGTACCCGTACCCAGAACCGTGCCGCCTGTAATTTGCGCATCTCCGTTATAATCTATATTTGCTTCTGCACCTGAGGCGGGACCTGTCATGCACACTTCACCGCCTGAAATGAGAATATCCCCGTTAGAATCCAGGCAGTCTCCGGATTTAGAATTAAGATAAATTGTGCCGTCTGTAATTTCCAGAAGCGTTCCTTCCTGCGCATTTTCTGACTTTTCTGCTGCACTGTCCGTTCCATTGAGGCAGTCATCTTCTGCATCAACCTCTATCTTTCCATTTGAAGTATAAACTACCTTTGCCTGAATACCTTCATTTCCGCTTTCAATCTGTACAGTTCCGCCGGTGATCTGCGCAATCTGGTATGCATCTATTCCCTGACCGGAAGTGCAGGTGATGTTCACCTCTCCACCATCGATAGAAACGTAGCCCTTTGTTTCGTCTTCATCGTGATTTGACTGAATCCCGTCTTGTTCTGCGGTAATATTCAGTGTTCCGTTATAAACACCCACACTATTTCTTCCCCGAATGCCATCATATGCGGCAGAGATCGTCAAACTGCCTCCCGTAATACGAAGATCATCCTTGCTGACAATGCCGTTTTTGTAATTGCCTTCTACAGATAGCTCCCCACTGCCGTTAATGGTCAAATCATCCTTACTGAATATAGCTCCCCATGGTTCATCTTCTGTGCTGGTATATGCAGTTCCGTCAGAAAGTTTGTTTTCTGTGTTCTTTGCCAACGTAATAAATGTCTTATTTGCATTTTTTACATAAATTGCCGGTCCATTGCTGCAGTGAATATCCACACCGTTTAAAACAATCTGTACTTTATCTTCGTCGGCTGCATCAACGATGATCTGCCCGTCTTCAAGACTGCCTGAGAAAACGTATACGCCGGCTTGGTTTATCGTATAGCTTTCATTTTCCAGAGCAACGTCCACTGCTTCATTTTGGTCATATGTCCCCTGAATATCTCTATTTGTATATTCTACCTTAACCTTGCCCTCTGCAGTCTGCCCGTCTGCCTTTTCTGCCGCCTGCGAAGTATTGGCGTTGCATCCGGTAAAAATCATCGTTAAAATCAATAAACAAATTACTATGGTTCCGTATCTTTTTTTCATTTAAATCACCTCCCGTCCTGCACCAAATAATCCGCAGGATATTTTCAGGTTGCCATTTCTGCATCGAAGCTGATCGATAAACTCTTTTTCTTTCTGCGGGTTTTTCAGCCGCATTTTATAGGTCAGCTCAAACAGGCTGCCCATATTCGTCGTCTTGACCTGAATCAGCTGATGCGAATCCGTATATTGAGCAAACAGCTCGTCAAATATTCCGGTGTAATCCAAATCCTCCGGAATCGTAATATGCAGTTCCTTTTCTGCACGTCTGTTTTCACCAAAAGATGTTTTCATCAGAATAAAACTCATCAGCCCAACTGCAGCCACAAAGACTGCCGCAACAGTTAAAAATCCCATACCGGTAGCAAGGCCTACTGCCATTGCACAGAAAATGCTGCCGATATCTTTGGCTGTACCGGGTATAGACCGAAAACGAACCAGGCTGAATGCCCCCATCACGGCTACACCTGCACCCACATTTCCATTGACCAGCATAATCACAAGCTGCACCATCAGAGGCAACAAAGTCAGCGTGACAACAAAACTTTTGTGATACTGATTCTTATACATATAAATCAGCGCACACACCGCCCCCAAAATCAGCGATACTGCAGTACAAGCTAAAAACTGCGTCAGGTTAATTCCCGCAGTAGTACCTGTTCCTGTAAAAATACTATTCAACATCATTTTTTCTTTCCTCCTGTAATAGCTTTGTATGTAATTCCTCTTTATAAATCGTTCCGTATTTTGAATAAGATGCCGGATAAATCTTCAGCTGTGCCAAAGCCCTCGTGAGCCATAAAGGCAACCCGCCGCTGGTTTTGATTTCCATAATATATTGTCCCTCCGGCAGCTTTACCTGTCCGTAATCGCCGTCAGCAAGCGCCAGATTTTCTGTTCTCCACGTTACATTGGTATCAAAAGTGATGCGCAGATCTTTTTCTTCCGCGCCCCGCATCGCTAAACGGTCATAAGACAAGTACAATACCGGCTTTAATGCATATCTTCGTAAAAACCATCCGATTTCTCTGGCAATCTGATTTTCTCCTCCGTTTTCCCCTCCATAGAGCGAGGAAAGTCGCAGCGATTCTATGGTCTCACTATACGGCAGACATATCCTACGTTTATATACGATGCCGTCAAATTTTTTCTTGATTTCCAGAAATACCGTGTCCCCCACGCCCGGAATGCCATAACTTCTCAAGCGCAGTTTTTCTTTATATAGCGGTTTTTCCACCGAATGTCTGATCAGATCAAATTCCGGCGTATCGAAATAGATGTTACAGATTTTGTATTTCTCATATTGATCGTATTCCAATTTGCCATAAATCTGTCCAATCAGTTTTCTATAAGTTTCTTCACCGATGAGATACTTTTTCTCGCAGCGTGCAAAGTTGTTCAAGTAACTGTTCATTCTTGTTCTCCCTTCTTTCACTACAGATTATATCTGTCTTTTGGGGAAATCTGATGACCCTATCTTGTCATCCGCCTAAAAGAACTGTGTTAAATTAGTGTTAAACATGTGTTAAACAAACATTAAAGTTTTTCTCTTGTATGCAAAGAACAACCCATAGAAAAAGCATCCTCAAACGCATGTGCGTCCGAAGATGCTTTTTAAGGAAGGTTGTCATCATAAAATCAATATGTACAGCAGGTGTGCGCTGATTCCTGCACACAGACCTCCAAGGGTATGACAGAAAATCGCATAACCCGTCAGTTCTCTGAATTTCAGCGAATCCATCATGGCAACGTGAGTACTGAGATATCCGCTCCAGCACATACACATTGCTGTGAATACTGCAATATCATTTCCTGTGGCAAGTCCGCTTTCAACTAAATTGGGGATTAACCCGATCGCAGCACCGGCTGCGCCAAGTGCCGTAATCGGAACGGAAATCCCTTCTGCAGAGGTAAATCCGAACAATGGTGCAAGAATAAATTCAACCTTTTCTGCAAGCCAAGGCAGGAAACCGATTCCTTCATAAGCTGCGCCTGTAAAAGTTCCCGCTTCCGAAGGACCGTTGGTCAGCATCATGACAACAGTGCAGATAATCAGTACACCCGGAATGATGGCAACACCCATGGTGACGCCATTTTTTCCGCCTTCTAACATGGCTTCCATAAATCTTCCACCTATGCTTCCGTCTCTGATGACTCTTTCATTCATCGTTAATTCCGCGCCTTGCGATTTTACCTTAACCATTTCTTCTGTTCCGAACATTTTCTTTGTTTTAATAAGCATAAGCCTGGCGCTTACAATACTGCCAATGATTGCCCCAAGGTTTCCGATAAGCGCCGCCGTAATGAAATTTTCTCCTTCCGGAGCCTTAATGCCAATCATAAAGGTGGTAATAATCATTCCCATCCCAAAGGCCGTTCCGATATTGGTCAGCGCCGGAAGCTGATACTTTCTAAAGTATCTTCGGAAATTGTCATCTTCAGCCAGAGCCAGTATGGCCGGATTATCAGATAAGTAAGTGGTTACAACCCCGACAACGCTTGCACCCGGAAGACCGTAAAGCGGTTTCATCAAAGGAGAGAGCAGTTTGTTTATCGCAGCAACCACACCGAATTCCGTCAAGAGGCCGGCGGCGGCGCCGGCGATAACGGCAATGGCCATAATATACAGAACCGTATTCATCAAAAGGTCATATGCCGTGTTCATCATGGTGTTCAGCATATTTATACCGCCCATTTTCGTTCCCAGAAATCCGAAGATTACGGCAAAAATCCCTATAAAAATCAGTGTTTCCAAACTGAACGCTTTTCTCACTTTGACCTTTTCTCTATCTGCCTCTGTGCCCTTTTCTGCAGTCTTTGCACGGGACTTTCCTATAGACATATTTCCTTCCATCAAATTTCCACTCTCTCTTTTTTCATTTTCAGCAAAGACTCCAAAGCTTTTCCGTAAATCAACGTCATTTTCTCCAGGCTGTCAATAGAAAGAAATTCATTGGCCTCATGAGCAAGCTCCTCTTCATAAGGGAACAACGGTCCAAAGGCTACCGCATTAGGAATGGCTCTTGCGTAAGTTGCACCGCCGATGGCGAAAGCATCGTTTTCCATATCCCCGGTTATGTCACGATACACGTTCATTAAACGCGTGACAAAAGGTGAATCCGGTTTCGTATATACAGGCGGCAGATAATCTTTCATCTTCCACGAAAAGCCTGTATTTTTGCAGAATCTGTCCATTGCCTGCAGCATGGTCTGTTTTTCCATGGAAGCCGGATAGCGAAGATTGGATTCCATCAGCACGGTTTCTCCGTCCCACTTGATGATACCTGTATTGTAAGTCAGCTTTCCTGATAATTCGTCTTCAAAATTTAACCCCATTTTCTCACCGTTATAGGTCATGCCGATGTTTTTATTGTAGCGATCAATAAAGTCATCCATAGACAAGGAGATGTCCAGCTCCCCTAAAGCATCCAAAAGTCTGTTTATTGCATTGATTCCCTTTTCCGGTGACATGGCATGGGTGCTTTTTCCCCGAGATTCTGCAAAAACGCTGTCGCCACTTGACGAAGCAGTAATGCCTTCGATCATATTCAACTTTTCTGCAATTTCCTCCGGAGAAACCTCTACGCACTTTAAATCACAGCTGGCTTTACCGGGGACAATATTTCGTCCGCTTCCACCCTGCAGAGATCTAACCAAAACATCCGCATGTTCATTGCATTCCGGTTTCATTTCCAAGTTGAAATCAAACAATCCTTTTTCGCAGAAAATCAAAGGAAAATACCCGTCTGGAACGATGGAATAATCGGGAAGTCTTTCTGCATGCTCCACATAATAATTGATTCCACCCCAGGATTCCTCTTCATTGGTTCCGATGATTAACCGCACACAGGTATCGTTAGGAACTCTGTTTTCATCCAACAGATACTTCATCGCATAAAGGCTGCTGATCAGCGGTCCTTTATCATCTGCCGTTCCTCTCCCGTAAATGTTTCCGTCTTTTACCACTGCGTCAAAAGGCTCTGTTTCCCAGCCTTCTCCGGCAGCCACCACATCTTCGTGAGCCAGGATGCCGATCATAAAAGAACCATTTCCAATTGTCACTTCGCCTGCATATCCGTCATAATCCTTTACGGCCATCCCCATCTCCGCAGCCTTTGCGAGAATCCATTTCAACCCCCGGTCTACATCTTTGCCAAAAGGCTGTCCTTCCTTTGCGCCGTCTTCGTCGTACACCGTAGGAATATTGACAAAATCCACAATATCCTTTACCATAGCGTCTTTATTTTCTTTAATAAAATCCATCCATTCCATGTTTTCATCCTCCTATGCCAATTTTACCGTCAGGTAGCTTGCTGTCGTTTCTTTTTCTGTCCATATTATAAATATCCCGGCCCTTCTTTGCTTTGTATTAATTTTAAAATTCAGTTTTCGTATTTATAGTTATTACAACGCTTTCTTTTTCATCTTTCACTATAATGTAAGCATCATAATAAATGAAATATAATGAATTGTACGAGGTGGAAAAATGTTAAAGTTCGAATTACAGCAGGCTGCTGACAAGCTGGTCAACGAAATCTTTGCCGTAAAAAAGGGAGAAACCGTTGTCATTACAGCTGATACTTTATCCGATGAAACACTGATTGACGCTGTAGCATCCAGCGTTTATGCCGCAGGCGGTTATCCAATGACGATTACTATTGCCTCTCCCGGCGGCGTAGGTAAAGCTGCAGACCCTGATATTCCTGTAGATGCCCTGACCGGCGCGCTCCTTGGCGCTGATGTATGGATTGAATTCAACCATCAGTGGTTGCTGTATTCAACACCTTTTGAAATTGCGATGGAAAAGAACGACAAACTAAGATACATGTGTCTTGTAGACTTCTCCCCTGAGCTTTTAATCAGAACGGTAGGAAAAGTTGAAACACCGCAGCTTCAGGTATTCATGGCAGCGATGACCAAGAGACATGAAGAAGCAAAAGAAATGAGGGTTACCACACCTGCCGGAACAGACGTAAGCTTTGAGCTGGAACCTACCCATCTGGTCTGCAACGACTGCGGCAACGCTACCGTTCCCGGTATGCACATGCTGACAGGTCAGCTCAACGTTGTACCGAGATTCGGAACAATCAACGGTAAAATTGTCTTTGACGGAACAATCACGCCTCCGTTTGGACACGTCCCTTCTGAGCCGGTTGTTCTAACCATTGAAAACAGCAAGATTGTAAAATTTGAAGGCGGCAGAGAAGCTGCTGAATACGAAAAATTCCTGGCAAGCTTTGAGGACGAAGGCATGTTTAAAATGGCCCATATCGCATACGGATTCAATCCGGGTGCTATCCTTACAGGAAACGTCGTAGAAGATGAAAGAGTCTGGGGATGCACAGAATGGGGAATCGGCTATGTAAGTCCCATCGATGCGCCGCCTGTCGGCCAGGATGCAAAATCTCACACCGACGGTATCTGTCTCAATTCCACCGTATGGCTTGACGGTAAGCTGATCATGGAAGAAGGTAAAATCGTAGATCCGGAACTGGCAGAATTATCCCCTGTAAAATAATCTCATCCAAAAGATAACAAAAATAGCCCTCGGAAGTCAAACACTTCCGAGGGCTTTCCTATCTATGAACTATGCAGTCAATCTTTCTACTTCACCCACCTTAATTAGTTTTCTCAGAATGATATATAAAATTGCCGCTACAATAATGCCCTGTGCAAAAGGTACGCCGTAAGGAATAAACTTGATTACGCCATAACCGCAAAGCCATGAGATAATGCCTGCCCAGTTAAACCCTTTCGGCATCACATAATTTTCTACTTTACCCTTGCATACAATCCAGTAGTCCGCCAGAATAACGCCCATCGTCGGCAGCAGCGCATCTCCCAAAATGTACAAGAAATCCTCAAAGTGATCTGCCAGGCCAAAGATGGCGCAAATCGTTCCGATTACGCCGGAAACCATCGTTGCCATTGCTCTTTGATTTTCTTTTAGGTTAAGCATGAGCACTGCATTGATACCGCCGGAATAAGCATTGGTTGTGTTGGTTGTCCATGTTGCGGAAATCAGTACCAGCATGCCCAGAATCGGAATGCCGATTTCACAGAATACCAGTGTAATATCATACTGCTGTGCAACTCTGGTCATCACTGCGCCCATAATTACCATCAGAATTCCTGCCGGCGCTACGCCAAAAGCGCTGGAAAGGGTTGTATCCCTTCTGGTTTTCTGGTATCTTGTAACATCCGATGCCGCAAGACATCCTGCAGCCATAAAGCTTACCGTCAGGATTACACCATCGATAAAGGACATAGACGGCACCTCTGGATTTACGGATAACTGCTCCGTTCCGTATTTGTTCAGCGCCATGAAACAGCCTGCAATCGTAACGATAAATAGTGCGGGAACAGCAATCTTGTTCAGCTTGTCCAGTGCGTTAATCCCGTAAACTGCGGTAACCAGCATAATCGCTCCCCAGATAACCATAGAGACTATCGGTGAAACGGAAACATGGAAAGAGTTTTCAATCAGATTAGAGAATGCATCTCCGCAAACAGCCGTTTGTACGGCAAACCATCCGATCATAGAAATAAAAATCAATGTACTGATGATATATCTTGCGCCTTTTTTCCCGAATCCACCTATGGCCGTAACACAGGTCGGCACACCAAGGTCACTTCCCATAATACCCATGAGTACGAATAATACAACGACAATGCAATATCCAACAACGCCTGAAAGGATTGCATTTGTCAGCGACATGCCCTCTGCAAGAATTCCGCCAAGCAGCAGGCTTGGTACACAGATCATGATGCCTGCTTGAATAAGTGCCACGTCAATCCACCCTTTGCGTTCGCCCATAGGAACCCGTTCAAGGGTGGTGGTCTCTATGCTTCCGCTTTTTTTCTTCTTATCTTCCATAAGTGATTCCTCCTGTTGTCATTTTTTTCATTATATAGATTATCAGAAAGAATCGCTTTATGATTTTTTTAAATAAAAATTCATTTTTTTGTATTATTTTCAACCCTATAAGGATTCATTAATGATTGTACGGAGCTTTACGGCAACAGCAATGGTTTCATTAAACTTAATGTTATCATGTTCCATGGCCAAAGCCGATTTTACTTTATTGACTCTGTAGCGTATGGTATTCTCATGCTGATTCATCACTTTTGCGGTCTCAACGAAACTCCCCGAGTTTGCCACATAGTTTTCTATGGTCAGCAGCGTTTCCTTCAGATTTTCAGAAGATACTTTCTTTGCAACTGCGTCAACGTAACTACGGTAAAAATCCTGTGCTTCAGGAGTATCCTTTACACAAAGCAAAAGCTGAAGCGATGACAAAGGATCATAAGTCTGACTGGTTATATTCATGGCCTTGGCGGTTTCCAGCGCCCGTCTTGCTTCCTCCAGCGCCTTATCTATATCCCGCCGGTTGTAAATTCTGCTATATCCTGCGATAGGCTGATTGATAAATTCTTTAAAGCGAACTGCCGCCGCATCTGAATGATGACGAAGGGCTTTTTCGTCTTCATCGCTTAAGATGAAAATCAAATGATGTTTGCCGCATACATAAATATCGCTTTTTTTATTGAGATAGTATGCATGTAGTTCCAGTCTGGCAATGTCCGAATCAAAATCTCCTTCCACCTCGATAACGCGTATGGATTTTTGTATATTGGGATTTATACTGTATAATATCTCCATTTTTTCTACCAAGGAAATATAGCCGTACATAATTTTTTCCAGCTTCAGCATATTCAGCGAATTCAGATTGTCAATGGCAATATACTTGTCTACCGTATCGATAATCGTTGCATAGGGAATATTTTCTCTGATTAATATCAGCGGAAATTCCTCACGGTCGCATTTTTGAATAATGTCTTCTGTAATCACGCCCACTCTTTCATCGGTGATGATAAAAAGTCCCGCGCTTTTCGCACGAATTAACGTCTCGATATATTCATGAATACTTTCGCTTTCATATCGAAACTGCTCAAGACAGGTAATGAATATGTCTCCTTCTTTAAGAATGTCTCCCTGCAGCATCTGCTGATCACAGGGACAGTCAAACACAGATATCCTTTTAACGACTTTCGTCGTCCCCTTCTCGCCCGCAAGAATTTCTATATCCTTAAATAACTCATTTTTCAATATTTCTTTTAACGAAATAAACATACTACCTCCGGATTTGCCAAAAATCGTAACTTGTATTTAGTCTAATA
Source organism: Emergencia sp. (assembly GCA_036305845.1). Lineage (GTDB taxonomy): Bacteria > Bacillota > Clostridia > Peptostreptococcales > Anaerovoracaceae > Senimuribacter. The sequence continues at coordinate 27,672 of JAXKAR010000040.1, forward strand.
CAGGTGTAAACTATATGCAAGAAGGAAGTGAAAACTGATGAAATTTGATATGCACTGCCATACAAAAGCAGGCTCTATTGATTCCAGAATTCCCATCGAAAAATATATAGCCCTGCTAAAAGAAAACGGCTTTGACGGTATGCTGGTTACAGACCATGATTCTTACAAGGGTTTCCGCTACTGGCAGGAGAACCGTGACCAAATGCCCGATGATTTTGTTGTATTGAGAGGCGTCGAATACGATACAAAAGACGCAGGGCATTTTATTGTCATCATGCCCGACCATATTGAGCTGAGAGTATTGCAGATACGCGGAATGTCCGTGTCACTTCTTGAGAAAATCGTTCATCATTTCGGCGGTGTTCTTGGACCGGCACATCCCTTTGGCGCACGCAGCTCCAGCGCTATGTTTTTCAATAAGATGAAGAAAAATCCGAAGATGCTTAGAAAATTCGATTTTTTAGAAGGATTCAACACCTGCGAAACCGTCCAGGCAAATTCCGTTGCCAGACAGCTTGCCGACAAGTATAACCTTCCTTGCATCGGCGGTTCTGACTCACACAAGGAAGAGTACGTAGGTACAGGTTATACCATATTCGACCGACCAATTACCACCACCTGCGATTTAATTCAGTGTATCAAGGACGACGGTATTGCTGCATTTGGCGGAACCGAACGGAAATATCTTCGCAAACATAAAAAAAGAAACTCCTTTGCCGCAACCTGGGGATTCAAAGCATATAACCGCAGTTTGGGATTCATTTATTCCCCATACAGACACCTGAATGTGCGAAGACTATCCCTGCACCGCAGGTAATTGAAAAAAGAACAGAAACTATGGCATTCTGTTCTTTTTCTTTTTTCACTTTTTATCCTTGTCTTTGCCTGCCTAAATCGTAAGCTTATTGTTCATTTTCGTATGGAATATTGTTGTCTCTTGCATACATCTCCGCATAGGAACCTTTTTCACAAACTATCTTTATCTTCGGACAGCCGTAGAATGCCTCTTCGCCGATAAAGCCTACTGTAGACGGAATGGTAATACATTCTAAGGATGCACACTCACGAAATGCACGCATTTCGATATGCAAAGTACCATCAGGCAGGTTTATACATGTTAAATTCCTGCATTGATTAAATGCGCTGCGGCAAATGTACTTTAGGTTTGCCGGCAGTTTTATTTCTTTTATGCCTGTGCAATGGTAAAAGGCCTCTTGTCCGATATTTTCCACTGAATCCGGAAAACTAACCGTCCTGAGGTTTTTGTTATGCTTAAATGCATCGCTTGCAATACGTAATACAGGTTTTTCCTCATAAGCAGATGGAATGTCCGGCTCGGAATCTGTTCCTTCATAACCACAGATTTCGACAATATCGTCTTGTCTCAAACGAAATCTAAAGGTGTTTTCCGTTTTCACGATTCCATTGTTAAACTGTTGTTCGTTTTGCAGACGGGTTCCATATACATGGTCAATGGTCTTTGCAAGCGCAGCTTCAAATTGTCCGCTTTTATAGAACGTCACATCACCCCGCGTAACATTCTCTCGAATCCAGTTATCCAACTCTTCCCGTGTGTTCATCCAAAAGGCGTTTTTATATCCGTCTTCAACTACCGCCTGATAGGTGTATTTACTGTCTCCTGCGAAGAAGACCATAACATCCAGATCCAGTTTCGAAAGCTGATGTCCCAGTTCCGTATGCATCTGTACGGATTGCTCTCCAATCTTATCAATATGACCGGTGATGAAAATCTTTCTGCCCTTCTGACCGATGTCCATCTGCGCCAGCGTTTCTGCTGACCCCAGCACGGTTTTCGGTTCTGCGTTAAAACAATCGGCAAGTAAGTGATAGCCGCCTACATTCAGCATATTCTGCCGCATACCGCTGGGTTGATATTTCCCAATCTGCTCAATGATTCTTTCCATGGGTATATTGGCCCACCTGCCGGCCGCAACTGCCGCCAGCGCATTATAAGCGTTATATTTTCCGAATAGATTCAGCGTAATCGGAAATCTCCCCTCACTGCACACAAGATCGAAAGACGTCCCTGTTCTGGTCAGCGAAATGTTCTCTGCGCGATAATCCGCATTTACATCATCGACGGAAAAGGTAATCACCTTGTGATAATAGCGAGCAGATTTCAGGATCTCATCATCAGAATTAATAATGACTACCCCATCAAGCTCCGCATAACGCTCCAGGCTGCTTTTGTCTTCAAATATTCCCTCTTTTGTACCGTATTTATCCAAGTGAGAGTTTCCAATATTGGTCAGTACAACACAGTCAGAATGTAAGATATGGGCAGAACTTTCAATATAACCGGGCTGTACGCCACCTACCTCCTGCACCCAATACTCATGTTCCGGCGTAAGTCTCTGAAAATTCCTGAGAATCGCACCGTGGCTGTTTGACATACTGTGGTGAGTCAGGGTATGAAAGGAATCCGTAAATACAGAATTGATTAAGCCGGTTGTGGTGGTTTTGCCTACGCTGCCGGTTATGGTGATTCGCTTTGCGGTGCAGTCACGCTCACAATATTGTTCAAAGCGTTCGACACATGCAGTCGGATCATCAACAGCAATCACTCTGGGATCCGTATACAAAGCTGCGCTGTCTTTATCACAAAAAACTGCAGCCGCCCCCCGTTCCAAAGCTTCATCAATGGTCCTCTTCTTACCATACCAGCGGGCTGCGATCACAACATCTGCCGGCTCAGCATATACAGACTGGGTAAGTACATGTTTAATCACAGTATTCTTTCCTTTAAATCCACGTTCCAATTTTACATCAAATAGTTTCGCCATACCTGCAACAGTCATTCTGTTTTTATTTCTGTTTAGTAACTTTAATATTTTCATTGTCTCTTTCCTTCTTTCACCACAAAGTATATCCGTATTTTAAAAAGTTTTGATGAGTTAGTTTTGTCTTTTTTCTAAAAAAAATATGTACAATTTGTGTAGAATAAGTGTACCGGCTCAATATGGTCCGGATTTTTTACTTTTAAAGATTATACCCCCCCCCTGTATTTTTTTGTCAACTAAAAAAACAGCAGATAGATCAAATTATGATACTCTGCTGTTTTTTCTTTCTTTCTTTATTTATGTAGTTCAGCCTGCCGGAACACAGTCAGTATATGTTCAATGGTATATTTGGCATTTTCATAAAAAGCTTCCTTAGGCTGCTCCTTTCCCCGATCTTCATACCAGAATTTTTCTTCGAACTTGTCCATGATTTCTTCCGGAGAAAGTCCCCGGTCGTAAAGCTTAAGGATAAAGTCTTTTTCTGCCTCTGCATACTTGATGTATAAATCAAAGTATTTTTTCGCTGTAGCATCCTTCATCATGCCGTAATGGCTGCCGATGACGTGTTTTGCGCCATAAGCTTTGCACTTTTCTGCAGCTTCTATGGTATCCGTATAGCTTTTGAGAATTGCAGTCTCCACTTCGTCATTTGCGATGAGAACCCCTACGCTTTCGCAGGTAAACATCAGGCTCATCGGTTCCAATACAAAAGTCAGAGAACAATCTGTATGACCCTTCGTCTCCAAAACGACAAAATACTCTTCCGGCCCAATATAGATCCGATCTCCATCCTTTACGGCTACATCCAGACGAAGCGGTTCCACGAGAACCGGCGTCCGATCGCTGCTCCAGGCGTCTCTTGCTGCTTCGCCAAGACGCTTCATGGTTTTACGCGCCCCTTCTCTTGCAAACACGTCTTCTGCTTTCTTTGCGCCATACACCTTAGCCTGCGGCCATCTGCACAGAATATACGGCAAAGCGCCGATATGGTCATAGTGAGTATGAGAAATCAGCACCATATCCAAGTTTTTTCTGCCATGAGCAGACAGAGCAGATTCAATGTTCGTCAGCAATTCCTCGTGACAATATGCCATACCACAGTCATAAAGCGCCGTCTTCTCTTTGCCTACAATGAGAATTGCTTCGCCGCCATGACCTGCGGTCACACGAACGATTCCCTGTGGATAAGCAAACGGATCATGCTTGCGGTGATTCATCCGATAAACCCGGAAGAAATTAATGGTAATCAAAACCATAATGACAACACCGATATATCCTTCTGTAGGATATAGATAGGCAACAATGGTAGAAAAGCCGGTCAGACCCACACATCCACCGATAATCGCACCCACGATGAGAATGTATTTTTTCTTCGGCGTCTCTTTGATTTTCGTAGAGAATCCGTAATAGGTGCTTGTCGCCGCTGAATAAATGGCAAAAAACAGCACCGTACCAAAGAGAATATTGGCAACTTTACCCAGGCGGGCAGAATAAGCCAGCATGGGAAGATCCATAGATTGGGTAAAGGCCATATCCTTTGATAAAGCAAAAATCAGAATGAAGGTCAGTAATGCCAGCAGTAATCCTCCAAGCGCCGAGCCCAGAATACTGTGTTTCAGGGACTTGGCATTCAGGGAAGAAGCGCCCAGCATAGGAATCATCCCCAACATGTTATAAGAAATAAACAGGATTGCCGCAACAAACCAGTTGGGCGTCATGGAGCTTACCGGAAATCCGGAAGTGGCGCCGCTTTGGTCGATATCAGAAAAAATCACCAAGATGCAGATAGCCAGATCCACCGTAAACAGAATCGGAACAATCTTCTTAAACACCTTGGAAATACGCTCAAAATTACCTAACACAGTAATAATGGTCAGAAAAACGATAATTCCTCCGCCGATGGCTTTGTGTAAACCAAACTGCTGGTACAGAAAAGAACCGCCGGCTGCAGACATGGAAGCGATAATCGTATATAAAATGGCAGAAAGAAAATACCCTACTCCACTGGAAATCCTGGGATCATCGCTCATGATGATAATCTTTCCCATATCGTCTGTTTCCAGACTTCTTGCAATATAACTAACCATCATGCCCATCAGGATAAACAGTATACCGGTAAGACAGAGTCCCAGATAGCCTGCATTTCCAAATACACCAAAGAACTGCCAGCCCTCCCTGCCGGAGGCAAAACCTGCGCCCATAATCGTGCCTACATACAAAGCCGCGATGTTAAAATAATTCAGTCTGTTACTTTTCAACGTGTTCCTCCTCTATGCATGTTTCTGCTGGTAAATTCCGATTGTCGCGGATTTCGCCGTAAGTAAAGAATACCAGGCCGATCCAAATGACGATAAATGCGCTGAGCTGCACCATATCAAAACCCTCTTTAAAGAGGAAAATTCCCAGAATCAGAGAAATGGAAGGCGATATGTATTCCGTAAGTCCCAGCGTAACCAAAGGAAGTTTGGCTGCCGCAAAGGAAAACAGTCCCATAGGTACCGCTGTGGCAATACCGGCAAACATAAGCAGAAAAAACTTGAATCCTCCGCCCGCCGCCATTGCGCCTTGTCCGCTGGTTTCCACATAAATGATGAAACACAGCGCAATCGGCACCATAATCAGCGTCTCATAGAGAAGCGACTGTATAGGATTCATGTGAATGCTCTTCTTGATGGCTGCATAAATGGCAAAAGATAGTCCCAGACTAACCGCCACAAGGGGAATCTGATGATAGCCGATAATCATAATCAGAAGACCTGCCAGCGCAAATCCGATAGAAATACCCTTCCACTTATTGATTTTTTCTTTGTAAATAATCACACCGAACAGGCAGACCACCAGCGGCTCCAGAAAGTATCCCATACTGGTCTGAATGACAAACCCGGCATTGACTGCCCAGATGTATATACTCCAGTTGATGGTAATGACAACGCCGGCAATCATATAGGTAAATGCCGTCTTTCTACTCTCAAACATAGGCTTAAAAACGTCTTTTATCCCCTGCTTGGCTGCGCATACCAGGTAGCACACCAGTCCCATGAGAAATACTCTGTAAAAGATAATGACGAAGGAGTCGATCGGTTTCAGACTATCCCAGTAGATAGGCAAAAACCCCCATACCACAGCACAGGCTATGGCGCTGATCAGTCCGACTTTATAGTTGTGTTTTTCCATGTTTTTTCTCTCCAAATCAAAAATATCCAATTTATAATTTTAGCACCTGTTTAGGAAATTGGCAAGATAACCCAAACAAAAAGACGACAGAAACTGCCGCCTTTTTGGTTTACCGTTATGTTAGAATAATCCGCCGAACAGTCCTCCGCCCCGGTTGTCGTTACCGCAAAACAGGCAGTAAAGAACAATCAGAAGAATCAGGATTCCCCAGTTGCTGCCTGAATCATTACAGCAGTTGTTCTGAGGTCTGCAGCAGCAGTCACGCTCCTGTTCACAGCAGTCGCCGCAACAGTCATTTCTGAATTCACCCATAGTCATACCTCCATATCTTTCTCTGTTATTCTATGCGGGTAAGGGAAAATCGGTTCCTGATCTTACTGTTCCTGTTCGGCTTCTTCTGCCAGATCGGCATAGGACATGATATATTCCTCAAGTTCAAAGTTCATAGCGTCAGAGAAATCAAAGCTGTATTCCTCGCCGCTTAACCGTTCCAGCCTGTTTTGCAGCAGCGCGTCTCTTACCGGAAGAAAATCAATTTCTCCCGTTGAGAGGTTTCTGCATTCTACATTGCTGTCATCAGAATACCAGAGACGGAATCTGTTCCACTGATCAGACAGGTTCACCAGTGCATTGTCTTCCCCTTTCCGTCCGGCTTCAGAAAGACCAATCAGCACTCTCTTGATGTTCTCCAGCAGATTGTATAAGTCAATCTGATCTCCCGGTACCTGTTCCAGCGTCTCATAAAAATAGCTTTCGCAAAGTTCCGCAAAGGTCTTCAGGTCAATTTCCGCAATCAGTTCATAAACAGCATCGCTGTCGATTACGCCACCGTGTTCCACGAAATCAGCAAAATTCTCGAAATACTGAAAATCCTCTCCCCCATCCATATCCAGAAAGGCAAATAATTCTTCTCTATCCATAATATCTCCTTGTCTCTAAAGTTCTAAATTCTTAAATCGTATATTCAGCTCATCTTCATTCCTGTCCAGAATCAGCTGTATCATATTAACAAAGTTCTCCGATAAATCGCTGGCATAAAAGACGTTTTCTCTGTCATTTTCTCCTGCCAGCATATCCCTTTTCTCCAGCTCAATGTGAACAGCCGTAGCCACTTCCTTTGAAGAGCTGATCAGTTTAACCTCCGGATAAATACGGTGCAAATTTTCCGTCAAAAGCGGATAATGGGTACACCCCAAAATAAGTCGATTAATCTTGTTTTCTCGGATAAAATCGTCCAGATAATATTTGATGGTCAGGTCCATGATTTGGTTATCAATAATCCCCTCCTCAATCAGGGGAACAAAAGCAGGACACGCCTTTGCATAAAGATGAAGTCCCGGATGTTTCTCTTCGATTTTTCGGACATAGGCCTCCGACTTTACGGTTACCTTGGTCGCAATGATACCGATATGGTCCTCTGTATTGCATTTATTGGCTACCACCCTTGCCGTAGGGGAAATCACGCCGATAACCGGAATATCCGGATAGGTCTTTCTGAGAAGATCCAGGCAAATCGCCGTAACCGTGTTGCAGGCGATGACAATCATCTTCACATTATTTCTCACCAAAAACTCCCCGATTTGCAGGGTAAACTGTTTGATCGTATCCGGTGACTTGGAGCCGTAAGGGGTTCTTGCCGTATCGCCGAAGAAAATCACCCGTTCATTGGGCAATTCCTTTAGGAGAGGCGGAATACTGGTGAGCCCGCCCAAGCCTGAATCAAAAAAACCAATGGGTCTGTTATCCATTTATGTTAATCCTTTCAGTTTTGTGTTATACTAATGACTAAATCATTATACTACAGGAGGTAAAAATGGGAAAGAAGAAATTAAAAACCAGAAACGAAATCGATCAGAAATATAAATGGAAAATAGAGGCGATGTACCCGGATGCAAAGTCTTGGGAAGAAGATATTCAGGCCGTACTCTCCATGACAGAGGCATTTTCCACCTATCAAAACCGGCTGGCAGAAAGCCCAAAAACCCTGGCAGCTGCCCTTAGGGAAAAGGACGCCATCTGGCAGAAGCTGGAGCGAGCTTTTGTCTACGCCAGAATGAAGCTGGATGAAGACAATCGGATTGCCGCCCAGCAGTCCATGCACGATAAGGTAAACGGCATTATCGCAAAGGTTTCTGCAGCTATGAGCTTTATGACGCCGGAACTTTTGAAAACTCCGGAAGAAACTCTTCGCGCTTATCTTTCCGAAGAACCCGCCTTGGCACAGTACCGGTTTGTCATTGAAGATCTTCTCAGGGAAAAGCGACACGTCCTTTCCAAGGAAGAAGAAAACATTTTGGCGCAAATGAGCGAGGTCACCGATGCGCCTGACACGATTTTCACCATGCTGAACAATGCTGACATTCGTTTCGGCTCAATCATCGATGAAGACGGAGATACTGCGGAAGTGACCCACGGCAACTTTATCAATTTTATGGAATCTCACGACAGAAATGTCAGAAAAGCGGCATATTCCAATGTCTACGATGCATACAAAGGTCTGGTTAACACTATTGCGTCCGCATACAACTATAATGTGAAGACCGATGTAATCGGCGCCAGAATCAGAAAATACCCTTCTGCAAGAGCATCAGCCCTTTCCGGCGGAAATATTCCGGAAGAAGTTTACGATAATCTAATTTCTGTAGTTCATCAATATCTGCCGGTTCTTCACCGCTATATTGACCTGCGCAAGAAGACGCTGGGGGTTGATGAGCTGAAAATGTACGATATTTATGTCCCGCTCATCGAAGTGCCAAAGCGCAAAGTTCCTTATGAAGAGGCGCTCAAAATGATGAAGGAAGGTCTTGCTCCCCTTGGAGAAGAATATATTAATCGCTTATCAAGAGGCGTAGAATCCGGATGGATTGACGTCTACGAAAACGAGGGAAAAACCAGCGGCGCTTACAGCTTCGGCTCTTATGACAGTTTCCCATATATTCTCCTCAACTATACAGACACCTTAAAAGATGTGTTCACGGTAGTTCATGAGATGGGACATTCCATGCATTCCAGCTACACACGGGAAAACCAGCCGTTCACCTATGGCAGTCATTCCATTTTCACTGCAGAAGTTGCCTCAACGGTTAACGAATCTCTTCTGATGCAGCACCTGCTGACAAAAGAAACAGATCCGAAGATGAGAAAATACCTGCTGAATCTGTATATCGAGGAATTTAGAACCACGCTGTTCCGCCAGACCATGTTCGCAGAATTCGAACATCTGACCCACAAATACGTGGAAGAAGGCGGCAGCTTGACAGCCGAATGGCTTTGCGAGGAATACGACAAGCTGAACAAAGCCTACTTTGGTCCAGCACTTTCCCCTGATGCGGATATCCGTTATGAGTGGGCCAGAATCCCGCATTTTTATAGAAGCTTTTACGTATATCAGTATGCGACAGGCTACTCCGCGGCTACCGCAATTTCCAAAAAAATTCTGGAAGAAGGCGAAAGCGCAAGAGACGCTTATAAAGCTTTCCTGAAAACCGGAGACAGCGATTATCCTGTGGAACTGCTGAAAATCGCAGGCGTCGATATGAGCAGCACGGAACCTGTTGTTTTAGCCATGGAAACCTTTAAGAACCTGGTTGAAGAGTTGGAAGAACTGATGTAAGATAATAGTTATGAGTAAGAAAATATATATTTACGCTAACGACAGCGAAACATCCAAACGAACGGAAAAACAACTGAAGCAGAAGCTGGATAACTCCGGCTTTGTCTTGTTGCCCGACTATGACGAGAAGGCCGATCTTCTCGTCTGCATCGGCGGTGATGGCACTTTCCTGGAGGCCATTCATAAATTCAACTTTCCCGGTATGCCCATTATCGGCATCAACACCGGACATTTAGGTTTTTTTCAGGAAATCATGCCCTCCATGCTGGATGACTTCATCTTTAACTATAAGCAGGGAAAGTATACCATTCAACAGCTTTCTACCGTAAAGATTACCGTAAGCACTGCTAATGGCAAAGAAGAACACGTTGGACTCAACGAAGTGGTAATCAAAAGCAGCGCTACCTACTCCATCCACCTGAACATTTCCATCGGCGGAAGCTTTATCGAGCGGTTCAGCGGAGACGGTCTGCTTATTGCAACTCCTGCAGGAAGTACTGCCTACAATTATTCCCTTGGCGGCAGCATCGTAGATCCACGGTTGAAACTTCTGCAGGTAACCCCTATTGCGCCGATGAATACCACGGCCTACCGCTCCTTTACTTCCAGTATTCTGCTGCCTTCCGACCTGTCTTTAGGCATCGTGCCGGACAACAATGATAAGGCAGGCTCCATCAGTGTGGTCTGTGACGGCTATACTTCGGACTACGACGATGTCAAAGAAATACGGGTTTCTTTCTCCGATATACGGGTCAATCTCATGCGTTTTGAGAATTACGACTTTTGGACCAAAGTAAAGAGTAAATTCCTGTAAAATACTATACTACACCAAGAAAGAGGTACTTTCCTACATGGAAAAATTTCGTTATATCATCACAGAAGAAGATGCACAGACGCCGATTAAGTCTCTGCTTCGTAGCAAATTCAGCTTTTCCGGAAGACTTTTGACCAAGCTAAAGTATCAAAATTTGGTTTTTCTTAACGGAGAGCCAGTTGCCGGTTGGATTACGCCAAAACCGGGCGATGTGCTGTCTATCAAACTTCCCGAAGAAAAGAGCGATTTCCCACCGGAAGATATTCCCATCTATCCGGTCTACGAAGATGACGATATACTGGTCATCAACAAACAGCCGGGCGTCATCGTTCATCCGACCAAGGGACATCCTTATCATACCATCGCCAACGGACTGATGCAGTATATGATTGATACCGACCAGTGTTTTAAAATCCGCTTCGTCAACAGGCTGGATATGGATACCACCGGTCTGCTTATTGTTGCAAAAAATTCCCATGCCCAGGACGATTTGGTCAAACAAATGAAAGCCAATTCAACAGAAAAAAGATATCTGGCCGTTGTGGCCGGTATCCTCGAAGAGGACCAATTTACTATTGATCTTCCTCTTGGCAGACCCGATCCTGAGGATGTGCGCAGAAAAGTCATGGAAGCCGGCGGCTACCCTTCTGTCACCCAGGTCAAAGTTCTTGCCCGCTACAGTGGAGAAGGGTTCGGCAGCGGTCTTGCCGCCTACGCCGGATACAAGGACAGCATCATGGAAGATGCCGAAATAAAAGAAGTCTCCTTTAAACCGGGAGACCTGATTACAGTAAACGGTGATTTGATTACTGTAGCTGAACTTCCGCCGGGTTTCACCCTTGTGGAACTGAAATTGGAAACCGGCAGAACTCACCAAATTCGCGTACATATGTCTCATATCGGTCACCCCCTCATCGGCGATCATCTCTACGGCGGATACAATCCGGCCCTTCTGGACAGACAGGCGCTCCACGCCTATAAGCTGTGTTTTCGCCATCCGGTAAGCGGCGAACCCCTTACTGTGGAAGCGCCTTTGCCTGCAGATATGCAGCAGCTGATCAACCGGTTAGAAAAGGAGGGCTGAAATGGGTATTACTGAATTACTGCTTCTGGCCATAGGCCTTTCCATGGACGCCTTTGCCGTATCCATCTGCAAAGGTCTTGCAACAGACCGGGTACAGGCTAAGCATATGATTACTGCCGGTTTGTGGTTCGGCGGATTTCAGGCGCTTATGCCTCTGATCGGCTACTTTTTGGGAACTTCCTTTGCCGATTACATTACAGCTGTGGATCACTGGATTGCTTTCGTCCTACTTGGGTTAATCGGCGCCAATATGATCAAGGAATCCCTGACTAAAGCCGATGATACCGGCGATACCTCCTCCGGTTCCTTCAGCGCCAAAGCCATGTTTCCCATGGCAGTTGCCACCAGTATCGATGCGTTAGCTGTGGGTATAACCTTTGCTTTTCTCAAGGTGGATATCGCCTTTTCTATCTCCGCCATCGGCGTCACCACTTTTTTACTGTCAGCTATAGGCATCAAGGTAGGCAGCATTTTCGGTACAAGGTTTCAGGCAAAAGCCGAATTTGCCGGCGGTCTGATTCTAATTCTGCTGGGTCTGAAAATCCTGCTGGAGCATACAGTACTGTGATCAACTGAAAACGGTGGGATTCTGGCAAAGCTTATACGTCTGCGACATTTTTCGTTATGAAACGGTGAAATCCGGTGGGTTTTATCCAAATTGTATAGTTCTGCGACATCTTTCACTGCGGCATAAGTAAATCCGGTGGACATATCCTAAAAACAAAAAAATGCGACAGATTTTTCCCGTTTTACGAGTAACATGCAGGTAAAACTGTACTGACAGCAAGAAATCTGTCGCATATTTTCATCAGAAACAAATGCCCACCGTTTTTCATTGGAAATTCAAAAAATATGTCGCATAAATTCAGAAATAGAAAATTCCCACCACTTAAGCTTAAAAGTTTCAATACTATTGCAATAAGCTCTACCCACCATAAAAGCTACAATAAAACAGCGGCCCTATCCCAAGGAACCGCCGTCTATCGGTACTGATTTACGTTATATCAATTCTCTGATTGTCTTTTCTACCAGTTCATCAATCTTATTAAAATTCATATTTCTAATATACATCTTTTCCACAATATCGTGGTTTTCTTTAGCACGGGACAAGGCGCTGACGCTTTCTTCCATTAGCTGTGCATAAAGACGAGAAAGTTTGTCTAAAACTGCTCTGTTCTTATCCACAAAGTAAGCGCTCTGATAATCGTTGATATCGATCATGGTAATCTCACAGCCCGTTTCTTCCTCACCGCAGATCTCCCATGGCTCAAGATCGTGCCACTTATTGGTGGTCACAAATGCCAGACCAAGCTCCGGCACAAGCAAATGCTCAATCTTTCTCTCCGGATCCATTGGACAGTAAAACGCTTCCACATCAAATCCTCTGTATATGGCGCCGTCTGCAATGATGTTCATAAAGCTGATATTACTGTATCCCTCCGGCACATTGATTAAGTAAACCCTTTTCATGTTTCCCAGGATGGATCTGACATAGCTGATATTTCCGGCCGGCGTGATGGCGGTAGCAAAGAACCGTTTCATTGCGCCTGCCTTAAAAGAAATATCGTATTGCTGATACTCCCTGCTGATGATATCTGCTGCCAGTTTATATATTTCTGAAACCTCAACTCCATCTTCCTGTACTGCAGACAAACTGTCATAGATTTTTCTCGCAGCAGCCATATAATTGTAAGCCATCTTATACCATCTGGATGTATTTTCACTGTAACTGATAATTTCTTCCTTATGGTCTGCAATCTTCCTGTCGTTCCAGAATTCACCGAAGTTGATAATCGAGTCCACGGCGCCAGGCGTAAGGGGATCGATAACGTGAGGGCTTGTTCCGTCAACAAAAGCAATTTTTTTATCACGAAGTAAAATCCCATCCAATGAGTTTTCATCTGCGGAACAATGAAGAAAATCTATATTCTCCCCCGTCTCGGCAAGACGTTCTCCCACCTTTTTCAAAAATGTAGACTTTCCCGTACCGGGACCGCCCTTTATGCAGACGATTTTCTCTGCTTCTCTTTGTCCGAGTATGTTTCCGTAGTAAGAAAAAAATCCCTCCGGTGTGTTGTTTCCGGGGAAATAGTGACGTATAACCGACAATGCAATTCCTCCAATCTATTTTCACTTCTTATATTGTATGATTTGCCGCTTGTCACTTGTTCCGCGAAAAAACCCTGCCAAAAGGCAGGGCGTAAAATTCTAATTCATTTTTTTAGAAATGATAATCTTCATCGTTAAATGCCGGCTTAGCCTGAAGATTACCACTGGCCAGTTCATAGAATACGGTTTCTGCTGTCAGCATATAAGCCATCACAACGATAACCGGTATGGACAGAACCAAATCAAGCAGCGTACCGGATACGCCTGCCAGACCTACTGCGCCATAGTAAGCAAGCGGAGAAGCAAACATCAATACGACAAAAGAAATTGCGGTAATCACCAGTGTCGCCAGAATGAGCCAGCCAATAAAGGAAAACATTAAGCAGAACAGTTTTCCCTTGTTGCCCTTCATTAGTGCTTTGGATTCTTTGAGACACTCTACAATGCCCTTTTCCGGGTGATCGGCCAGAATGATAAAGCACTGACTCAATGCAAATGATGCAATGATGCCCGGGATAATGAGAAGCAATGTAAATAAACTTACGATGATTGTATAAAGTACCATCAGGCCCAAAGATTTGAAAAAGTATTCAAATCCATTAAACAAATGCCCCGGGTTAATTTCCTTTCTTCTGAAGAAAGCCAAGAAAAAACTGCAAAGTCCTACAGTCAATGCGCCGGATAAAAACAGGTTATAAAGGTTCGCTACATAGGACACCGTTACGTACTCTCCCATCTCATCCAGATAAAAGCTCATGGCCGCATTGGGAAGAAGTGCAGTCATCAACGCCGGAATGGTGCTGATTAATACGTAATAAACAAAAACACCCAATGTAACCTTGCCCCAGTTACCCTTCAGGGCAGTTCTTGCGATGGCTCTGATTTCAGAGGATGTTTCTCTGACAATATTGTTCATATAAAAACTCCTTATTTTATTCTTGATAAAAATATTATATAATATGTGTACAGTAAATACAATTTATTTTGGAGAATCAAGATGAAAAAAGCACTGATTGTTACATCTCATGTAGAGAATCTGCATATGCTTCGCCTTTCCCAACAGGATTACGACGCTGTCATTTGTGCAGACGGCGGATTTCTACTTGCCAAAAAGCTGAATCTTACACCGGATCTTCTGATTGGCGATTACGACTCCATGGTTCAACCTGATGCTGAGGTCATCAAACTGCCTATGGAAAAAGATATGACGGACAGCGAGGCCGCAATCGACCTTGCCGCTTCACAGGGATTTTCACATATCACTATTGTCGGCGGTCTCGGCGGTCGTTTTGATCATACCATGGGAAACATCGGTATGTTGGCAAAATACTGTGGAAAATTATCCCATCTATCTCTGGTGGACGGACAGAATTATGTGTTTATGGTGCCGCCCGGCGTCTATACCATTCCCAGAAACCACTACACTTATATGGGCATCATCAGCTACGGCGCCTGCGCGGAGAACGTCACCCTCAAGGGCGTCAAGTATCCGCTGACCAATCATTTGCTGACCAATGCAACCACCCTCGGGGTCAGCAACGAAATCACGGCAAGTCAGGCGGAGATTTCCTTTACAGCCGGCAAACTTTTAATCATTCTGTCACAGGATATTGACAAATAGGAAAAACCAGTTTATTCTAATAAACGAGCTAGGGGAGCTTATGCTGAGAATGGCCTGCGGGCCGTACCCTCATAACCTGATGCAGTTAGTACTGCCGTAGGGAAGCGATTTCTTTTGTATCATTATATAATCAGTAGAATCACTTTATTTCAGTTCCCCTCCGCAATTTATTTTTTGGAGGTTTTTTTATGTTTGAAAACATGCAGGGATTCTTTGAATCCACAATGGGACAAGTTGCAACCATTGCCGTTATTATCGTATTCTTTGGTCTGATTCTGATTCCAACAGGTAAACAGAAAAACAAGAAGGCCGATGCAAAGGCGCTGACCATCTCAGCCCTTCTTATCGCTTTGGCCACAGTCTTGGGACAAATCAAGCTTTTCGAAATGCCATATGGAGGAACCGTTACCGTATTTTCCATGCTGCCCCTTGCCCTGTGCGGTTATCTGCTGGGCACACGCCGCGGTGTGATTGCAGGTTTTTGTGTGGGTCTTCTCAATCTGATCTTCGGACCGTATGTCATTCACCCGATACAGCTTCTGGTCGACTATCCTTTCGCCTTCGGTGCGCTGGGTCTTGCCGGCGTCTTTTCCGATAAGAAAAATGGCTTGGTAAAAGGTTATGTTTTGGGACTTTTCGCCAGATATATCTGCGCGGTTGTCAGCGGCATCGTCTTCTTTGGCGCTTACGCACCGGAAGGGTTCAATTCAATCACCTGGTCCCTCTTCTATAACTTTACATATCTGGCTGCAGAAGGTATTTTAACGGTGATGGTTATTTCTCTTCCGCCGGTAAAGAAAGCTTTAGAAGGCTTGAAAAAGCAACTGTAAAATGTTATCATGATGATAATGATAAAGCAGTTTTCTGTAAGAAAGGGAGAATTCAAATGTACGAAAATATTAAATACGAGGTAAAGAACGGTATCGCTTATGTGACCATCAACAGACCACAGGCAATGAACGCACTGAATATGGATGTTCTCAACGAGCTGTACGATGCTTTCACCAAAATAGAAGCCGAAGCTGATGTAAAAGCTGTCATTCTGACCGGAGAAGGCAAGGCATTCGTTGCCGGAGCAGATATTGCACAGATGCACAAGCTGAATCCGATTGAAGGCCGTCAGATGATGATTTTGGGTCACAAGGTAATGAACCTGATTGAGAATATCGAAAAGCCTGTTATCGCTGCCGTAAATGGATTTGCACTGGGCGGAGGCTGCGAGCTGTCCATGGCATGCGACATCAGAATCGCTTCCGAAAAGGCGAAATTCGGTCAGCCGGAAGTAGGCCTGGGTATTATTCCTGGTTTCGGCGGTACACAGAGACTGGCAAGATTAGTCGGAAAAGGCATGGCAAAATATCTGATTATGACTGCTGAGATGATTCCTGCCGCAGAAGCTTACAGAATCGGTCTTGTAGAAAAAATTGCTGCGCCGGAAGATCTGATGGCAGAAGCGGAGAGAGTTGCATCTACAATCGCTTCCAAGGCGCCGATTGCTATCGCAACAGCTAAAACAGCAATCAATACTGGCTATGACATGGATATGAAGTCTGCAAGCAAATTAGAAATCGAAACCTTTACTGCAGCTTTCGGTTCCGATGACAAGACAGAAGGTATGGCTGCATTCCTTGAGAAGAGAGCTCCTGAATTCAAGAACAGATAATCGGATTCATCCGGCTTTATGAACAGGCAAAAACCAGCGTTCTTTATTGTGACGCTGGTTTTTTATGTACCATATTTAAAACGTATAGATTCGAATCACAAACTCGGTATTCATCCCCTTCTTTGGATCTTCCGAAAGTCCTATGGTTCCGCCATGACCTTCCACAATCTTCTTTACAAGAGGAAGTCCCAGACCGGAACCGCCTCGGTTTCTGGCCTTTTCTCCAACGATAAACGGCTCAAAGACCGTACTTCGAATATCTTCCGGTATTCCGGCGCCGTTATCGGCAAGCCTAATTATCACCTGATTTTTTTGCCCCTCAATACTACAGTGGAAAGTTGTGCCCGGCACATTATATTTGAAAAAATTACTCAAAATATTATCATATACTTTTCTGAACTTACCTTGGTCAAGGCCGAGTATTAGTTTTTCTTCACTGATATCAATATCCAGCGCATAACCGCCGATATCAAATTCATTGTACCTTTCTGCAAAATAGCTTCTGGTAAATTCGCAGATATCTTT
Organism: Emergencia sp.; assembly: GCA_036305845.1. Taxonomy (GTDB): domain Bacteria; phylum Bacillota; class Clostridia; order Peptostreptococcales; family Anaerovoracaceae; genus Senimuribacter. The sequence goes on from JAXKAR010000040.1 coordinate 45,076, forward strand.
CTGTTCAAAAGTAAAGTTATTATCTGGGTGATCCATTTTGGCATACTCGTGAAACTCATTTATCAGGTCAGTCAATTCTTCTGAGCGCTGATAAATCGTTTCCAGATACTTGTCCACCTCGTCCTGTCCCACAAGATTGTCCCGAATTGCTTTGGAATACCCTTTGATTACGGTAATCGGCGTTTTCAGGTCATGAGAAATATCTGCAATCATCTTCTGTTTTTCTTCCTGGAGTACTCGATTGGCCTCCTCCGCATCGGATAAGGCCACAGACATATTGTTGAAATTATCACAGATTTCTACGAACTCTTTCGGTCCCCGATAATCCAAAACCGTATCCCGCCTGCCCAGAGAAATATCCGTCATAGCAGTACTTAGCATACGCAGCGGTTTTCTAATCTTCACACTGACCCATATAGAAAACAACACCACCAGCAATACGTAGATCAGAACAAACTGGATGATAATCATCAGAAAGGTTTCTTTTACACGATTTACTGTAGAAAGAAAACCTTTGGGGCAAAATGCCAGCAAGACATGGGATTCGCCATTTGCGTCTGTAAAGTGGCACTTAGAGATCTCGTACTTCATGGAAGCATAATTGGTCAACAGATTGTATTCTCTTCTGGTCAGCTTCTCCTTGTGCTTTGCCTCCGTAGAATAAAGAATGTTCAGATCATCATTAATTACATACACTGCATTTTTGACTTCTTCTCCCTCTTTGGTATAGCTGATGGTAGAAATGACTCGCTCTGTACCCTGTTCGGTTTCAAACCGTTCTACCGTTGTCCACCCCAGGTTGTCGTACTCAGAAATAAAGTTGATTTCATCATCGGTATAATCCTCGTTCTCATACGCCTTGTTGTTGGAATAGACTACCCGTTTCTCATCATCCAGAATCTGAATGTAGGCAGATTTACCCAAAATTCGTTCAATATCCACATCTGCATATGTCTCGGGCATTTTTCCCTCAAAAGCTTGCGCCAGCTCTTTCACATTGGGAACGTTTTGATATTTTCCGTAATTTACGGCTGTCATGAAAAGGGTAATAAACAGAAGCAACACAAGTACTATGGAAAACACAATGTATTTCCATAGTACAATCGTGACAAATCTTCCCTTGATTCGTTTGTCCTTATTTCTTTTCAATTTTGTATCCAAGCCCCCTTATATTTCTGATGTATTCCGGGTTTTTGGAGCTATCTCCAAGCTTTTCCCTCAGTTTGGAAATATGCACAATTATCGCATTCTCATCCGATTCGTAGAATTCACCATTGACTGCCTCACAAATCTGCGCCTTGGTATAAACATGTCCCGGGTGCTTCATCAGTAGTGCGAGAATTTTAAACTCCGTTGGTGTCAAGTTCAATGTCTGACCGTTCAAAACAGCCGTCATTTTTTCTGTATTTACACACAGCTGACCGTTTTCCAGCTCCGTGCGGCTTTCTTGTGTCTCTTTATTGAGCTGATACTCCCGCCGCAAATTGGAGTTGACTCTTGCGATAATTTCCAGAGGATTAAAGGGTTTGGTCATATAGTCGTCTGCACCCAGATTCAACCCCAGAATCTTGTCATTGTCTTCGGTCTTTGCAGATAAGAACATAATCGGGAAGCGATAGCCTTCATCTCTGATTTTCCGTGTCAGCGCATAGCCGTCCATTTCCGGCATCATGATATCCACAATCGCCATATGTATCGGATTGATTTTAACTGCTTCGTAGGCTTTTGCCCCATTTTCTACAAGAATCGTCTTATAACCGTTACTTTCCAGATACAGTTTCAATAAAGCCGATATATCCCGGTCATCCTCTGCAATCAGTATTGTATATTCCATAGCAAACCTCTTTCCTCCTAAACAACGTAAATCCGGCAACGCAAAGTCCGCTAATCAGTACAAACAGGTAAAAGCTTATCCCTCTGGATAAAACCATGGCGCCGGGAAGTATACCTGCCGGAAACAAGGTTTTGAACAGAAGCATAAAGCCGCTTTCGCAGATCCCCAATGCGCCCGGAAGTGGAAGCGCTGAGACAGATACATACAGTACCGCCTGCAAAGCAAGGACTTCTCCCAGATGAAAGGTATCCAGTCCAAACCCTTTGTACACCAAAAAAGGCACGCAGTACATAGCCAGAATCTGAAGCAGGGTTGTTCCAATGGTCTTCGCAAAAATCATCTTGTTCGCCTTGAAATACCCTGCGCTTGCCTGATAATCACTAATCTGTCGGTCCAAACTGCCTCTCAGCTTTTCCGCCTTTTGCGGACTGAACAGATATGTCAATTTTACCACTATATTCAACAGAAGTGCTATGGTTTTTTTAGAAAAAATGGCCAGAATCAGTAAAATCATAACAATTGTATTCAGGCCTATACCGATAAGAAGCAAATACTGCAAATTTCCCATGGCATGCGCAATTTCTTCCCTCTGATAGAAAAATCCAATTATCGCAAGACTTACGGTTACGATTTCAAAACTGAGCAGCTCAAAAAGCAGCGCCAGTGTACCGTGGGAGGCTTTAATCTGATCCTTGTGCATAGCATATAGCTGCATAGGCTGTCCCCCTGATGCCGACGGGGTTACTGCGCTGAAAAAAAATCCCGTCAACGCATACTTCAGTCCTTGCCTCATCCCAATCTTATAGGAAAACATCCGCAAAATCCTGATGATATTCAGCGCCTCACAGGACAAAAATGCCATCATAGCGGCTACGCCGACAAGGAGATATTTACCCTGCACCCCTTCTATAGCCCGGTTCATCTCCTGCAAGCTGTTATCCTTAAATACGATATAGAAGGTCAACATCATCAATGCGATAAAAATTCCCCCGTTTTTTAGCACTTGTATGGCTTTCTTCTTCGTCATCTTTCATCAATCCTCTTAAACTGATATCCCTCTTCCAGCCAGATTGGCAAGGTTTTTTCCAAGGCTGCCAACATACGGGCAGGCGCTTCGTTTTTCCCCCGTCCGTCATGCAGACAGATAATATCTCCCCCTCCGGTTCGTTTCAGAAGCCTGTACTGAATTTCTTCTTCACTAATCTCTTCCTGCCAGTCCTGGGCCATAACATCCCACAATACCTTTTTTAACCGATATTTTTTCAGACACCTGAGGGTCCAAAGATTGACATGTCCCCAAGGTGGTCTGTAATATTCGGTCTGCACGCCCAACTCTTTGAGAATAGAAAGGTTGGCAGCGAACTCATTTTCCGTATACCATGGAGACTGAATCATGGCGCTTTTATGGGAGAGAGAATGAAGGCCGATTAAATGTCCTTCCGCCTGCATTCTTTGTATGATGTGGGGACTTTCTTTTGCAAATGCACCTACGACAAAAAAAGTCGCCTTAATCTGGTACTCTGCCAAAAGGTCCAGCAGCTTTTCGGTATAGACTGAATCAGGACCGTCATCAAAGGTTAAATAAAGGTATTCTGTCTCTTTCTTCCGCTTTATTTTATGGATGGCTTTTCCCGCCATGGAAGGCAAATAGCTGTATGCAGCTGCAGAAACAGCTGCCGCACCAAGCAGCAAGGCGCTGTTTCTTTTATGCTCTGTATGTGTCATCTCTTTTTCCCCTCTATTATTTATGCTGCAAAGTTAATCTTTTTTTCAAAGCTCTGCGTGATTGTTTTCATATTCGCTTTCATGACCTCACGAAGATCATCATTTTCCAGAAACCTTATAATATCCTCTGCCTCATCCGTCTGTTCGTTCCAAACCACTCTGCCGATATTGTGTTCCTCTATGTATCTGGCATTTCCATACTCCTGTTCAAGGAACGGTTTAATAATGTAAAGCGGCGTTCTGGCTGCCATGGCTTCGAAAGTGGTAATCCCCCCGGCTTTCGTTACGATTACATCAGCTCGTTTCATATAGATATCTACGCTGTCCGTGTAACCTATCGTCTCAATCTGCGGATATTTGTCTTTGATTTCCCTGCGAAGCTTCTCGTTTTTACCGGCAATCAGCGTTACCTTTATGTCTTCTCTTTGGACCAATTTCTTCAAAAATTCCTGAGATGACGGAATCAGACCAAGGCCTCCGCCCATAATTAAGACCTCTTTTTTGTCTTCCTTCTTCTGTTCCCCTTCGGAAGAAAAGCAATCCCTTACCGGTATTCCGCTAATTACGATGCGTTCTTCTTCTACCCCTTTTGAAAGCAAAGTATTTTTGGTGCTGATATCCCCTACAAAGTATTTATCCGTTCCCGGCGCAATCCATTCCTCATGGGCTGTAATATCCGTAATAAACGTGTATAGAGGAATGTCGCAGCGACGCATTCTCTTGTATGCCGAAATGTACTGTGAACACACCGGAAAAGCTACAATAACAGCTGCCGCCTGATGTTCTTCGAGAAGCCGGTCAATTTTCTTCGTCACCGCTGCCTTCAGCGGTACACCGCCGGATTTTCCGGCTGCTTTATTCAGCGCATTATAAAGGCCTGAACACCTGCTGACCAAGAAATTGAATCCCTTATAGATGTGACTGCTCATGGTCGGAAACATATAGTCCATAAAGTCGATGATTTCTACCTTATCCGCCTTCTTTTCTTTTAAAATCTGTTCTCTGATCGCTTCTGCTGCCTTAACATGGCCCATCCCAAAGCGCCCTGTCAAAATAATCATGTTCATCCTAATACCTCATTTGTTAGATTCCGTTTGCTAATCTCTTTATGGTATTATCATAGCAGATTAATATTAACAGCCAGTTAAGCCAAGATTAAGATTTGTTAAGGTTTTTATTAAGAAACTATTACGACAAAAAAAATACGCCTCTCTGCTGAAAGGCGCGTCCGTCTGTTTGCTTCTATATTATATGCCACGGCAAAAACCATTACGTTTTAGAATTTCGCTAAAGAAAAAGTCTTCTCATTCTACAAGAATCAGTCCAAAGTAATCCCCGAGTTCTCCTCGTTCCTTCAACGGTTTAATGGAAAAACCGTTATTTCTCACAGTCTGAAACACATCGATTCCGCATCCCTCCATAGAGGGCAGCGTTTTCTTGGGAAACCTGCAGGTTTCACCACTGCAGGTCTTGCACAGTCCGCAAGGACCGCTGCCAAAAGCAATGGTCTTATAATAGCCATCAAGAAATATCTGCCGGGAGACTTCTACAGCAAGGGCCGTAACGCTCTGCGGCGAATTCTCTCCCAGGTGAAATAAAATTCCATAAGAGAAAACGTCAATCATCTCTTTTGTTTCTTTCCAGGTCGGCGTATACGGGGGACAAGTTAAACACTTTCCGTAAAAATCACAGCCAAACTGGCACTTGTATCTGGTCCAGGGCGCTGTCACAATGGATTCTGCCTCTATTTTTACTGCTCGGTCTGCACCATTTTCCTTCAGCAGCTCAATATATTTATTCATCACATGTCTCCTTTTCTTCTATTTTATCACAAATTCGTCAAATATCCCAGAAAAACAGTTTACTGTACAGTGAAGTTGATTTAAAATAGTAAAGGAAATTCTTTATCATAGAAAAAGAGGCTAGAATATGAACAACAAAACAAATTATCTACAGGGACTGAGGGACGGCATCCCTATCGCCTTAGGCTACTTTGCCGTAGGCTTTACGCTGGGTATTGCAGCGAAGGCTATTGGCATTTCGGCAGGACAAGCCGGTCTGATGTCCTTTCTTATGCACGCATCTGCAGGAGAATTTGCAGTATTAACCGTAATTGCAGGCGGTTCAGGTTACGTGGCAATGATTATTACACAACTGGTTATCAATATGCGTTACTTTCTTATGTCCTGCAGTATGTCTCAGAAGATCAGCCCAAATACTTCTCTGCCAAAGCGACTGCTGCTTTCCTATTTCGTTACGGACGAAATTTTTGGCATCAGCGCATCAGTTCAGGGGGAACTGAATCCCTACTATCCTCTGGGAGCTGCTACTGTGGCATCTCCGGGTTGGATTTTAGGTACAGTTTTAGGCGCGCTGGTCGGAAACATTCTTCCGCCAAGCCTTTCCAGTGCCCTAAGCGTTGCTCTTTATGGCATGTTTCTGGCAGTAGTAATCCCGGCATCCCGAAAGGATAAAACCATCGCAGCAGTTGTCATCGTCTCAATGGCAGGAAGTCTTCTGTTTGCATTTCTACCTGTACTTAGGGGAATCTCTGACGGCACCAGAATCATTATCCTGACTCTGGTTATCGCATCTGCTGCAGCTATTATCAGACCGGTTAAAGAAGATTGTGTCCAATCTACAAGCGAGGAGGTGAAGTCATGAGCCAAAACACTTACATCTATCTTCTCGTGGCTGCCCTTACGATTTATGCGATCAGGGCTCTCCCGCTAACGCTGATTCAGAAAGGAATCACCAATACTTTTATCCGTTCTTTTCTCTATTATGTGCCTTATGTCACCCTGGCGGTCATGGCCTTCCCTGCGATTATTACCGCAACAGGCAGTCTGATTTCGGGTGTTGTCGCCTTTGCCGTTGCCGTTATCGTTGCCTATATAGACGGTAATCTGTTTAAGGTGGCGCTTGCCTCCTGTGTAGCGGTTTATTTGACGGAATTGATCATATAGTAAGATGAACCTTATCCATATGACCATTCCGGATAAACCGAACAGCAGGAATTAAGGATATGCAAAATCTTAAACTTAGTATCTTAATGCTGCCAAAGGCATCATCGACCCAGCTACAGCTTGCCACACAGCTATCTGTAACCAATAAAGCTGTAAGCAAATGGGAGAATGGAAAAAGTATGCCGGACGTCTCCATCATTTTAGATTTATGCAGTACGTTAGATATCACCGTTACTGAGCTGCTGCAAGGAAAAAGGATTGAAGGGGAACGGTTCACAGAAGCTGCCGAGTTTAACATTCTTGACCTGCTCAAAAGCGAAAAGCGTCTCAGATGGCAGAAAACCCTAAGCGAAGCCCTTAGTGGAGGCGGAACGGGACTCTTACTTTCTATTTTGATCAATCGCACCGTTTTAGAAACGCCGGCACAAAAAGTCACCGCCATTTTGGGCTGTCTGATGATTTTCTGCGGTTGGCTATATAGGAACAAACTTGAGAAAAGTAAGTTCACTTATCCGTTGGACAAGAAATGAATCCTGCCTCAAACAAACTATCTGCAAGCCATCCAAATGAAATCCGGTGGGACTTTTTTGATTTTAAAAATTTGCGACACATTTCCCACATTTTTTCAAAAAAATGGTGGGATTTACCCATTTAAAAGAATATGCGACACATTTTCTCTGAAAAACCATCAGGATTGGAATTGAACCACCCTACAGTTAGAAAATCTGTCGCATTTTTTATTTTTATCCTTAAGCCCACCGGATTTGACCCTCTCCGTAGTCAAAAATGTCGCAGAATTCTCTTTTTCAAAAAATCCCACCACAGCGCCCCTATGCGGTTAGCCCTTATTTATTTATTTATTTCACCCAGTCTGCTTTCTCTAACTGATAAGCATACCTTGGCGTGCCGTCTGCGGCATAGATGATGCCGCAATACTTAAACCCGCAATTTTTGATAGCCCGTTGCATGAGCTGATTATCTGCATGGGTATCTATGCGAATAGAATCAGCCAAGGTCATACCAAAGCTGACGGCACAGCGCAAAAGCCCCCGGGTCTTTCCGTTTCCGGCAATTCGATGGATAGTGCCATATGGGGTTTCACTTGGCCATGCCCCCTTTTCAATTCGTGCATATGTAGGATCCGGCCCTACGGGATAAGCAAAGACGCCGCAGATTTTTGCTGAGTCTTCGGCTATCATAACATATAGATGTCCCTTTTCAATGTCCGATTCCAGCAGCGATTTTTTAGGATAACCGCTTTCTGCCCATTGTTTCGGGTTGCCGGTTTTTATCATAAACGCTCTTGCATATGCATAAATGTCTAATATTTCCTTCATATCGGCTGAACAAGCTTTTCTGATTTTCATTTTCTTTCGCTCCCTGCTCTTTTGTCTACTGTCAATCCTTGATCAAATCTGTAAATCTTGCTCCAATCAGTTCTGCCAAATCTATCGGAGATAATTCCATCTGAAGGCCCACCTTTCCTCCGCTTACACAAATTGCAGCAAGTTTCTCACCGCTCTGGTGAATTGCCGTCCGGAACTGTTTTTTCATTCCTACCGGAGAGCAGCCGCCCTTAATGTATCCGGTAACCGGTGTAATCTCTTTTGCATGAATCATTTCCAGATTTTTTTCTCCAAAATGCTTAGCAGCCTTCTTTAGATCCAGTTCGTCCTCCACAGGGATTACACAGACATAATGTTCCTTACTGTGTCCCACTAACACCAGCGTTTTAAATACCGCCTCCGGATTCTGACCCGTCTGCTTCGCCACGGAAACTCCATCCAAAAATCCGTCCGGCGCATCATAAGTATGCAGCGTATAAGGGATTTTTTTGGCTGCCACAATACGAACCGCATTAGTCTTTATTTCCTTTTCTTTTTTACTCATTGCTCACCCATCCTTTATCCTTTTGATGATAAAAAAGGCTTCGCCGCAGCGAAGCCTTAAATTCATCTCAGTTAACTTTAGAAGCTATTCAATAAGCCAGCACCAAACATTGGAGCAAATACAACTGCTACGATGGTCATCAGCTTGATTAAGATGTTGATGGAAGGACCGGAAGTGTCTTTGAACGGGTCACCTACAGTATCTCCTACAACAGCAGCTTTGTGCGGTTCGGAACCCTTTCCGCCATAGTTTCCTTCTTCAATGTATTTCTTAGCGTTATCCCACGCGCCGCCGGCATTGGACATCATGATAGCCAGCAGTACGCCGGAAGACAGCGCGCCACCCAGCATTCCTGCCAGAGCTTCAGCACCCAGGATAAAGCCTACAGCCAGTGGAGCGATAATAGCCATTAAGCCAGGAACAACCATTTCTTTCAGCGCAGCGCCGGTGGAAATGTCTACGCATTTAGCATAGTCAGGCTTGGAAGTACCTTCCATAATGCCTTTATCTTCTCTAAACTGTCTTCTAACTTCTTCAATCATCTGGTTAGCTGCTCTGCCTACAGAATTCATGGTCATAGCAGAGAACAGGAACGGCAGCATTGCACCGATAAACAGACCGATGATTACAATCGGGCTAAGCAGACTTACAACAGTAATACCAGCAACTTCTGCATAGGATACAAACAGAGCCAGTGCAGTCAGTGCAGCAGAACCAATAGCAAATCCCTTACCAATAGCAGCAGTAGTGTTACCTACAGCGTCAAGCTTGTCCGTAATTTCTCTTACTTCGTGAGGCAGCTCGGACATTTCTGCGATACCGCCGGCATTGTCGGATACAGGACCATATGCGTCAACTGCAACAGTCATACCGGTTGTGGACAGCATACCTACTGCAGCAAGTGCAATACCGTATACGCCGGCAAACATATATGCAACAAAAGTTGCAACGCAGATCATCAGAATCGGCCACAGTGTGGACATCATACCAACGCCCAGACCGCTGATGATTGTAGTAGCAGCACCTGTCTGAGACTGCTCAGCGATTTTCTTAACACTGCCGTAATCGCCGGAAGTGTAAACTTCTGTAATTTTACCGATAGCAATACCTGCAACCAGACCTGCAATAATTGCATAAGCATAAGTCATATCTCCCAGTAACTGTTTGCTCAGTACCAGTGCAGCGATGATAACAATTACGCCGCTGATATATGTACCCATGTTCAGTGCAGATGCAGGGTTTGCACCTTCCTTACCTCTTACCATCAGAATACCGATAACGGAAGCGATGATACCGATAGCAGAAAGAAGCAGTGGGAATACTGCTGCTGTCTCCTGAGAGAAAGTAGCGGTTTCCGGTGCGTTAAGTACTGCAACAGCAGATAATGTAATTGCGGAAATAATGGAACCAACATAGGATTCGAACAAGTCGGAACCCATACCGGCAACGTCACCTACGTTATCGCCTACGTTGTCAGCGATTACAGCAGGGTTACGTGGATCGTCTTCCGGAATACCGGCTTCTACTTTACCTACAAGGTCAGCACCAACGTCTGCAGCTTTAGTGTAGATACCGCCGCCAACTCTTCCGAAAAGAGCCATGGAAGACGCACCAAGACCAAAACCGGTAACACATTGGATTACGTTTGCCAGATCAAGGACACAGAATACGATACCCAGACCTAAAAGTCCGAGACCGGATACGCAAAGACCCATAACTGCGCCGGATCTGAACGCGATTGCCAGAGCCTTAGGCATACCGCCTTCTTTTGCTGCATTAGCAGTACGTACATTACCCTTGGTAGCCACGTTCATACCGAAGTAGCCTGCCAGTACGGATAACAGTGCGCCAATCAGATACAGTACAGCTGTAGTCCAGCTCTTCAGACCGAAACCGATCAGCAGGAAGAGTACAGCGATAACGATAACCATCGTCTTGTACTCTCTTCTCAGGAATGCCATTGCACCTTCACGGATGTAACCGGCAATTTCCTTCATTCTGTCTGTTCCTTCGTCAGCTTTACCAATCCAGCTTGCCAGCACGAATGCTACGACAAGACCGATGGCTGCTGCAATAGGAGCAACATAAATCATAATAGTACCTCCTCTTTCGCTTGTAATAAGCAAGTATAAGAGGCACCTTCGGAACCTCTTAACTAAGCGAATTTTTTATTAAATTTATTATAAACTTAATTATAAACTTTATTTATCTACCAGTACAACGATTGCAAGTGACAGGCAAATGAACAAAATTGCAGCGATGACGGTGACCTTGCTTAAAATCGCGTCATATCCTCTGCTCTTTTTCTTACCGAATAACTGTTCTGCTCCACCTGCAATAGATCCGGACATTCCGTCACTGTTGCTGGACTGCAGTAACACGCTTACAATCAGGATCAAACTGGCGATTGCTAATAAAACCATAAGAGCGGTTTTCATCTTATCCCTCCTTTAAATTCAACCATTTAACTTTATCATAAGAAATGGTAAAAATCAAGTATTTTCCTCCAAAAGTCCGCTTAAAAGTTCACAATTCTGTACAAAAGACCTGAAACAGTCATAATCTGTTTCAGGCCTTAAAAATCAGAAGTTAATAATCTCCATAAGCTTGGAAGGATGCAGGCTGGCACCACCTACCAAAGCACCGTCAATCTCGTCCATGTTCATTATTTCTGTCGCATTTTCCGGCTTTACGCTGCCGCCATACTGAATAATAACCTGATCACAGGTGTCTTCGTCGTACAGGTTCTCGATGGTCTTTCTGATGAACGCGCACATTTCTTCTGCCTGGGCAGGCGTCGCAGTTCTACCCGTACCAATAGCCCAGATCGGCTCATAGGCTACAATCACCTTTGCCGCCTCTTCTGCAGTTAACCCAGAAAAGTCCTCTTTGACTTGGGTTTCCACAACTTTCTGAGCCCTGCCCTCGTCTCTCTGTTCCAGGTTTTCCCCTACGCAGAGAATCGGCAGAATGTTACTGTCGCGCAGCAGTTTTTTCAGTTTCAGGTTTACGGTTTCATCAGTCTCGCCAAAATACTGTCTTCTTTCGGAATGACCGACAATGCAGTAGTCAACGCCGATTTCAGAAAGCATTTTTACGGAAATCTCTCCGGTAAAAGCCCCCTCATCTTCAAAGTGGACATTCTGTGCGCCCACACCGATTTTGGTTCCTTTAAACACTTCAACCAAAGTATCCAGCTGCGTATACGGCGCACAAATTGCAGTCTTTATATCTGTATCACGATACAGTGATTTGAATTCCTCTGCGAACGCAAGCGCTTCTTTCTTGGTCTTAAACATTTTCCAGTTTCCTGCAATAAACGGGATTCTCATGACAATCTACTCCTCTATTTATCTTCAATTACGGCAATGCCTGGAAGAACTTTACCCTCAAGGAATTCCAAGGATGCGCCTCCGCCTGTAGAAATATGGGTCATCTTATCTGCAAGTCCAAACTGTTCTGTGGCTGCGGCAGAATCACCGCCGCCAATTACGGTAACCGCATCGCTTTCCGCAAGGATTTCTGCAATCTCTCTCGTTCCTTTTTCAAAGTTAGGCATTTCGAAAACGCCCATTGGACCATTCCATACAACCGTCTTGGCTTCTTTTAGGGCTTCACCATAAAGCGCAACGGTTTTCGGTCCGATATCCAAGCCCATCATGTCTGCCGGGATATGCTCCCAGTCTACCGTAACTGATGGAGATTCGTTGGAAAATTCTTTCGCACAGACAACATCAACGGGCAGAAGAATTTTCACGCCCAGAGTTTCGGCTTTTTTCAACAGTTCTCCCGCAAGACCGATATTTTCTTCATCTAAAATTGAAGTTCCGATTTCGCGGTCCATTGCCTTGAAGAAAGTGTAAGACATACCACCGCCAATAATCAGTGTATCGACTTTTTGCAGCAGATTTTCGATAACCGGAATCTTATCGCCTACTTTTGCACCACCCATAATGGCAACAAACGGTCGTGCCGGGTTCTCAACTGCGCTGCCCAGGAACTTTACTTCTTTTTCAATAAGAAAACCTGAAACTGCCGGAAGATAATCTGCAATACCTGCTGTTGATGCATGAGCCCTATGTGCCGTGCCAAAGGCTTCCTGAACAAAGACTTCCCCTAAAGAAGCTAACTCTTTTGCGAAGTCTGCACCATTGTCTGTCTCTTCTTTTCTGAAGCGGACATTTTCCAGAAGCATGACCTCTCTCTCGTCAAGAGACAGCGCCATGTCCTTAATGGTATCGCAAACCACTGTCGGGCAGCTTTTGAACTTTACTTCCTGACCAAGAAGTTCCGCCAGTCTTTTTGCTACGGGCTGTAGTGTATATTCCATCTTAGGCTCACCTTTAGGTCTACCCAGATGTGACATCAAAATCACCTTCGCATTCTGCTCAATCAGATACTGAATGGTAGGCAGCGCCGCGGTAATTCTGTTATCATCAGTAATTACACCATCTTTCTGCGGCACGTTGAAGTCGCATCTGACGATAACTCTTTTTCCTTTGAGATCAATATCTCGGATGGTTTTTTTCATTACTTATAGACCCCTATCTGTTCTTTATTTTGCGTTATCCACTTCGTACATGTGTTTAATCAGCTCTAAAGTCTTGCTGGAATAGCCATACTCGTTATCGTAGAAAGCAATGAGCTTGAAGAATTTGTCGTTCAGTTCAATACCTTCTCTTGCATCGAAGATGGATGTATGCGGATCACCGACAAAGTCGCCGGAAACCACTTCGTCATCAACATATTCGATTACGCCGTGCAGATAAGTTTCGGAAGCTTTCTTGACTGCTCTGCAGATTGCATCGTAGGATGCGGATTTTTTCAGTACAACGTTAAGGTCAATAACGGAAACATCTGCAGTAGGCACTCTGTAGGAAATGCCTGTCATCTTGCCGGCAAGTGACGGAATAACCAGACCTACAGCTTTAGCTGCGCCTGTAGTAGAAGGAATCACATTGCCAAATACGCTTCTGCCTGTTCTCCAGTCTTTCATGGAACGAGCGTCGACAACCTTCTGCTTTGCTGTTGCAGAATGAATTGTGGACATCAGACCCTGCTCGATACCGAAGTTTTCTTCTAAAACCTTACACAGTGGCGCCAAGCAGTTTGTTGTACAGGATGCGTTGGAAACAACCTGCATATCGCTGGTATATTCGTCTGAATTAACACCGTAAACAAAAGTAGGTGTAGTCTTGTCCTTGGCCGGTGCAGAAATAACAACTTTCTTTGCGCCTGCCTTGATATGGTCAAGAGCTGTTTCTGTAGTAGTATACGCGCCTGTAGCTTCAACTATGTATTCGGCACCACATCTGTCCCAAGGGATATTCTTTGCTTCAGATTCGCTGTATACAGGAACTTTCTTACCGTCAATTACGATACCGTCTTCATAGACAGCCAGGGATTTCGGAAAACGACCGAAAGTAGTGTCATACTTTAACTGATAAACAAGATACTCAAAATCAGCATTACGCACATTAATGCCTGCGATTTCAATTTCGGGCATATCCATTGCCGCTCTGATCACTACTCTGCCGATTCTTCCAAATCCGCTGATACCAACTTTAATTGCCATAATTTACCTCCATTATCTCTCTTTATGATTAAAATTAAAGTGTGTCAAAAATAATTTTCTTTCGCTCGCCCTCTTGGGACGGCCTGATTGCCACTCGCCCCTTCCGGACGAGTTCATTATACGACTAAATCCTTCCAATCGTGCTTCGCTTTCGCTCGCCCTCTTGGGGATTTAAAGCATAAGGTTCGTCTTGCCAATCGGCCTTCGCTTTCGCTCGCCCTCTTGGGACGGCCTGATTGCCACTCGCCCCTTCCGGACGAGTTCATTATACGACTAAATCCTTCCAATCGTGCTTCGCTTTTGCTCGCCCTCTTGGGGATTTAAAGCATAAGGTTCGTCTTGCCAATCGGCCTTCGCTTTCGCTCGCCCTCTTGGGACGAACCATTAGAATCTCCGTCTCTTGGATGAGGACAGGATATTCATGCCTTCTCGATATTTGGCTACGGTTCTTCTGGAAATATCAATACCCTTATCCTTCAGAATCGTTACCATATCCTGATCGCTGTACGGCTTTCTCGGGTCTTCTCCTGCGATGATTTCTTTGATAATCGACTTGACGCTGTTGGAGGATACACCCGTGCCGTCTTCTCCGCAGACGCCGCTGGAGAAGAAATACTTTAGTTCAAATACGCCCTGAGGACTCTGCATATATTTGCCATTAATCGATCTGCTGACTGTAGATTCATGTACGCCAACTTCCTCTGCAATCTGACGGAGGGTCAGCGTCTTGAGGCACTTTTCTCCTCTGTCAAAGAATTCCTGCTGAAATCTGACCACAGCGCTTGCTACATTATATATGGTTTGTTTTCTCTGTTCGATACTCTTGATCAGCCAAATGGCCGCATTAAATCTATCATTAAGATACTTGTCCAGCTCCTCGTCTTTTTCGGCTTCCGCGGTCAGCTTATTATAGTAAGAGCTGACCATCAGCTTCGGCATACTGGTATCGTTATTGGTTACGACATACTCTCCGTTTACCTTCTCTACGAAAATATCAGGAACCACATAACGAGTGGATTCTCCGGTAGAAAAGACTCTTCCCGGTTTAGGTTCCATAGTCTTGATTAAATCAGCAATCTGCTGAACCTCCTGATTCTTCATGTTCAGGATCTTGGCGATATGGGCAATCTTGTTGTCCGCCAGCTCCTCCAGAAGATTCTCTATGATATACTCAATCTCATCGGTCAGAAGACCTTTAGCTGCAAATTGAATAATCAGACACTCTCTGAGATTCCTTGCGCCGACGCCGCAAGGATCAAAAGTCTGAATTGCAGATAAAACATCCTCTACCATCTCCGGCTGTTTACAAAGAGCACGGGAAATTTCTTCCACGGAAAGGGTCAGATAACCGTTATCATCTATCGCTTCTATAATATACTTGCCTATCTCCGCCCTGCAGCCCTTCAGACTGGAAAAATGAAGCTGCATCAAAAGATAATCCGTCAGGGTATCTTCCTCATAGGCATACTGCTCATAGGTATAATCATCGTCATCGTCCGGCGTATACTCCCACTGCTTAAAGCTGGCTTCTTCGTAATCCGCCTGTCTGATCTTCTCTCTGATGTCAACTTCCTGGACGTCGTAGGACTTTTCTACTTCCAATACAGGGTTCTCAAGCAGCTCATTCTCCACATACTCAGAGAGCTCCTGATTATTGAACTGCAGAATCTGAATCGCCTGAATCAGTTCCGGAGTCATGGAAAGTTTCTGGGTTTGTTCAATTGTTAACTCATAGCCTAATTTCATCGATCCGGTCTCCTACATATGCAAATATTATACCACATCGAAGCGGTTTATTTCAAGCCCGGGAAATTTAATTGTCGCAAAGCTTCAAATAAAATAATGTTTGCGGAGTTTGACAGGTTGAAAGACCTAAGCCTTGTGCTTTCACTCATCGGTATACGAATGGCGTTTTCTTCATGCGCCTGAATAAAATCTCTTGGAAGTCCCGCCGTTTCCCTTCCGAACAGAATCATATCTTCATCCTTAAACTTCACGTCCGTATAAATCTGTCCGCCTTTGGTTGTTGCCAGATACATGGTATGGTCCTGATAAGCCGCAAGAAATGCTTCCAAATTAGGATGGACCTCCAGTTTGACATAAGGCCAGTAATCCAGTCCTGCCCTTCTGACTGCTTTATCATCTATAGAAAAACCCAAAGGCTCTACCAGATGAAGTACGGTATCCGTAGCCGCACAGCTTCTTGCAATATTTCCCGTGTTAGGTGGAATCTCCGGTTCTATAAGTGCGATGTGTAATGCCATAATTTCCCTCCATATCGATTTGTCTTCTTCATGATAAAGGTTTTTTGCTAAAATTTAAAGACAAAATTACTTTTTTAGTATATAATTTTTATCAGTGCAAATAAAGGACAAGGAGATTATTTATGAAAACAGTAAAAATCGGCATCCTGGGTCTGGGCACCGTTGGTGGTGGAACGTATCAGATTCTGGATATGAACAGAGCATTGATCGAAAAGAGAACCGGACGCAAGATCGAAGTTGTAAAGGTATTAGAGAAAAACATGGAAAGGGTTAAGTCTCTTGGTCTTTCTGAAGATCAGGCTACCCAGAACCCTGACGATATTTTAAAAAACCCGGAAATCGACATCGTCGTTGAGTCTCTTGGCGGCATCGAGCCTTCCACTACATTTATGCTGACCGCTATGGAACACGGTAAAGGCGTGGTTACGCCGAACAAAGCCGCTGTAGCAGCCAATTATGCCAAACTTTTAGAAACGGCAAAAGCAAATAACGTGGAATTTCGTTTCGAAGCCAGTGTGGGCGGCGGTATTCCTGCGCTGACTGCAATTTTGGAAGCTCTTTCCGGCAACGAATTTACGGAGGTTATGGGTATACTCAACGGTACAACCAACTATATTCTGACCAAAATGACTGACCTGGGTCTTGACTACAATGATGTGCTGAAAGACGCCCAGGCAAAAGGCTTTGCCGAAGCAGATCCTACAGCTGACGTTGAGGGCATCGATGTGGCAAACAAACTGTCCATTCTCATGGCACTGGCTTTCGATTATTATGTTCCGCCAACAGAAATCCCGACAGAAGGAATCAGCAAAATTACCATGGCGGATATCGAGGCTGCCAAAGCGAAGAACTGCAAAATCAAGCTGATTGCGCAGGCAAAAAAAGACGGAGATAAAATTGATTACAGCGTCAAACCGATGGAAATTGAAAACAGCCATCCTCTGGCCGGCGTATCCAACGAGTTTAACGCAATCTATGTAACCGGAAACGCAGTAGACGAGGTTATGTTCTACGGTAAAGGCGCAGGCGCACTTCCTACAGGAAGCGCCATCGTCGGAGATATCCTGGCAATTGCAAAAACGCTGTAAGCAACCATATTTACAAAAAGGAGATTTAATCATGAGTTTATATCAAGACTGGCAGGATTTGATGAACAACCAGACAGAAGAAACCTTTGAGGAGTTCTGGAAAGAATATGCAGAAACCGAAACTAAAATTTATACCCATATTTTAGCCAATTATACTGAACACCTGTGCGGTACAGTGGCTGAACTGGTCGATAAATTTGCATGTAACAAAACGATTTTCGTTGGTTTCCTGGATGGTATCAATTCCAGCCTTAATACAGAAATGGATTTAGAAAACGTAAGCGATGACACGGCGATTGACTTGGATATTGATTTTGAAAAGCTTTTCTACAATATGCTGGTTGCTGAAGCCGACTACCTCTTCACTTTAGAAGAATGGAACGATGTTCTCTCCGAAGAAAAGAGAATCGAAATTGTCAAGACATTCAAGCGTTCAAGAACAGTTCACGTAGAAAAGAAACCGGGCAGAAACGACCCTTGCCCTTGTGGAAGTGGTAAGAAATATAAGAAATGCTGCGGTAAGAACGAATAAGCGATTCTTATAGCAAAATATCCATATAACTGAAAAATAATTTAACCAATCTAAAAGAACATGGATAAGGGATTCCCTTGCACAGGAGAAAACCTCATCCATGTTCTCTTATTATATGCTTATTCAGATACGCAGTCCCATAGATCTGCTATCTGCACTTCACAGAAATAATATCGCTTTCTGCCGGATGTTCCGTACCGACCGCTTTCACTTTATAAAAATACGTATAGCCTGATTTTGCTGAAGTATTGGTATAGCTGGTATTTGTTGTGGTATACATTTTCGTATACGTACCGTTGCTATATCCGGAACGATATACCTCATATTTGGTTGCGCCGCTGACTTTATTCCAAGTCAGTTTAGGCTTACCAGATGTGCTGTTTCCGGCAGTAACCGGAATGTTGTCCGGTACAACCGGCGAAATGCAGGACTGTTTGATGATTTCGCTTTCACCGATAGGGGTTGATCCGTTCAAGGCCTTCACTTTATAGAAATAGGTGTAGCCTGTTTTTGCCGAAGTATTGGTGTAGCTGGTATTTGTTGTGGTGTACATTTTCGTATATGTACCGTTGCTATATCCGGAACGATATACCTCATATTTGGTTGCACCGCTCACCTTATTCCAAGTCAGCTTCGGCTTTCCCGACGCAGCGTTGCTCTTGGTTACTTTCACCGTCTTCGGTAGTATCGGTTCTACACAGGCCTGTCCGATAACCTTGCTTTCACCAACGATCTTACTTCCCGAAATCACTCTTACCTTATAGAAATACGTATATCCTGCTTTTGCCGAAGTATTGGTATAGCTGGTATTCGTTGTAGTAAACATCTTGCTGTAGGTACCGTTTCTGTAGCCGGAACGATAAATCTCGTATTTGGTTGCACCGCTCACTTTATTCCAGGTCAGCTTTGGCTTTCCTGATGCAGCGTTTCCGCTTTTTATCGTCAAATTGCTCAGCACCGGTATGCTCGTGTCTGTTGCTTTTACCGCCGTACTGTAGGCGGATTTCACATCGTACTTAGAAGCTCTTACTTTGTAATAGTAAGTTTGTCCGGACTTAGTTGACGTATCTGTAAAATCAGTATAATAGGCCGTTCCGATAAGACTGTACGTACCGCTTGCGCTGGCTGCACGATACACCTCATACTCATATGCGCCTGCAACATCCTCCCAAGTCAGCTGGATTTTTCCGTTGCTGTCATTGGCGGTCTTTACTGTGGTTGCCGGTAAGAAATTAGGATTCTTGTCCGGATCGTATCCGGCATTGACAAAGGCATATCCTGAGTTTGCACTGGAATTGGCTGTATATTCCGCTCTGATTTTATATGCGTAAATCCAGCCCGTTGCCGTCCTATCCGTATAGCTGGTAGAAGTCGTGGTCTTAATCTTGACAAAATCACCGGTGTATGGACTCTGACGATATATGCTGTACCGGTTGGCGCCGGAAACAGCATTCCACTTCAGAGTGATATAACCGTTACTGTCGTTACCGGAAGATACTGACGGCACTGCCAGCTTTCTTGTACAGCTGGTTACACCACTGTATTTGTTCCCGCTGCTCTTCACCGCTTTCACCTTATAGTATGCGGTCTTACCCAAAGCAGCGCTCTTGTCTGTATAGTTTCTTGCAGAAGTCACCTGTGCAATTCTGCTGTAGCCGCTGTCCTTGCTGTAACTGCGGTATATTTCGTATTTCTGCGTATTTGTCGTTCTGGTCCATGTCAGCTTATTGCCGCCGGCCTTGCTGTCAAATCCTGCAGACAAAAGCGGTGTGGAATAGGTCTCGTACTTAGTCGGTTTAGATACCATGTTGATATAGTCATACTGATCATATCTATAAATAAACTCATCCAGGGTTCCCGTATAGTAGCACACCGTGTTGTCCCACTGATAATTGTTGTCCGCCCAGCAGACCTGCTTGTCCGTAACCTTAAACAAAACGATGGAATGACCGCTCCATGCGTTGAACTCTTTGTTTCTGGATAGTCTAAGATGGGTACCGGCTCTTACGTTTAGACACTTGTTTCTGAAATTGTTCTTATTGAAGCTGAGCCCACTGTTATAATAGGTGGTACTGCTGGTATCCGCCAGAAGCTCTCTGACTGTCTCTGCATAGCCCCAGCACTCTCCTCCATTTGGATAAACGCTGTCCTGCTTATACTTGTTCATTACGTAGTCAATGACTGATGCCGCTGTCGTGTCACTGGTACACTGACTTCCGGTATACCCGTATCCTATTGTGGTCGCTTGTGATACAACCGTGGTAAACAGCATGGCGCCCAATATAAAGGACAGGGTCAAAATTAATGATAATAGGGTTTTCTTTTTCATCGTCTCTTCCTCTTCATAAATGTTTCTCACATAAGTCACCAATTACACAGTTTTCGCAGTCAGGTTTGCGAGCGCTGCAGCAGTTTCTTCCGTGGAAAATCAGACTGTGGTGTGCCTGAGACCAACGCTGCTCCGGCAAATTCTTCATTAGCGACATCTCGGTCTTCAGCACGTCTTTTTCCCTTGCCAGCCCGATTCTGTTAGCCACCCGAAAAACATGGGTATCCACTGCAATCCTCTGCTGTCCGAATCCAACAGAAAGAACCACGTTCGCAGTTTTTCTCCCTACTCCGGGAAGCTCCACCAGCTTGTCATAATCCTCCGGTACCCGTCCGTCATATTTCTCTGCCAAGGTCTTTGCAAGGCCTACGATATTCTTTGACTTAGTCTTATACATGCCGATCCGCTTTATATATGTGCTTACCTCCTCCGGGTCGGCCGCAGCCAGGGCAAAGGCATCCGGATAAGCGGCAAAAAGCGCCGGCGTCACCTGGTTAACGCTTTTATCCGTAGTCTGCGCTGATAGGGCAACGGCAACAATCAGCTGAAACACATCCTGATGGTGCAAAGCGCACTCTGCATCCGGATATTCCTTTTCCAGACGGTTTAAAATTTCTGTAATTACTTCTTTTTTCATACTCATGATTATACAGAAAAAACCCGATTTTGACAAGTTTCTATCCTTGACAAAATTGTATCCCTTCCCTATAATTGTATACGGTCAATTTTAGGAGGAATGAAATGTCAATTATTCAATACTTAGAAGATGGGAAAACTGGCAATCAACCACTATCGACAAATTTATACACAGAGCTTCAGGAGGATATCCTGACCGGCAAACTAAAGCCCAACGAAAAGCTTACAGAGCAGAAGATATGCAACGAATACAAGGTCAGCCGTACTCCGGTCAGAGAAGCCCTCAGGCAATTGGAGATGGATGGTCTGATCGAGACAATTCCTAATCGGGGCGCGTTTGTTCTCGGCCTCTCCGACCAGGATATCGAAGATATGTACGAGTTAAGAAAAGCCTACGAAATTCAGGCGGTCAGATGGGCTATAGCACGTATTACAGAAGAGGAGCGCAACGAACTGGAAGAAACCTTTGAGTTTATGGAGTTCTACACCATGAAAAACGACATCAATAAGATGCTCAGCATCAATACCGCTTTTCATCAGATTATCTACAACGCAACCCATAATCGTATGCTGAAGCAGCTTTTATCCAGTTACCAAGTCTATCTGAAATACTGCAATCCATCCAACTACTATGCGCCGGACTACCTGTCAGATGTGTTAGACGAACATCGAGCAATCTATGAGGCGTTTCTTTCCGGCGATGTAGAAGGCGGGGCATTGGCAATGAAAGTGCATATGGAGCGATCAAAAGGACGTAAATTTAAATAATCGTCTAAGCGCCTGAGAAAGTCCGTTTTTTTCCGGACTGACCCGGCTTATCTGCAGACTGGCTGCATCTCTGACGGCTTTATCCATCAGAAATTGCTGACAGTCTGTTTTTTTCTGTCCCTTTTCTATAAAAGGCTTAACATACTGACCATCTCCCTGCAGCGTTCTTCCTTTTACATCATCCTGAAGGCAGAGCTTAAGAATTTCTCTGATTTTTTCTCTGCAGTCATGGTCATAAACCGGACAAGCGACTTCTACTCTTCTTTGGGTGTTTCTGGTCATAAAATCAGCAGAAGAAATAAACATCTGCTCCTCTTCCCCTTTACCGAAGCAATAAATTCTGGAATGTTCCAGAAATCGTCCCACGATACTCTTAATCTCTATATTTTCTGTCTTTCCCGGAATTTGCGGTAAAATGCAGCATATTCCTCTGACAATCATCTGCACGTTTACACCGGCGCAGGACGCCTCTTTTAGCTTTTCAATAATATCCAAATCCGTTATCGAATTCAGTTTGAGCAGTATCTGCCCTTCTTCCCCCTTGGCAATTTCCCGGTTCATCAGGCTGATTACCGATGATTTCAAGGAGTTTGGCGATACCAGCAAATGGCTGTACCCTCCGGCCAGATTTCCAATAGCCATGTTTTTAAAAAACTCTGCTGCATCAGCGCCTATACGCTGATTTGCCGTAATCAAAGACAGATCCGTATACTGTCCGGCAGTCTTTTCGTTATAGTTACCCGTGCCGATTTGTGTAATATACCGTATTTCTCCTCTTTCCTGTGTTGTAATCAGACAGATTTTGGAATGAACCTTGTAAGACTCAAATCCGTAAATTATTGTGCATCCCGCCTCTTCCAACCGTTCAGACCAGTCGATGTTATTTTGTTCATCAAAACGGGCGCGAAGCTCAATGATTACTGTCACATCTTTACCGTTTTCTGCGGCTCTGCAAAGATATTCAACCACTTTAGCTCGGCTCGCCAAACGATATATAGTAATTTTTACTGAAACAACAGTCGGATCAGAGGCTGCCTCTTTCAGCAATTTAAGAAACGGATCCATAGATTCAAACGGATAAGAAAGCACCACATCCTTTTGCTGCACCTGCTTTATTACCGTCTGCCCGGCATCTATCATGGAAGCCGGTTGTGGAGCAAATCGACCATAAGTAAGGGCCTCGGCTTTACCTGTCTGTAAATGATCATGAAGATCAAAAGCATAGTTCATTTTAAAAGGAAGGCCGGTCGTATATACCTGTTCTTTGGAAATCCCGATTTTCTCAGTGAGATAGGCAAGAAATTCTTTGCTGACGTTGCCCGACAGTTCCAAACGCACCGGGCCCAGACGGCGGCGCTGACGTAAAACCTTCTTCATTTTTTTACGAAAATCCGCGCCGAAATCAAACTCCTCATCCCCTGCCTGGATATCTGCATTACGCGTCAAACAGAAATACACCCTCTCTTTAATCTGATAATTAGAAAAAATCTCCTCCAAATAAGCGCCAATCACTTCTTCTGTACGAATATACCGGGTCTCTTCCCCTTTCAAATACAGAATCGGCGGTAAAATTGCAGGAACCGGTATTACGCCGAAAACGTCTTTATCCTTATAGGACAACATTGCACCGATATGGACAGTCTTATTGACAAAATGGGGAAATGGATGGTGTTGATCAACAATCTGCGGAGACAGAACAGGCTCTATCAGCTCATGAAAGTATTTCTTCAGATACTTTTTCTCACCTTCCTCCAGTTCTTTATAGGCCAGATTGCAGATACCATGGGTGCGAAGCTGATGCTCCACCTCTCTGTATATATTCTCTCTTTTTTCATAAAGAACCTGCACCACCTGATAGATAGCAGATAACTGCTGCTGTGGGCTCATTCCCGATTTTTTATCTACTGTGCTTTCTTTAAGCCGCATCAGTTCACTCAGACTGCCTACACGAATCATAAAGAATTCGTCCAGATTGCTGGTAAAAATGGAGATAAACTTAAGCCTTTCCAGAAGGGGCACCGTCTCGTCATCTGCTTCTTCCAATACTCTCTCGTTAAACTTCAACCAGGAAAGTTCTCTGTTCTGTGTATACTCTCTATTCATGCAGCACCCCCGCTTTCTCCAACTGTTCATATAAATATCCTTCTCTCACACCGTGAGAGCTGGTAATGATTCTCGTCCCATGAAAAAACTTTGCAGCCGTATAAAGGACAGCAATGCCGGGAAGTAGTGTATGAATTCGTTCAGGCGCCGTCTTTAAAATCAACCCGGTCAAATTGCTGTCCTCCCATTCACTTGTCAATACCTGCTTCAGAAAACTTCTCTCATAAATACGGTTTCCCTTTTCTAAGTGAAATACTGCGTTATACAGGTTTAATGCTGCCCGCGCCGTACCGCCTACGCCGCAAATCAGCGGCCTTTCTTCCTTGTCCAAAAGTCCGTCAAGATCCAGCATCCCCAGCTGTCCTTTCACTTCCTGCTGAATATTCTTGATTTCCTTTGCATCCGGAAGTAAACCCGATACATATCTGTTAAACAGGTTTAGCGATCCGATATGCAGTGATTCCGCAGATAAAGGTTTTCCATTGCGATAGACAACCACTTCTGTACTGCCACCGCCAATGTCGATAAGAATCCCCTGATCATTGCCAAGATCCTGCACTGCCCCATAATAGTCATAGTAAGCTTCTTCTTTTCCTGTCAGAAGCCGTACAGAAAGCCCCGTGCGCGCCTCTATTTCTTCTAATACCTTCTGAGAATTGGTGATATTTCTGAGAGAGGCTGTAGCAAAGGGATAAATCCCATCAAAGGAAAATGCATCGATAATTTCTCTTATTTCTGCCAGTATGTCCACACACCGTTCAATACCCTCTCTGCCCATCGCACCGCTCTTGGTGATGTACCCCGCAAGACCGGCCGAGTATTTTTTATTTAAAACGGGAATCAGCATTCCCTCTTTCAGTCTGAAAACTACTACTCTAATGGTATTGGAACCGATATCAATGACTAAATACAAATTATCTACCTGCCTCTCTATGTTTTATCCCTGTTATTTTATCGCTCCCATGTAAAATATATGAACGCAATTGCGTTAAATCTATGTAAAAATATAGAACGCAGAAACCCGCAAAGGTTCTGCGTTCTATTCATTGATTTTTCCTTCGACTATATATAGCGGTTTGCCGTTTATACGGTTATTCTACAGAAAAAGTCAACGTCTCACCATCTGCACTAATGACTACGGTATCGCCATCTGCGATTTCTCCCTTAATTAGCTTGGAAGCCAGCGCTGTCTCCACATTCTTCTGTAGATAACGTTTAACCGGTCTTGCACCATAGTTTGGATCGTAAGACTCTCTTGCGATAAATTTCTTTCCTTCCGGTGTAAGTGTCAAAGCAATTTCACGCTCTGCCAGTCTGCGCTCCAGTCCTTTTAAGGAAAGTTCAATAATCTTGACAATCTGACTTTCTGTCAGCGGACTGAATACGACGATATCGTCAATTCTGTTGAGAAATTCCGGACGGAAATAATTCTTCAGCTGACCTTCCACTTCATCCTTCGTGTTCTGGTCGATGGAACCATCCGCCTTGATATTATCAATCAGCTGAGCACTGCCGATATTGGAGGTCATGATGATAATCGTGTTCTTAAAGTCCACGGTTCTTCCCTGATTATCTGTCAGTCTTCCATCATCAAGAAGCTGCAGCAAAATGTTGAACACATCAGGGTGCGCCTTTTCAATCTCGTCAAAGAGAACAACGCTATATGGCTTACGGCGTACTGCTTCAGTCAGCTGACCGCCTTCATCATAGCCTACATATCCCGGAGGCGCACCGACCAGACGAGACACGGAATGTTTCTCCATATACTCAGACATGTCGATACGAATCATATTCTTCTCTGAATCAAACAGGGACTCTGACAAAGCCTTGGCAAGTTCTGTCTTGCCTACACCCGTAGGACCGAGGAAAATGAAGGAACCAATCGGTCGGTTTTCGTCTTTTAGTCCGGCTCTTGCACGAAGAATAGACTCTGATACAGCAAGAACCCCTTCTTCCTGACCGATAACCCTCTCGTGAAGAATATCCGGCAGTTTAAGCAGTTTCTCTTTTTCTGATTCTACCAGTTTGGACACAGGAATTCCTGTCCACCCGGATACTACCTCTGCAATTTCTTCTTCTCCGACCTCTTCTTTCAGCAATCGGTTTTCTTCTGCAGTTTCTGCACTGCGTTTTTCTGTTTCCAGCTTCTTCTCCAGTTCCGGCAGTGTGCCGTATTTCAGTTGAGCCAATTTCTCCAAATCGTAGCTTCGTTCTGCTTCTTCGATCTGGTGTTTCACTTCTTCTATCTGTTCCTTCGTTCCCTTGAGCTGGGTAATCGCCTTCTTCTCATTTTCCCACTGCGCCCGCATGGAAGCATTTTCATCTTTCAGTTGGGACAACTCTTTTTCCAAGGTAGAAAGACGGGCCGCAGAGGCTCTGTCTGTTTCCTTACCCAACGCCTGCTTTTCTATCTCCAACTGCATAATCTTACGAGAAATCTCATCAAGTTCCGTCGGCATGCTGTCAATTTCTGTTCTGATCTTAGAGGCGGCTTCATCCATCAGGTCGATGGCTTTATCCGGCAGAAATCTATCGCTGATATACCGGTCGGATAAAGTTGCACAGGCGATCAACGCATTATCCGTAATACGTACGCCATGATGAATTTCAAAACGCTCCTTCAGCCCTCTGAGGATAGAAATAGTATCCTCCACGGTAGGCTGATCCACAAGCACCTTCTGAAAACGCCGTTCAAGTGCTGCATCCTTTTCTATATATTTTCTGTATTCGTCCAGAGTAGTTGCCCCGATACAGTGCAGTTCTCCTCTTGCCAGCTTCGGCTTCAACAGGTTGCCGGCGTCCATAGAGCCTTCTGTTCTGCCTGCGCCGACAATATTATGAATCTCATCGATGAAAAGAATAATTCTTCCCTCTGACTTTTCTACTTCTCCCAGAACAGCTTTCAGACGTTCTTCAAACTCACCCCGAAACTTGGCGCCCGCAATCAAAGCACCCATATCCAAGGCAAAAATAGTTTTGTCCTTCAGACCTTCCGGCACATCTCCATTCAAAATTCTCTGCGCCAGCCCCTCGACTACTGCAGTTTTACCTACACCCGGCTCACCGATGAGAACAGGATTATTCTTGGTTCTTCTGGACAGAATCTGAATGGCATGTCGAATTTCCCCGTCACGACCGATAACCGGATCCAGTTTACCCTCTCTTGCCATCTCCACCAGATCACGACCATACTTGTTCAGCGCATCATAATTATCCTCCGGATTCTGACTGGTCACTCTCTGATTTCCGCGAACCTTGGACAAAGCGTCCAAAAATCTGTCTTTGGTAATCTGATA
The DNA here is from genome assembly GCA_036305845.1 of Emergencia sp. GTDB lineage: Bacteria > Bacillota > Clostridia > Peptostreptococcales > Anaerovoracaceae > Senimuribacter. The sequence continues at coordinate 72,082 of JAXKAR010000040.1, forward strand.
CTTGGAAAACAACTTGGCTGACGGCGTTCCTCGTTCACTGAGCAGCGCCAGATACAGATGTTCCACACTGACATACTCATCCTTGAACTGTTCTGCCTCTTTCTCTGCCTGAATCAAAATCTGATTCAGTCTTCTGGACGCATAGATGTTATCCGCTGCGCCTGATACCTTAGGCAGTTTCTCAATCTCCTCCTCAAGTTCAGCAATCAAATAAGACGGCTGAATGTCCATATAGGACAGCAGCTTAGGGATGAGACCTTCCTTCTGCATTAATAACGCCAGATGCAAATGTTCACCATCCAACATCTGATGTCCTTCTGAAATAGCGATATTCTGACAGTCCATAATGGCAGACTGCGCATTCTGTGTAAATTTCTCAATGTTCATCACATTCACCCCCGATTCAATGTTTACTGTGTTTACTCTATTTTTAATCTCTGATCTTATTTTATACCTGTGTGAACAAAAAGTAAAGCACTTTTTAGCACTCATCACAATAGAGTGCTAACAAAATATTATTTTTCTTTCGTGGTAAAGAAGTATAACGGAATTGCGGCGAGCTGGGCTGCAACGGAAACGATGATCATAGCAGGGATGCTGAAATCATAAAGAACACCGAGAAGCCAGCTTCCCAGAAACCAGAATATTCCAAAGGAACATTCGAAGATTCCATATCCGGTCGCCCTACAGGTTTTCGGCACCATGGTAGTAACAGCAGCTTTCAAAATGGATTCTTGGGCGCCCATGCCCACGCCCCAAAGTCCAATACCAAGGATGACTGCGGGAATCGAATGGACGCCGAAAATCAAAACCGGAAACGGCGCAGAAATCACAGTCGACCAGATTAACGCTTTGACACCTTTTTTGTCATACATCATACCAAAGAACAGCGCCGCTACCGCATCTACCAGCATTGCTCCTGCATAAAGCAGCGGCAATGTCTCGCCGTTGATGATTGCCGAGGTTTCTGCAAAGCCTGACGCAATACCGGTATACGTCTTGGAAACATGCATAATGATTAGGGAATAGTCAATAAATCCAAAGGCAAATAAACTGATGCCGGCAATATAGAAGATGAACGTCTTTTTTATCTTAAACGACACGTATTCTTTAGGCGCAGGCTCAAACCGCTCAGGGTTGGGAAACTTATGCTTTGTCACAAGGAGCAGAACAATGGTAATGGCTCCGGGTACCGCCAACACGGCAAAACAAGTGGAATATGTCTGAAAAGTCGTTCCGTCAGTTTTAAACAGCATGACAAGATAAAGAAGCACCGGTCCCAGGAATGCGCCAATCTGATCCAGAACCTCCTGAATTCCGAAACTCTTACCCACACCCTCCTGAGAAGCTGCAAATGACATAATGGTATCTTTGGCCGGCTTTTTAATCGCCTTACCCATACGCTGAACAACCAGCAGCATACAAGCCCAGATCCATCCGCTCTCTCCTACAAGGGCAAGAGCAGGAACCGCCACAATATCCAATACATATCCTGCAACTGTCATGGACCAGTATTGCTTTGTCTTATCTGTGATTCTGCCAAATACATAGCGCATGGAATATCCAATCAACTCACCAAATCCGGAAATAAACCCAATCGTACCGGCAGAAGCGCCAAGTAAAGCAAAATAGACGCCTCGAATACTTGAGGCGCCTTCATGGGTCATATCGGAAAATAAGCTGACAATGCCAAACAGTAAGATAAATACCATGGCCTGTGATAAGTTCTTTTCGTTATTCTGTCTCATCTTTTTCTCCACTCACTTCTGCATAGGCTATAGTATGATCACATTCATCAGCCAGCTGTAAATAAAGCTAACGCTGGGCGTTAAAATTCTGTCCGTCACATTAAAAATAATCAATGCCAGTAATATCAGCATACCATTATTATATACTGTATAGTACCAGTTGTATTTCCGCAGGTTAAAAATCTCTGTTACGATTCCGAATCCGTCAAGGGGCGGTACCGGCAGAAGATTGAAGACCATCAGAACGATATTGATAGAAATTATGCCCGATAGAATCTGCAGCACAGTCTCTCCCATGCCGCTGTAAAACCACATCGGATTTATTTCAAATCCGATCCGGATTACCAGAGTAAAGATAATGGCAATGAGAAAATTCATCGCCACACCGGCAAAGGAAACCAGAATTTCTCCCAGTCTTCTGTGCTTATAGTATCTTGGATCGACCTGCACCGGAACACCCCATCCAAATCCGGCAAAAAGCAATGCCAGAAACCCAAGCGGGTCCATATGGGCAGCAGGATTTATGGTCAGTCTGCCCTGCATCTTCGGCGTAGGGTCTCCCAAGGCATGGGATACAATACCATGGGCAAATTCATGAAAAGATAATCCGATGATGATTCCCGGTAAAATAATCAGTTTATCCATCAGCCAGTCTGCTGCATTTGCATATGGGTTCGTTACGACCCGCAAAACAACCAGAACCAGCAGAAGCAAAACCATTGGTGATTTAAAAAAGTTTTTCAAAGAAATTCTCCTCTCCCTATATATTTCTCCATATTCTATCACATTTATATCCTTTTGGAAATATGATAATACAAAGATGGCCCTACGGCCAAAATGAAAGGTGGTTATTTATGAATAATTCTCTTGTATGTATCGACGTATATACCGTTGCTGCCGGCGATACCCTGTACACCATTGCCGAAAGGTATGACCTTCCCGTCAGCCTGTTAATGAAGGTGAACTGCATAACCAATCCGTATAATCTGCAGATTGGAACAAAACTCTGTATCCCCGGAGATCCGTCCCAGTTACAGACACCGCCTGCGCCTGCGCCTTCTATGCAGGTACATACTGTTGCTGCCGGTGATACCCTATACTTAATTGCCAAGAAACACAGTGTAAAGCTGGATGATATTATGCGGGCTAATCCGGATATCGATCCGTACAACCTGATGATTGGCAGTGAACTGAACGTACCAATGTAACGTATATTTCCATTCTCTAAAACACCCCGGATTGGGTTACAATCCGGGGCGTATCTATGTTTTTGTTATTTGTCGTTATACAGATCAAGCATCTTCTCTGTTTCGGAAATGATATCGTAATGCGCATCCACAATGGCACAGATTTCTGCTGCTTCCGCAGACAGTGCTTCCTCACCCGATTTCTGTCTTTCGTAGTAAATTCTGCCGATTTTGGCAAGTTCACGTTCAATAGCTTTCTTCTCGCCGGTAATCTTTGTCTTTAATTTCGTAATTTCTATTGCGTCACCGGCCTTGTCGCCAATCATAGATGCCGCATCCGTTAACTTATCTAAAAATGCCATCATATCCTCCTTACTGATCCTGCGCTTTGCAGTTGGTCAATCTGGTTTCTTTGCTCTGAATAAATTCTTTTTTCGTCGCAAAAGACTGTTGCTCCAACTGAAAGTCACAATCCATCCACTCTGCTTTATAACCCTTTGCTTCAGCCGCAGCCTCGATAATAGAAACGGTCAGCCACGGATTAGTCACCAGCACAGGTCCAAGTGCATTGGTGAAAACAGAATTGTTTTTCATAAATCCTTCATTTCTGTCTTTGCCCGTATTTCCGTAGCCGTAAAGCAGCTGACCAAAAGGTGTTTCGCCCTTATTGATAAAATCTGCCATCTGAATCTGGTTGCCCAGAATTTCCATAGTTTTTCCGTTATACGTACAGGCAAAAAGATTATCATCGCCATATACTACCCGGTTTTCAACAGCTTCTGCAGAAAGCAGTCCCATTCCCGAAAATGTACTGCCGTCTGTACGCTTTACGGTTTCACACCATAAGGCAACAGAGGTCCCCGTAGCAACAAGCACTTTTCCTGCTGCAACGAATTGCGCAAAATCCTCACGATAAGGCAAAAGCCACTGCAGAATAACCGGATAAGAAACGATTTCTCCCGGTGGACAAAAGATGATGTCATAATCCATTGGCGTAAAGCCTTCGGTTTCAAATTCCACCCTGGTAATTACCGGCTCAAACCCGGCTTTTTTGCAAAACCGTTCCAATGCCAGTATATTCCCCCTCTCTCCGTGAAGATACAATGTATCGGGAAAGAGCCATCCGATCTTTATCTGATTCATCTATTGTCCCTCCTTTTCTATATATTTCTTCATATGGTAGAATGTCTTGATCCAGGTAATCAAGTAAATATTATCTGTTTCCACGCTTTCTATTTCCTTGAATATGGTTTCTACCGCTTCCGTATCTGCAATAGAAATCATTTCCGGATCTACACCCTCATAAATCAGTCTGTTTGCCGTATCATAGCATACCCGGTCAGAAAAGCAGAAGTATTTTTCCACATCGGATTTTACCAGCGCCGACAGATCGCAGTCAAAGGCATAAAAGGAATTGGTATAATGCGGAATCATATCAATCAGTGGACATAAGCCCAGGCAGACCATCTTCTTTTCCTTGTCTGCCGCCATGACATTGATACAGGTCTGTAAGGTTTCCGGATTTTCCTGCTTGATTCTCATGTATTTGATGGTTTTTCCCTTATACTCCAGGATTTCAAAACGACCGCCTACATTTTCAAAACTACCAAAGGCCTTCGCTGCCTCACAAGGCGCAATGTCTCCCAGCCTCTCCGCAACCGCAAGGGCTCCTGCGTAGTTATAGCACATATACGGCGTGTCATACGGCATATTAAACGTCACATCCCCCAGCTTAAAACTTCTGCCGGCAAAATCAACATCGGTAATGGTATAATCAGCCCATTCTCCACTGCTGTGACCGCAGTGATCACAGTGAAAACTGCCTACGCCGTCATTATTATAATAGTCGAAAGTGATTCCATGTCTGCACTTCGGACATGCCATGGTCGGAAAAGTATCATCCTTAGTAAAAGATTCCGCATGGCGAGCTACGCCATAGGTGATTATCTCTCCCGCCTTGCTGTCAAAGGCCTTGGTTCTCGGTTCCTCGTTGTTGAGGAAAAGCCGAACATCATCGCCTACCGCTTCAAATACCTTTCTGTAAATGAAGTCCGGATCGCCGTTTCGCTGAACCTGGTCCTTCTGCAAGTTGGTAATCATAATATTCTTAGCCGGAAGTTGTTTGAGAATAATCGGCAGATACCGCTCGTCCGTTTCAAAGATGATATAGTCAGCGCTGATTCTTCCCGTAAGGGATGACGCCTTGGACAACGCTGTCGCAATACCATAAATCAGATTGGCGCCTTCCAGGTTCGCAATCACCTTCTTTCCACTGCTGCGGAAAATATGCGTAATCAGATTGGTGGTTGTGGATTTTCCGTTTGTACCGGTAATAAACAGTACCTTTGCATAATCGATTCCCTTAAAATGCGCCACCATCTGGGGGTCGATTTTCATTGCTTTTTCCCCGGAGAAATTGGATCCTCTGCTCTTGTCCACAATATTGATGATGATATTAATCAATTTTGCAAACCAAAGTGCGATATAAAATTTCATAGATTGTTCCTCCTATAGTATATCCGAAAGCAGCCTGGAGACTGCCTCTTTAAACTTAATCTTTGTCGACCTGCGATCATATTCCGCAAGGGTCAGCTCATGCCCATGCTCCATGTCCGCAAGGAACCGAATTTCCATATTCTTTGCAAATGCTTCTTCGTAAATGAATGCATTGGTTTCGAAGTTGAGCCGAAAACTGCGTCGGTCAAAATTAGCTGAACCCACAGTAGAGACTTCTCCGTCAACTACCATGGTCTTTGCATGAAGAAAACCGCCGTCATAGATAAATACCCTTGCGCCGGAACGAATCAATTCCCCGCAATAGGCGTAGGTAGCCCAATAGACGAAGAGATGATCCGGCATACAAGGAATCATAATTCTTACATCTACTCCGGATTGAGCCGCCATTTTCAGCGATTCAAGCATACTCGGATCCGGAATAAAATACGGTGTCTGCAGATATACAGATCGCTCGGCAAAAGTAATCATTCGCATCATAGATCGTTTGATTTCTTCCCTGATGGAATCGGGTCCGCTGGACACAATCTGTACAGGACTTGTCCCCTTTCCGTCCACCTCTCCCATCAACGTATGGGTCAGGTTAATCGGTTCTTTTGATGCAAAACGCCAGTCCAGCACAAAACGACTGTTCAAATCCTGGACCGCATTTCCGCTTATGCGAATATGCGTATCTCGCCAATACCCGAATTTCTTCTTGTAACCCAGATACTCTCTGGCAATATTGAATCCACCGACATAACCGATTCTTCCGTCTATGACCATGATTTTCCTATGGTTTCGATAATTGAGTTTCAAATACAGATATTTAATCTTTGGCTTAAAAAAGTATGCTACCTTTCCGCCTGCTCTCAGATAATCTCTGAGTACCCAGTCATTGATAAAACGGCTGCCGATGGCATCCATAATCAGTCTGACTTCCACACCCTCTTCCGCCTTGCGGGTCAGCGCTTCGATAAACCGCCGTCCCACCAAATCATCCTTGAGAATGTAAGACATTACGCTGATTGACTCACCGGCCTCATTGATGTCTGTAAGCACTCGCTCAAACATCTCTTTACCATCAGTCAGAAGCTCCACATCATTGTTCTGGGTCAGATATGCGCTGCCGTATACCTGATTAAGCTTAATCATATATTTCCACTTCTTCGCCGTATCGTTAACAAAGGAGAATCTGCCGCCGTCAATGCTGTCAATCTGCGTCCTCAGCTCCTTATCGATAATGTTCTTCTCATGATCGCTCAGTCTGTAAATCTTCTGCCGTGAAATATTCTGAGACAGCATGAGATAGAGAAAAATACCGATTATCGGTAATACAAAGAGAACCAGAATCCATGCCAGAGACGCCGCCGGATTTTTGCGCTCCAGAAAGATAATCGTCAGTGCGATGATAAAATTGATACTATAAATAAGCGCGGTAAAATCGTGCTCAGTAAATAAGCTAATAAAATATGTCATCTGAGACCCCTTACCCCTCTATCTTTTCACTAATGGTAACATTTTATCACATTACAGTAAAATTTTCCACTTTTTTTCCGCTAAGCAATCGTACGTGAAAGTGGCTTACGCATCGCAGATACAAGCCGTTCTGTCTCCTTCCCAAAATATAATAAAAAGAGGCCCTGCCTCAACATCGGTTAAGTCAGGCTGCCTCTTGTTCGCTTATTCTATTAGAGAATGATACAGATAAAGTAGTCTTTCCCCTCGTTACTGATCTTCTGCAGAGACTTCTGCACCTTATCCTGTAAGGTATCCGGCATGGCAGAAAGCTTTCCATCCATCTGTTCACACACGAGCTCTCGTAAGGTCTTGCCGAATAGATTTGTCTCCCAGATATCGTTTTCTTCATCCGATGCAGAAAATTTCTCCATCAGATAATCGGCCAGATCTTTTGACTGCTGTTCACTGCCCACAATAGGCGAGATTTCTGTACTGATATCTGTACGTATCATATGCAGGCAAGGAGCCGAAGCCACCAGTCTGACGCCATACTTATTGCCCTGCCTGAATACTTCCGGTTTTCCCAAGTCCATCTGAGAAAGTTTAGGATGAACAATACCATAATTTCTGCGGCTGACACTGTCTATGGCAAGGCGCATATCATCATAGGAGGCTTTCGCCTTTGCGTATTCCTTCAGCAGCATGAACAGTTCTCTGTCACTTTTTACCGGATGAGCCAAGATTTCTTCGATAATCTGATAATACAGACCCTCTTGCAGCTTTATGGTAATATAAACCTTTCCGGTTGCCATATCGCAGCTGTCGACAGAAATATCTCTGACGTTCTCATTAGCCCGAAGCACCCCAATAGACGCCTCCACACTGCTCACTGTGTCTACAGTATCCATCCAAGCGCATACGGATTCTACCAGCCCGGCTTTGATTCTATGCTGGGGAGAAAGAGCGTCCATATATTCCGGCAGGTCAATAAAAATCTCACTGATCGGAAACTGCTTTAAAAGTTCTGCAAAGATTTTTTCCGGAACATCTCTGTCCATGACAGAAAGATCTGCGCTGATCACCGGAGCGCCATACGATGACTTTAAGGCTGCTGCAAGCTTTTTGCACCCTTCGCTGTCAGGTCTGCTGCTGTTGAGAAGAATCACAAAAGGCTTTCCCAACGCCTTTAGCTGTTTTACCGTCTTCTCCTCTGCACGCACATAATTATCTCTGGACAAATCGCCAAAGCTTCCGTCTGTAGTCACCATAATGCCAACAGTGGAATGATCGCCGATTACCTTATCCGTACCTCTTTCCGCCGCTTCCTCAAAAGGCATAGGCGTATCATCCCACGGTGTTTTGACCATTCGACTCTTTCCTTCTTCTTCATGACCCAAAACCCCGGGAACCAGATATCCCACGCAGTCCACAAGGCGAATGGCCATAGCGGCGTTACCTACCTTAATTTTGACCGCTTCCTCCGGAATGAACTTAGGCTCTGTTGTCGTAATCGTTCTGCCGTCTCCACTCTGCGGAAGCTGATCCACCACCCGGGATCTGACATATGTATTTTCGATGCCCGGTACAACAAATAGTTCCATAAACCGTTTGATAAACGTGGATTTTCCTGTTCTAACCGGGCCTACAACGCCGGCAAAGATTTCTCCGCCTGTCCGCTCAGCAATATTCGTATAAATCGTTCCATCAGTCATACCTTCATCCTCTTTCTCACATAACTATAAGAAAGGATATGAAAAAACCGCCATAGATATGACGGTTCTTTAGAAAAACTTTTATTAAAATCTGCTTAACAGGGTTTTGTCCGTTTTTAGTCTTCAATGCCTGCTCTTGCCGGAATACCCTTATCGAAAGGATGCTTTACCTTGTCAATTCTGGACACATAATCAGCCATTTCTTCAAGCGCTTTGCTCGGATATCTGCCTGTCAGCACTACCTCAAGCTGCTCCGGTCTGTTCTTCAGAAAATCCAGAACGACCTGCTCATCCATAAGACCTGCTTCGATAGCGCCAAGACATTCGTCCATAACCAGCATGTCATAGTGATCCCCTGTCAGCATATTGACCATTTCGCCAAACTCTCTTCTGTTATTTTCTCTGGCCTCTTGTTTTTCTTCTTCCGTCATCTGAAAGGAGAATTTCTTTGTCGGCATCATATGAAAAACGTCAATCCCCGGCAGTTCTCTGAGTACATTAAGCTCGCTGCTGGTTCCCGGCTTGAGAAACTGCATGAACAAAACATGCAGCCCAAAACCACAGGCTCTTACCGTCAAACCTACTGAACAAGTGGTTTTTCCTTTCCCTTCTCCGCAGTAAATATGCATTAATCCTAAATCAGTTTTCTTCATGTTCATACCTCTTTTCCAATTTGCTGTAAATCCATTTATTCATCCAAGCTTCGCTGACCCTTCGCGACACATCCTCTGTCTCAATCCAGGCCACACCACTATTCTCGTCTGCCTTAATTCTTAATGCCCCGCTTTCCTCCGCTTCAAGCATAAAGGTCAAATTCATGTGTAAATGACTGGGCACATAAACGCCCTTTTTCATATGTCCATCTACGGTGAGAATTTCCAGCGAAACAGGCTCCCGGCAAATCAAGCGAAAATCGGTTACGCCCGTTTCTTCCTCTGCTTCTCTAAGTGCCACGGTAAGCAGATCCGGATCCCCGTCTGCATGGCCCCCTGTCCAAGCCCAACTGTCATAAATATTGTGATAAATCATCAGAACCTTATTTCGGCCGGGATTAACAATCCAGGCGGATGCAGTAAAATGACCGGTCATACAAGTTCTGCAAAGACAATCATCATGATCGTCCAGAAACTGCAGCATAATCTCCCGATCTCGCGCTTCCTGTGTGCACACAGGTACATAAGCTTCTATCATCTGCCGCAGCGGAGAAAGTTCCTGTCCCATCTATACAACCTCGCCTTCCAAACTGAAGGTATTGCTCTTCGTTATACGCACATCAATGATTTTTCCGACCATGGATTCATCTCCACGAAAATTCACCAGTTTAAATCCGTCTGTTCTTCCTGCAAAAGTGCGACTTCCGGTCTTACTTGGTCCCTCTACCAGTACCTTTTCCGTCCGTCCTACATATGCGTTATTCTTTTCTGCACTGATTGAATTGACCAGATCCACAAGCCTGTTGAATCTTTCGTGCTTGATTTCTTCCGGAATCTGTTCCTCATATTTTTCTGCCGGGGTTCCTTTTCTGATGGAATAGAGGAAAGTAAAAGCTGAGTCATAGCCTACTGTCTCGACAAGATCCAATGTTTCTGCGAAATCCTCCTCCGTTTCTCCCGGAAAACCTACGATAATATCCGTAGACATGGTGATTCCCGGCACAGCGTCTTTCAGTCTGTTTACCAGATTGAGATACTGTTCTTTTGTATACCTTCTGTTCATCGCTTTCAGAATTCGACTGCTTCCGGACTGCACCGGAAGATGGATGTTTCTGCAAAGCTTATCACAGTCTTTAAATGCCTGTATCAGCTTATCAGACAGATCCTTTGGATGGCTGGTCATGAAACGAATCCGTTCAAGGCCTTCAATCTGATTGAGCTGATAAAGAAGATCTGCAAAATCCACATCTCCTTCTCCATGGTAGGAGTTTACATTTTGTCCCAGAAGCATAATTTCTTTCACGCCGTCAGCAACCAGTCCTCTCACTTCTCGAAGGATTTCCTCCGGATTTCGGCTTCTTTCTCGCCCTCTGGTATATGGCACAATACAATATGTGCAGAAATTATTGCATCCAAACATGATATTCACCAGCGCCTTTGACTGGTGGAGTCGCTTAGCAGGAAGCCCCTCTACAATCTCTCCGCCATCAGGCCAAATGTCAATCTGCTTTCTCTTTTCTTTCAGTGCATTGTCAATCAGTTCCGGAAACTGGTGAATATTGTGTGTACCGAAGATAATATCCACCCAAGGATACTTGGCCTTAATGGTATCAATGACATGCTGCTGCTGCATCATGCACCCACAGACGCAGACTATAAAATCCGGATTTTCTGTCTTTCTTCGTTTAAGCTGTCCCAAGGTGCCGAAAAACCGTTTATCTGCATTTTCTCTGACGCTGCAGGTATTGATTACCGCCACATCTGCGTCTTTCCGCTCTTTCACCGGGGTAAATCCCTTTTCTATCAGCATGCCGGCCATAACTTCCGAGTCATGCTCATTCATCTGACAGCCAAAAGTCGTTATGTGAAAGGTTTTGTCCATGTAGTTCTTCTCCTGTGTCATTTTTTTAGCCGATGTGCTTCTCGTTCTTTCTATCTCTGCCCATGAGCATATCCACTGCTTCAGCCGCACTGATTTCTTCTTTGATACAGTGATAGATGCAGGAAGTAATCGGCATTTCTGCGCCTACCTTCTGTGCCAGTTCAAAAGCCGCCTCTGCGGTGAACATACCTTCTACAACCATACCTACTTTTTCTACAGCCTCACTCGGTTTAATTCCTTCGCCAATCATGATTCCACAGCGACGATTTCTGGAATGCATACTGGTACAGGTCACAATCAAATCACCAATTCCGGTAAGCCCGGAGAAAGTTGCGATATCTGCACCCAGCTTAACGCCTAATCTGCACATCTCGGTAATGCCTCTTGTCATCAGCGCAGCCTTTGCATTGTCGCCAAAACCGATGCCGTCAGAAATCCCTGCACCCAAGGCGATAATATTCTTCAGTGCGCCGCCAAGTTCCACACCACAGACATCATCATTGGTGTAAACGCGGAAACGGTCAGTCATAAATACATCCTGTACCGCTTCAGCAAGCGTCATATCCTTAGATGCAACAGCAACGGTTGTCGGTAATGCTCTGCCTACTTCTTCGGCATGAGACGGTCCGGAAAGCACGACATACTTCACGTCCGGTTTGAGAATATAAGCGATTTCTGACATTCTCATCAATGTACCCTGCTCAATACCCTTTGCCACATTCACCACAATCATGTTATCTTCAATATAAGGAATTGCCTGTTCAAAAGCGCTTCTAAAATGCTGCGCCGGAGCGGAAAACAGCGCGATATCCGCACCACTAAGCGCCTCTTTCGCAGAGGTTACAACATCAAGAGTTTCCGGAAACTTTATACCGGGCAGATATCTTACATTTTCTCGATGCTCCTTCATCTCTGCAAGATGCTCCTGATTGATATCGCAGATCTTGACCTGATGTCCTTTTCCTGCCAATGTAATAGCAAGCGCCGTACCCCAGCTGCCTGCGCCGATTACGCCAATTGTTTTCATATTGCTCTCCTTTATTTCTTAAAGCTCAGTTTGCTTTCTTCGCCCTTTAGAATCCTCTTAATATTGCTCCTATGAGCATACAGTAAAATCACAGCCATAACAAGACCAATCCAGAAAAAATCCCGTTCCAAAAAGTAGGCTGTCACCGGAAAAGCGGCCGCTGCCATAATGGATCCCAACGATACCATTCTGGTCAGCAGTACGGTTACCGCAACAATGCCCAGTGCAATCAGCGCCAGATGCCAATTTACGGCCAGAAGCGCGCCAAAAGCTACAGCCACACCTTTTCCGCCCTTAAAGTGAAACATAGCCGGCCAGATATGGCCTGCAAATGCAGCCAAAGCGCACAGCATGCCGGCCAGTGGCGTAGACAACCAGAATCCCAGCATAACGCTGAGGAATCCCTTGCCGATATCAATAATCAGCGTAATCACCGCCGCTTTTTTTCCTAAAACCCGCAGTGCATTGGTCGTTCCTGCATTTCCGCTGCCCTCTTTTTTAATGTCTATGCCTGCCGCCCTTCCCAGTAGAATAGAAGGGGAAATATTTCCGATAAAATAAGCTGCGACAATGACAAGAATAAACATAGCAGTATCCATTACTGTTCCTTTTCTCCTTTTTCTCTGAATACGAATTTGATGGAAGTACCTTCAAAGCCGAAGCCCTCCCTAATCTTATTCTCCAAGTATCTTGCATAAGAAAAATGCATCAGTTCCCGCTTGTTAATCTGGAACGAGAACAACGGCGGTTTTACACCTACCTGGGTAACATAGTAAATTTTCAGCCGTTTTCCTTTGTCACTTGGCGGCTGTTTCATCATAGTTGCATCAGTAATCAAGCTGTTCAGCTGTCCGGTCGGTATTCTCAGCGCTCGCTTTTCTGCCACATATTTTGACATTTTAATCACGTCATAAACTCTCTGTTTATCCTTGACGGAAATAAATACAGACGGCGCATAAGACATGAACTGCAGCTCCGCTTCCACCTCTCTTCTGAAGTCCCGCATGGTGTTGGTTTCTTTTTCGATAAGATCCCACTTGTTGATAACGACAACGATACCTTTTCCTGCCTCGTGGGCAACCCCGGCAATTTTCTTGTCCTGCTCGGTAACGCCTTCTTCTGCGTCAATCATCAGCAGGCAGACGTCACATCGCTCAATTGCCGCTACCGCTCTGATGACACTGTATCGTTCAATATCTTCATTGACCTTGCTCTTACGACGTATACCGGCTGTGTCAATGAGCAGATATTTATCCTCTCCGTATTCAAACGGCGTGTCAATAGAATCTCTGGTCGTTCCTGCAATCGGCGAAACAATTACGCGTTTTTCGCCAATCAGACAGTTGATCAGTGATGATTTTCCCACATTTGGCTTTCCGATTACGGCGATTTTGATGTCTTCTTCTTCCTCTTGCCCTGCACCTTTAGGAAAACTTTCTACGATTTCGTCTAAAACATCTCCAAAATTGAGCATATTGGCAGCAGAAACCGGAATCGGCTCCCCGATACCCAGTTCATAGAAGTCATAAAAATGATCCGGAAGATTTCTCGGGTTGTCAATTTTATTTACGATAAGAATGACCTTCTTACCGGTTCGTCTCAACATCATGCCCACTTCTTCATCAGCATGGGTAAGTCCGTCCTTTCCATCTGTCATAAATAGAATCACGTCTGCCATATCCATGGCTACCTGCGCCTGTTCACGCATCTGGGAAAGAATCACATCCTCGCTCTCCGGCTCAATGCCGCCGGTATCAATCAGCGCAAAATGGATGCCGTTCCACTCTGCTTCTGCATAAATTCTGTCTCTTGTTACGCCCGGCGTATCCTCAACAATGGAAACTCTTCTTCCCACAACCTTGTTAAAGAAAGTGGATTTTCCCACGTTTGGCCTTCCCACCACGGCTACGATTGGTTTACTCACTGAATATTCCTCCTGCAAATTCTAACGGATCAAACGGTTTCAGATCTTCCATCTTTTCTCCTACACCGATATATTTTATCGGCAGATCAAACTCGTCCGAAATAGTAATGGCGATTCCTCCCTTAGCTGTACCGTCCAGCTTAGTCAGTACAACTCCGGTGATTTCAGCAACCTCGTTAAATTCCTGAGCCTGTGAAATAGCGTTCTTCCCTGTCGTAGCGTCCAGAACCAGCAGCGTTTCTCTTGCCGCTTCCGGATACTCTCTGGAAATCACCTTATTCATCTTCTCCAGTTCATTCATCAGATTTTTCTTGGTCTGCAGTCTGCCTGCGGTATCACAGATCAGGACATCAATCTCCTTTGCCTTTGCAGACTGAATGGCGTCAAAGATAACCGCAGAAGGATCGGCGCCTTCCTGATGTTTTACCGTATTTACGCCGATTCTCTTTCCCCAGATTTCCAGCTGTTCTCCTGCTGCGGCACGGAATGTATCCGCAGCCCCGAGAAGAACGGTCTTTCCATCTTCTTTCAGTTTATGTCCGATTTTGGCAATAGAAGTTGTCTTTCCACCGCCGTTGATACCAATCATCAAAATGACCAGTGGTGTATCTGCACAGAGCTTATTTCTTTCGCCCTTATCCATCAGTTCTGCAATGACTTTTGCCAGTCCTTCCTTAACCTTTTCCGGTTCTCTGATGTAGTTTTCTTTAATGTACCGGCGCAGATTTTCCATGATTTTCATGGTTGTGTCCATACCGATATCTGAGGTGATCAAAATCTCCTCAATTTCATCCATAAGATCCTCGTCGATCTCCGGTCTTCCCATAATGGCATCGCCAATACGCTCAGACAGCCGTCCGAAGAAGCCCTTTTTTTCATTTAATAAAGCCATCGATTATCCTCTCGTTTTTCTTTCTATGTTTTCTATTCATCAAATAGAGGGGTGGAGAAATATCTCTCCGCCGTATCCGGAAGAACAGTCACTACGGTCTTTCCCTTTCCCAGCTTTTTTGCCAGTTTCAGTGCAGCCGCCACATTGGTTCCGCTGGAAATTCCGCACATCAGTCCCTCTTCTTGAGCCAACCTTCTGGCCGTTCTGATTGCCTCCTCATCAGTGACCACGTAGATATCATCGTAGATAGAGAGATTCAGATTTTTAGGAATCAGGCCGTCTCCGATACCCATCTGCAGATGGGTTCCTACAGTTCCGCCGGCAAGAATCGCTGCATTCTCCGGCTCAACCGCCCAAATTTCTATATCCGGATTCTGTGCTTTCAGCACTTCCCCAATTCCGCTGATTGTACCGCCTGTTCCGATGCCGGAACAAAAACCGTGAATAGGTCCTGCAACCTGCTCCAGAATTTCCAGTCCCGTATGATGTTTATGCACCATAGGATTAGCCGGATTTTCGAACTGCTGCGGCACATAAACTCTGGGATTTTCTTTCGCCATCTTCAGTGCAGTAGCAAGGCACTGATCGATACATTTACCGATATCCCCATCGTCGTGAATCAGAATCACTTCTGCACCGTAATGCTTTACCAGCTTTCTCCGCTCCTCGCTGACAGAATCCGGCATGATGATTATCGTTTCATAGCCTTTTACTGCACCAATCAGTGCAAGTCCAATGCCCTGATTGCCGCTGGTCGGCTCTACGATAATGGAGTCCGGACCAATCAATCCGTCTTTCTCTGCCTTATCTATCATATAGAAGGCGGTTCTGGTCTTAATTGAACCTCCCACATTGAGTCCCTCAAACTTAACCAAAACTTCCGCTCCCTGTGGGTCGGCCATTTTATTCAGCCGGATTACGGGCGTCTGTCCCATACATGCTAATACATGATCATAAATCATTGTCTGTCACCTATTTCATCTATATTTATAATTCAAAATTATCGCCTAATCTTAAACTCAGCACTTTAGAAATTCCCTGTTCCGGCATTGTTACGCCATAAAGCACATCCGCGTGTTCCATGGTTGCCTTCTGATGGGTAACCAGCGTAAACTGGATATTCTCAAACTTCCGCAGGTATCTGGAAAATCGGTCAATGTTGGCATCGTCCAAAGCAGCCTCAACCTCATCCAGAATGCAGAACGGTGTCGGTTTGGTCTTCAGTACGGCAAACATCAGCGCAATGGCCGTCATGGTCTTTTCTCCACCGCTCATTAAATTGATGTTCTGCAGTTTCTTTCCCGGCGGCTGGGCAATAATATCAATGCCCGATTCCAGAGGATTGTTTTCGTCCTCCATAGAAAGCTCCGCATGTCCTCCGCCGAAGAGTTCTCGGAAAATCGTTTCAAAGTTTTCCACTACCTGATCAAAGTTCTCTTTGAACTTGGTCTTAATGGTCGTGTCCATATCGGTAATGATGGCTTTCAGCTCATCCATGGCAGTAACGATATCGGTACGCTGTGTGGTCAGGAATGTATATCTCTGGCTGACAGATTCGTATTCTTTGATAGCGCCTACGTTTACTTCACCCAATTCTCTGATCCGATTTCTGATTTCCCTGCTCTCCTTAATGGAAGTACCCATGACAAAATCTTCTTTTCGAAGATCCACTGCCTGGGCGTACGAAATTTCGAACTCGTCCCAAAGGCGTTCTTTATAAGTGTCAAGCTGTGTTTCACTCTTTGCCAGTTTAATCTCCAACTGGTATTTTTGATCCTGGCAGGCGTTGATTTTTTCGCCTAAAGCCTGCTGCTGCGCTGTGACCTGCCCCAATCGCTGGGAAAGAGCCTCCTTCTCCCGGGTAATCTCTCCGATATAGCCTTCTGTTTCTTCCTTTGTTTTCACCAGTTCTTCTATATCAGCTTCTGTCACTTCGCCGAACAGGAGAGAATTCTTCTCTTCGGTCAGGCTATGCAGCGTACGTTCCTTTTCCTGAATCTGAAAATGATAATCCTCAATAGCCTCCTCGACTCTCTGGCGCAGCTCTTCCATGTTGGTTTTCTTGCTGCTCCATCCATTTACATCGATTCTTGTTTTGGTAATTTCTTCACTTGCCTGATCAGTAAGGCGTTTCTGCTCTTCGTATGCAGTCATGGCCGCCTCGATTTCTTCGTTCACCTGACCGATTCTCTCCTGCGCCTCCTTAATCTGGCTCTGCAGCTGAGCCTGGGCTGCCTCTGCAGCATGCATTTCTCTTTCTATGGCGGAAAGCTCGCTGTCATAACGCTGACTGCGATCTGTAATTCCTTCTAAAGTTTCAACGAGGGCTGTAATTTTGCTCTTAAGTGCCGCTAAAAGAATTTCTTTTTCTCTGGCTGTCTCTCTCAGTGTGCTGATCTGCTGTTCTACCCGCTCCAATCTGTTTGCCGTCGCCTTACTTTTACCCTCACTATCGGAAAGCTGTGCAGAAATTCTGTTGATTTCCTGATCCAGACTGGCGATTTCTCCCTTTCGTTCCAGAAGATTTGCCGTTTTATTCTTGTACCTTCCGCCGGTAATTGCACCGCTTGCATTGATAATCTCGCCATCCAGCGTTACCAGCCTAATACCGCCGCCGGCCTCTTTAGACAGGGAAATCGCCGTATCCATGTCCTTTACGATGATTACTCGTCCCAGGAGATAATCGAAAATCTGTGATAGCTCCTGACTGGATTTTATACAATCCGCAGCCAACCCTATGTATCCCTTATGACCGGAAATCCTGCTACTGATAGCCGCTCTATTTCCTTTAATGGATGCGATAGGGAGGAACGTCAGCCTTCCGGCTTTATTTTCTTTCAGGGCATTTACTGCATTTTTGGCATTTCCATCCGTGTCACAAATAATATTCTGCATCTGGGCGCCGAGCGCTGTCTCCACTGCGGTTTCATATCCCTTGGGAACCTCCATCAGGTCGGCAACCACGCCTTTGATTCCCGGAAGGTTTGCTCGCATAATATACTTGACAGCGAAATTGTACCCCTCATAATTGCTTTCCATTTCTTCAATGGTTTTTTTTCGTGCGGCCTTCTGACTGCCCTTCAGTCTAAGCTCTGCAGACAGCGCATTAAGCGTTTTTCTTTCCTCTGTCAACTGTCTGCTTTCTGCAATATATGTGTTCAGCTGTTTTTCCAGGCCTTTGATTTCCTCTTGCAAAGAGGCTTCCTGCGCCCTTGTTTCAGACAGAATTCTATTGTTCTCATTGCTATGCGCTGAGGATGCCTCTGCCTCCTGTGACAGCTGCGCGCTCCTCTTTTCCAAGGTGTCCTTCATGCTGGCATAGCTCTTAACTTCGCTGCTTTTCACTGCAATTTCATTGTGAAGTCCAAAGAGAAGCTCCTTGCCGTTATCTATCTGCTCTGCTTGTAAAGATGCCTCACGGGAAACCTGACTGTGATATAAAATTTTTTCCTGCAAAAGCGTTTCCGCTTCTTCGTATTTACGCAAAATTTCCGACCTGGATTTCTCCAGCTCGGTCTGATTATGTTCTTCCTTGCCGCATCGTTCCCGTAAAACTTCACATTCTTGCTGAAGTCTGTTCTCATCTTTTCGGATACCGGAAAGACGTTCTTCTCTAAGCTGATGGTCACTGGTTTTGCGGTTTATCTCCTCCACCGTGTTCAAAAGCTTGTCCCTTGCATCATTGCCAAGATGGTCTAAAGTATCGCTTCTCTCTCTGTCAGCCTGGGCCTGAACATCGATTTCCCGTTTTTCCCGGGAAATAACCTCAATCTGTTCCTGCAGTGCCTGAATATCATTCTTGAAAACCTGATCTTTGTTTAAGATATTCTCGATATTTTTTAAGGTAATATTAATTTCCAGATCCCTGTAGCGCTCTTTCAGCTCCAGATACTCCTTTGCTTTTGCACTATCCTCTCTCAGACCGTCAATCCGTCCCTCGATCTCTCCAATAATGTCATCTACTCTCTCCAAATTATTAGCGGTGGAATCCAGTTTCCGTTCTGCCTCCGCTTTCTTACTTTTGTACATGACTACACCGGCAGCCTCTTCAAAAATCTCCCTGCGGCTCTCCGGCTTGTTACTGACAATATCGGCAATTTTTCCCTGCCCAATGAGAGAATAACCATCAACACCAATACCGGTATCCATGATAAGCTCTCTAATATCTCTCAGTCTGCACTGGTTGTTGTTAATCAGATACTCGCTCTCACCGGAACGATACATTCTTCTGGTAATCGCTACCTCATTGTAGTCAATATCCAGAATGCCTGTTGAATTATCTATCACCAAAGTAACCTCTGCCATTCCACGGGATTTCCTGCTGGCCGTTCCTGCAAAGATAACTTCCTCCATCTTGCCGCCGCGAAGCGCCTTCGGGCTCTGCTCGCCAAGCACCCATCTGATGGCGTCACTGATATTGCTTTTTCCGCTTCCGTTAGGGCCGACAATACAGGTCACCCCCTCATGAAACTCTATTATCACAGGTTCCGCAAAGGACTTAAATCCATGCATCTCCAGTCTTTTAAAATACATCTGCTAAACTTCCTCCTCACACCGAATGCCAGATTTCTCCCTCGCTAAAAGGGTAAGGGTCTCTTTTGCTGCATTCTGCTCCGCTTCTTTTTTGCTCTTGCCGCTGCCGTTACCCAGTTTTCTGCCATTACAAACAAGGTGGACATAAAAAGTTTTATCGTGATCCGGTCCTTCTTCCCGATCCAGCGAATACGTAATCGTCGTCTTTCTTCCCCGTTTTTGCAAAATCTCCTGTACCTGGGTTTTATAGTCGCCAAAGAGCTTGCCGGACAATGCGTCATCAATGGTTTCTGCAAATTCTCTGGATACAAAACGGGCTGCCTCACTATAGCCTCCATCCAGATAGATTGCGCCTACCACTGCTTCTACAGCATCGGCCATGATGGATTCCCTGTTCCGTCCACCGGACAGTTCCTCGCCTTTACCCATATTCAGGTATTTACCGATACGCAGGCGAGCGGCTACTGCGGCCAGAGATTTTTCACATACAATCAGCGCCCTTGTCTTGGTCAGTTTTCCCTCGTCTACTTTTTCCAAACGGTGATACAGCTCTACACTGATAATGGCATCGAAAAAAGCGTCGCCGAGAAACTCCAACCGTTCATTGTTATCTCTGACTGTCACAGCATGCTCTCTACAGTATGAACTGTGGGTCAGCGCCTTGTCCAGCAGACTTCTGTCCTTGAATTTATATTGTATTGCTTTCTCAAAGTCGGTGTTATTCACTAATCAATATCTCCTCAATCTCCAGAACTGAATTTTGAATCGTATCTACAACATTTTCCTCTACGTAAGGAACGGCTTTTAGAATAGTCTGTTTTACAGCAAGCGCATCTGATGAACCGTGCATCTTCAGCATAGCCCCCTTTACGCCCAAAAGCGGTGCTCCGCCATACTCAGCGTAGTTGAATTCTTTTTTGATCCCGGAAAGCTGATCCTTGAGCAGCATCGCGCCAAGCTTGGACTTTGTGTTTGAGAGAAATCTGCGTTTCATTTCTCTGAGCACCATAAGCCCCATACCCTCCGTCAGCTTGATAATCGCATTACCGGTAAATCCGTCTGTAACAATAACGTCACAGCCTCCGTCAGGCAGCTGTCTTGCCTCTACACTGCCGATAAAGTTAAGATGGCTCTTCTCGAGTAGTTCGTATGCAGCCTTGGTCAGCGTTGTACCCTTGCCTTCTTCCGTACCGTTATTGACAAGACCAACTGTAGGGTTCTGTCTTCCGATAACTTTTTCCATATAAATGCTGCCCATAATGGCAAACTCAAGCAGATTGTTCGGCTTACACTCTGCGTTTGCGCCAGTATCAACCAAAATAGATGGTTCTTTGCCGATAACCGGATAAACTGTTGCCAGAGTCGGTCTGTCGATTCCCTGTATTCTGCCCAGAATAAACAAGCCTCCCGCCAGAAGCGCACCTGTGCTTCCTGCGGAAATAAACACATCAGCCTCACCGTTTTTTATCATGTTCAGGCCCTTAACAATAGAAGAGTCCTTCTTGGTTCTTACGGCCTTGACCGGCGCTTCGTCGTTGGAAATTACCTCCGAGGCATCGATGACAGCAATCTTGTCCTGTCCTCCGTGACGAGAAAGACATTTCTGAATTTCCTCTTCTCTTCCGATAATCATAATCTGATGCTCTATCTCTGCGGACGCTGCTACAGCACCTGCTACAATTTCTGCCGGCGCATTGTCTCCACCCATACCGTCAATCAAAATTCTCATTTTGCTACCTCCTTCAGGTTATGCCCAAAAGCGCATAAAGTAATATAATATTCTATCACAAATTCCATAAATGTGCAAATCTGCTCCTATTATTTCTGTAGTATTCCCAACCAAAAGGAAACTAAAAATGAACTTAGTGATTTTCTTTTTCTTTTTCGATTTTTACTTTTTCTATGGTGAGAAAATCAGCCTCTTTTTCTTTACGCCTTGGCACAAAACTGTCAATAACAGATCTGCGTCCTCTTCCCTTAACATAAAAGTATCCAAATATGGAAAAAATCACTGCTCCGATAAAATTAACGATCAGGTCCTTCATGGTATCCATCAACCCGATGTCCAAGTAACCGCCTACGCCCAGTTCTTTTCCGTTTACGAAGACCTCTTCAATGCCGTTTATGGCATAAGGCACATTGTGTCCATCCGGGTTAAGCATAACCGAATTGATTCTGTTCAGCACTGTATCTTTTTGCATATCCATACCAAAAAACTGATCCATGCCAAGTTCGAAAAACTCCCATAAAACCCCGATAGTCATAGAAAAACAGAATGCGACTAAAGACAAAAACAGAGGTGAAAGATGAAAGCTGTATTTCTTGCTCTGGTTGAGAAGATCAATCATAGAAAATCCCACTGCAGCTGCCAGAAATCCGTTGAGAGTATGCATCATCGTATCCCAATTAGGCACCTTCAGATAAAACTCTCCGATTTCACCCAGAATCTCCGCCGCAAAGATAAACAGCAGAATAATGATTTCCAGGGTTTTCGGCAGTTCTACACGAAATTCAAGCTGAACAAAGCTGGGCACCAACATAAGTACCAGGGTAAATGCACAGAGAAACACATTCTCATAGTTTTGATTGAGTAATTGCAAGACCATGACGACTGCCACCAAAGCACGTAAAACAGAGAACACGATAAAAGAACTTCTATGCTCTCTGAGTTCCTTGTGCATCGCTCTGCGTACAATCCCATATCGCTTTCTTATTTTTCCCATTTTCTTATATCCTCCTTGGCGCTTTGTCTCCGCATGGCCGCCAGCCTGCTATAACCGTTTCAATTTCTGAAATTTCAATCTGACGTTTCTTTCCTTTTAGGGAAAGTACCAGATTTTCAGGACGAAAAATTTCCCTTGCAATGTCCCTCAGTCGCTCTGCCTTTACGGCTTCATATGCGCTGCGAGTGTCCTCGACAGATGATGCAGGACTGTTCATCATATGGCATTCATAGGCTCTCTGCCAATTGAAACCTTCGTTATCATCATAAATCATATAAGTATTGTCCGTATATTCAGGAAGTACACATAAAAGACGCCTGTTCAATTCATCCTGATTTGTCAGCGTAGAAAGGCATTGCAGTACAAGCTCTATAGAATCCTTTAGATTCTGCCTGCCAATCTCATAGGTGAAATACAGCCTGCCTATATTTGTGTATTTTTCCAGCGCAGAAGTATAGCTGTAAATCCATCCTCGCTTCTCAGAAAGCTCCTGATGAATCAGACTGCTCTCTCCGGAAAAGAGTATATCATAGAGTAAAGCCAGCTCTGCACCCGTATAGCGCTGCGTCTTCACATCAAAAGAGAACTGCACCATGGTATAAGGGCTGTTTTTCAGGTGTACCTTAAGCGGTCTGCAGCAAAACCCTTCCGGAATTTCTACCGCATTCTTTCTGCCCAAAGTGCCTATATCAATACTACAGCTCTCTATCCGTCGTGCCAGACCTTTGATATCCGTTTCTCCTACGTTTCCTGTCACATAAAAAAATATATTCTCACTCTGGAATACGGTTTTTCGATAGACTTCCATCCTGCTTCGATTAAATCGGCTCACATTGCCTCTGTTTCCCAGAATCGTGTTTTTTACAGGTGTATCTGCCCAGACAAATTCGCCGGCAAAATAGTCCAGAGTTTTTCTCTCTTCAGCTTCCCTGATTTCTGCCTTTACCCGCTGCTGCTCTGTCTCTACCTGTGAGGCCGGCAGCGTAAAAGGCGCAAATACATGCAGAAAAAGCTCTGCCGCTTCTTCAAAATGCTGCGGTGCTCCGATCATATAAAGATGCATAAACTCTTTATAGGTTGCACCGTTAAAGCACAATCCTAATTGATCCAACCTCTCGTACATCTTTCCTTGCATCCGGTCATTAACACCACGAAAAATCAGATGTTCTAAAAAATGGGTAATGCCGTTATCATGCTCGGATTCATAGATGCATCCGGCTTTTACATATAGTGAAAGACAGAAACTATGGGTAGAGCAATTGGGATAATAAAATACGTCCACATGATTCTTCGTTGTCATTTTCTTTTCTGTCATCATCTGAAGCCTGCAGGCCCTCCTTTATTGCAGTATTGTATTAATAAATGGAGCCGTCCGCCAATTCATTTTCCATTGGCGGGCAGCTCCGGTATATATGATTCTGTTGAAATACAAATTGATTTAGCGATTAAGCATCTCCTTAATCACCGCATCAATCTTGTGTGCGACTTCTCTGAAATCCTGTTCATTATAACCTCTTGTTGTCATCGGCGCAGTTCCGATTCTCACACCGCTGGTTTCCTTTGGGGAACGTGTCTCGTTAGGTACACAGTTCTTGTTCAGGGTAATACCGACTTCATCCAGTCTGTCTTGTAAATCTTTTCCGCTGAACGGATATCCCGTTAAATCCAGGAGAAATACGTGATTGTCTGTGCCGCCGGTTACAATATTGTAATTCAGTTTCAGGAATTCATCGCAGAACGCCTTACTGTTTGCGACAACCTGACGCGCATAGTCCTTATACTCCGGTTTCAGCGCTTCCTCCGCGCAAACGGCTTTTCCGGCAATAACATGTTCCAGTGGACCGCCCTGTGCATAAGGGAATACCGCGCTGTCAATCTTTTTTGCCAGTTCCGGTTTTCCAAAAATCAGGCCGCCCCTCGGTCCTCGAAGGGTCTTGTGTGTTGTTGTCGTTACGATATCTGCGTAACCGAATGGAGACGGATGCTCACCGCCGGCTACAAGACCTGCAATATGAGCCATATCCACCATGAAGTATGCGCCTGCTTCTTTTGCAATCTCTGCAAAGGCTGCAAAGTCAATGATTCTGGAATATGCGGATGCACCGGTCAAAATCAGCTTTGGCTTATACTCCAGTGCCTTTCTTCTCACATCCTCCATGTCGATGAAACCCTTCTCGTCTACATCATAGAACACCATGTCGTATAATTTACCACTGAAGTTTACAGAAGATCCATGGGTCAGGTGACCGCCGTTATCCAAACTCAGTGACAAAATCGTATCTCCCGGCTGAAGGATTGCCTTATATCCCGCAAAGTTGGCCTGAGAACCACTGTGCGGCTGCACGTTAACATGATAATCCGTATGAAATACTTCTCTCCACTTATCACAGCAGTATTCTTCCAGTTCATCCACAAACTTGGTTCCGCCGTAGTATCTGCTTGTGTTTCCTGAAGTTCTTACATAAGGATAGCCTTCTGCATACTTCCAGGAAAGACAGCTTCCACAGGCAGCCAAAACAGCCTCGGAGCAATAATTTTCCGAAGCAATCAACTCGATATTGTTCTTCTGTCTGTTATATTCCTTTTCGATTAAATCTCCCACAACCGGTGAAGATTTCTTGATAAACTCAACATTCTCTACGTTATATGTGCTGTTGTCCGCACCGTTTCTGTCAAACATATATCCACATCCTTCCTTTTCTCTCAATAAAAACATTGCAAATATTGTATCATACTAAAGACGTAAAATCCAATAAATTTCTCTGTAATACAAAAAAAGCCTGATTCATTATCTTGACAAATGAGAAAATGGTATTAAAATATATTCGTCAAAAATTTAATTGAGGAGATGAGAACATGACTACTTTTTTAATCGGACTTGTAATTCTTATCGTCGGCGGCGCGCTCTACGGCACATTCGTTGAGCGTATTTTTAAGCCGGATGACAGACAGACCCCTGCTGTTGCCATGCAGGACGGCGTTGACTATGTTCCTATGAACAAGTGGAAAAATTCTCTAATCAATCTGCTGAACATTGCAGGTACCGGTCCAATTTTCGGACCGATTCAGGGAATCTTGTTCGGACCTGTCGCTTTTATCACCATTCCTATCGGCTGCGTCATTGCCGGCGCTACCCATGACTATTTCAGCGGGATGATTTCTCTGCGTCAGAATGGCGTGCAGATGCCGGGTATCATCAACAAATTTCTGGGGAATAAGGTTTATCAGGTTTACAACATTTTCTTATGCGTCCTGATGCTCCTTGTCGGCGCAGTATTTACTTACACGCCCGGCGATTTATTTGCTAATCAGATCTGTGGTTTTACGGATGTCAATATCTGGACATGGGTGATCTATGCCGTGATTCTTGGCTACTATCTGATTGCTACTCTGTTCCCGATTGACAAAATCATCGGCAAAATCTACCCGTTCTTCGGAGCAATCCTGCTGCTGTCCGCAGTCGGTGTATTCTTCGGCATCTTTTTCAAGGGCTATCAGCTGGACAACATTGACTTCGACCACGGCTTCTCCGGCATCTTCAATATCTATCCGGTATTCGATGCAGAGGGTAACTCCGGTGCAGGCACTAACTTTATCCCGGTATTTTTCGTTACTGTAGCCTGTGGTATTCTTTCTGGATTCCACTCCACCCAGTGCACACTCATCGGTCGCTCCGTAACCCACGAAAAAGAAGGAAAAATCACGTTCTACGGTATGATGATTTTAGAAGGTCTTATCGCAATGATTTGGGCTGCTGCAGCTATGGGACTTTACAACAACGGTTCCACAGCCGGAACTACCGCTACAGTAGGTGAAGTTGCCAAGGATCTTCTTGGACCTGTTGGCGGTATCATCGCTATCCTGGGCATTATCGTTTTACCGATTACCTCCGGAGATACAGCTCTGCGTTCCTGTAGACTGATGATTGCCGACTATCTTCACATCGATCAGAAGAATGCATCCAAACGTGTAGCCCTTACTTTATGCATGTTTGTGCCGGTAATTGCTATTCTGGTCTTTGCCAAGATCAATGCAGAAGGATTCAACATTCTCTGGAGATATTTCGCATGGAGTAACCAGACTATTGCCGTATTTGCTCTGGCTGCAATCACCGTATATCTGATTGCAAAGAAAGGCGCAGCAAAGGCAGCTTATCTGGTTGCGTTGATTCCGGGCACGTTCTATATGTTTATTATCACGTCTTTCATCCTGAGTCAGAAGATCGGTTTCAACTTGTCCTATACGGCTTCTTATATCATAGCCGCCGTTTTGACCGTTCTTTACTTCTTCGGCGTAAGAGCACTTGGTAAGAAGTACGTAAAGGTCAACGGACAAGAAGAATAACGCATATAAACAAAAAAACATAGAAAACCAAGAAAGGCATATCGCACCAAATCAAAACTGATGCAATATGCCTTTCAATCTATTCACTCCATTCCGCTTCTTTCTGTTCTATGGGTTCCATTTGCAGTACCGAGACTTCATAAGCGGTTTTGGTGACAACTTCACCATCATCCTGCTTTTTTCGGTACTGTCTGCTCTGCAGTCTTCCATGAATAGCGATTTTATCGCCCACTTCAAGGGTAGAAGAGTATATCGCATTTCTGCCCCATGAAATACATGGAATATAGTCTGATTTATTGTACATCCTGTTAACTGCCATCATCAAATCACAGATTTTTCTTCCCAGAGGCGACGTTCTGGAAAGGGGTTTCTTACAGAGATACCCCTCTAAGTAAATATCGTTGACGGGAAAAGCGTCTTCATCTATTTCTACCATATCTCGGGCAAAAACAACAATGTTCAGCCGGTTACGCCCGCCTACATCTTCGTTATACGTTCTAATCTGTCCTTCAATATCCACATACATTCCCTCTGCGATGTGGATCATACTCAGTATCCGTTCAGAAGCCATAACCGTAATACGGTCTTCATATCCACTGTTCCGCGTGATCCCCACTTCAAAAGTGTAAAAGGCTTCTCCGTATGTCTTATGGTTCAACTTCAGTTCTTCTGTCACTATACCACAAATATGGGCCATATTCGTGGTTCCATTGCTCTCTGCTTTATTAATCATTTTTCCCTCCCAGAATCACATTACTACATTGTATTCTGACAGGTTCAAAGTATACCAGAAATTCTATACCGTAACGGTCTCCATGGCAACAGGGTTGTAAAGATTCGGACACTTAATCGTGTAAACCAGGCTGTCCGCTTCCGTCTCCGATAAATCCGAAGGAATCGTCTGATAATAGTGCTGTGCGGCTTCACTTATGCCATAACAGTCCTCCCCAAAGTAGATACAATTCAAGTACATTTCCAAAATTTCATCTTTTGTATAATGCCATTCCAGCTGAAAAGCCACAAAAACCTCCGCAACCTTTCGCTCAAGATGCTTGTCAAAGTCGAAATACATATTCTTGGCAAGCTGCTGGGTGATGGTACTTCCGCCCTCAGCAAAGTACCCGGCAATCAGGTCGTTTTTGACAGCCCTTGCAATGGCAAGAGGATCCACGCCAAAATGATAGCGAAAACGCTTATCTTCAGACCTTATAATTTCATCTTGAAAATAGACAGAAATTTGATCTAAAGGCACATAATCGTCCCGACTGCGGATTTCTTCTACTTTATCAGAAATTCCTGTCTCGTCCACAGCATCACGATAAAGCTGATAGCCGCCATAGATGGTAGGCGTTGCTGCGATAAGGCCCACGATCAGAGTAATGAACATGACCTTTGCTGCGCCTCTTGCCAGTCTTCTCATAAAAACACCCCTTTCTTTCCTGTTACCTTCATTGTACCCGGAAAAAAGGGGTGATGCCACATTTTAAAATTACATATACCTTACAGTTTTGTCACCTGTTTTCGTTCTTCCCGCTTTCTGCGATGGGAGAGGAACCGGCTCACATATTTATTGACCACGGCAACTACCACAAAACCCAGGGAAATAGCCAGAGCAATAATCACCGCAGACGTTCCGCTTTCCACAAATAGATTCTGGTCTTCACTGACCAGACCAAACATGGTATAGTACAGCTTTCCGCCCGGAATAAGCGGGACCGCCGCCGCCGTAAGAAAAATCGTTGCCGGCGCTTTATTTACCCGTGCCATCACTTCCGCATAAACAGCCACAAAGATAGAGGCAATCAGGTTGCACTGAAAATCGCTGTGCAGCTGCGCAAAAGTCAACAGGTAAATCATCCAGGTAACCGCTCCGCCGATACCTGCATAAACGATTTGTTTTCCCTTAATTTTCAGGATAATGGCAAAACCGATAGAGCCGAGAAAGGCAGCGCCAATTTGAAGAATCATAAGACACCTCCCAAGGCAATAATGGTAAAGGCAAATCCACATGCAATAGCTGCTGCCACCAAAAGCGCATTTGATAGTCTGAGCATGCCGGACGCCACATCGCCGATCAGCATATCCCGGATGGAATTCGTCATAGCAATTCCGGGAATCAACAGCATGATTCCGCCAATCATAATTTTGTCTGCATTATGGCCAAGACCGATACGTACCAACAAAATCGCCGTAATCCCCGCAACAACCGACGCAGCAAAATGATAGACAATCTGGTTTTTCTCTCTTTCTGCCAGAAACACTTCCACAAGGACAATAACTACGCCTACAATAGCTGCCGCAATACCATCCCTAAAATTTCCGCCAAAGAAAACGGTAAATCCTCCGGATACCAGTACCGCGCCTACAAATTTCAGAAATCTGGACTGCTGGGGTCTGTTCATTACAGCCTCCAGCATTTCCTGCAGCTTTTGCGCCCCCGGTGTCTCTGCGCAGATGGTTCTGCTCAAATCATTCAGGTAATCCAGCCGGTCAAAGTTTGCTTCATTTCTGACTACCCGCCGAATATGGGTCACAATTCTCCCATCAGGGGCTTCCATGGTAACCTGAATGTTGGAGGTGATAATAAATACATTGATTCGGTCTGCACCGTAAGCCTCGCACATTCTGTAGATACTATTCTCCACACGATTCACTTCAGCGCCGGCAATGACCATTTCCTCTCCTACATCTAAGATGCCCTGGAGAATTCTGTCGTAATCGAAATTATCATCATAGTTATGTTCCATCTATGCAATCTCCAATTTCATCACTTCCGGATGGCAGGTCTTCTGATACTGGGGACAGTATTTGCACTCAAAGAAGTTTGGCGCCTCTTCCGGTTCTATGGTCGTAAATCCGTATTTGCGAAAGAATCCCGGCGCACGTGCCACCAGATACAGTTCTGTTCCACCCAGAGCCTTTACCTGATCGATGACCTTTTTCAGCAGAATATCGCCGACCTTCATCTTGCGGTACATCTGATCTACCGCAATGCCATCAATAATAAAACGCCCTTCTCTCTTGGCGAGAACAACGCCGCCTACCAGAAAATCATCTCCGTGTGTCACTTTATAGCATTTGACGATGTCCGTATCCACCTCTTCGTCGCCATCGAATTCCAGCTGGTTTTCTACGAAAAATTTTACCAGCCGTTCATACTCTTCTGTTTCTTTCAGGATTAATCTCAACATATCCTTCTACTCCCCCATATTGTTTTCTAATGTATGTATTCTCAGTCTATTATGCACCACACTGAACTCCATTGGGAAAGTTTCCCCGTGTTCTCCGTCAATATCTGTAGGAAGATTTCCTTCGGTCTGAATGGTCAGCCTGTCCGTCTTAAAATGGAGAACTTTCTTGCTGGTGGAATGATTTCCCTGCAGAATCTTCATAAATACGCCCGGCATCTGCAGAAGAGACATATTTCTAAACAGCATGACATCCAAAAGCCCGTCGTTGATTTCCGAATCAGGTGAAATCTTCTTGAACCCACCGGCAGACTTTCCGTTCATAACCACCATAAAATACATCTTTTCTTTATAAACTTTTTCCGGTGTAATCAGGGTCACCTTGGTCGGTTTCAGATTTGGTACCTCTGACAGACCTTTCAGATAATACGCCAAAACACCGATGGTGTTTTTCAGCGTTGGATCGGTTTTCTGGCTGACGCCTACAACCTGACCGATTGCCGCGACATTGATAAAATACCGCTCATTGACCCTGCCTACATCTGCATAAGTGAAATTGTCCCCAAGAGCAATGTCAATCATTTTATTAATCTCGTTAGGGATATTAAAATAGTAGGCAAAATCATTGGCTGTGCCTGCGGGCATAATCGCAAGGGGCAAATCAATATTGTTTCTGATCATAGCATTGACACAAATATTGATTGTGCCGTCTCCGCCTGCCGCAATAACCTGCCGATACTCCTGCTGATAGGTGTCCTGATCCAGTTCGCGCAAATATCCTTCTATGGCGTGACCTCGGGCAGCTCGAATCGGTACCACCAGATAGCCTTCCTTCTGATATCTTCCGATAATCAAATCCAGATTATTCTTAAACATTCCGCTTCCCGAACGAGGATTATAGAATAAGATGACTTTTTTTAATTTGTTATTTTCCTTCTCCATGTAAAAACCCCCTAATGGCACCGATTAAGTACAAAGATC
Organism: Emergencia sp.; assembly: GCA_036305845.1. GTDB lineage: Bacteria > Bacillota > Clostridia > Peptostreptococcales > Anaerovoracaceae > Senimuribacter. Next base: position 102,830 of record JAXKAR010000040.1, read on the forward strand.
CGGTAAAGAGAACAACATCGTATCCGGCAGCTTCATTCATCGCATAAGCCACCGCCTCTTTCGGATCAGATACTGCCATACAGTCTTTTCCCTTAATGCTAAACTTTTCTGCAAGAATATCTGCAGATAGTTTCCTCGGATTGTCCGGCTCTGTTGCTGCAAAACCGTCCCCAATCTGACAGAAAGTATCCACCACCGTATCCACTTCCTTGTCTGCTAAAATTCCCGTAATCAGCAAAATTCTCTTGCCGGGAAAACAGCGCTTTACGGCCTCCGACAAGGCCCTTGCCCCGTCCGGATTGTGGGCGCCGTCAATGACGACAAATGGGTTCTCATTCATCAGCTCGAATCTGCCAATCTGTCTGGCCTTCGCAAATCCCTCTCGAACTGCTGTATCCGTAACTGAGATCTTACCTTCTTGTTTAAGCAGCATCAGCGCATACAGCGCTTCTACCGCATTTCTCACCTGATGATCCCCAACCATAGAAATCTTCAGATCATATGTCCGACCCAAAACTTCTGTTGTAAAACGACTCCCGTATACAGATTGCTCATGTACCGTCACCGGGCAGGCGCACGCATCGTAAAGCGGCGCATCAAGTTCTCTGCATTTTTCTTCAAAAACCTTCATGGCTTCGGGCTGTCCGGTACCGGTGACTACCGGGCAATCGGTTTTAATAATACCGGCCTTTTCAAAGGCGATTTGGTCGATAGTATCACCCAAACGATCTGTGTGATCCAGTGAAATAGAGGTAATTACAGAAACCAGAGGTTTTTTCACCACATTGGTAGAGTCCCCTCTTCCGCCAAGTCCTACTTCCAGCACCACATAGTCTGCCCTTTTCTCCTGAAAGTATAGGAAAGCCACAGCGGTAATTACTTCGAATTCTGTAGGAGACTCCAGGCCTTCTGCAACCATCTCCTCAGTTTTGGCAAGAACCAGATCGCTGCATCTTTGTAAATCCCCATCAGAAATATATGCGCCGTCAAATTCAATTCGCTCGTTGAATACTTCCAAAAAAGGTGAAGTAAACAGACCGCAGTGATAGCCTGCCGCCTGTAATACCTCATAAATATATCTGCATACTGAACCCTTTCCATTGGTTCCGGCCACATGGATGACACGAAGATTCTCCTGAGGATTACCCAGTTTTTCAAGAAGGACGTTCATCCGTTCCAGACCTAAAACCCAACCGAATTTCTGAAATTCGTGGATTCTTTTGATTGCATCCATATTACTGATTTACCTTTCCGGAAACCATAGCCAGTCTTTCCTCTACTTTAGCCAGCATTTCTTCATATTTTGCCTGCTTTTCTTTTTCTTCATTGATTACCTTTTCCGGCGCCTTAGCAAGGAATCCCTGGTTGGAAAGTTTGCCGACTACACGTTTTACTTCCCCTTCCAGTTTTTTCTTTTCCTTGGTCAGCCTGTCGTACTCTGCCTTAAAGTCAACCAAATCATCCAGAGGAATGAAAATTTCAACGCCTGCGATGACAGCAGACATGACTTCTTCCGGAACATTAGCTTTATCTGTAACAAACTGAATATCGGTAATGTTGGCAAGATCTCTGATATATCTTTCGCCGCCTTTAATGGTCTCCATATTTTCGCCGTTCGCCAGAATTACTGCGCGCAATGCCTTGCTCGGTTTTGCATCTGCTTCTGCACGGATATTTCTGATTGCGCCGATGGCTTCCATAGCGGTTTTCAGTTTCTCTTCCTCTGCAGGGAAGTTTCTGGCATCGCTTGTCTTAGGCCATTTTGCCTTAATCAGGAAGCAATCAGGGTTATCTTCTCTTTCGCATACGGAATGAGGCAAGAAGGACCAAATTTCTTCCGTAATAAACGGCATGAACGGGTGAAGCATTTCCAGCATATTCTTCAGGGCCATAACCAAAACAAATCTGACAACCTTCTTGTCCTCTTCGTCATCACCCCACAGTCTCTTCTTTACCAGTTCAATATACCAGTCGCAGTATTCGTTCCAGATCAGTTCATAAACCCTCTGACCTGCCAGGGCAAGGTCATATCTTTCCAGCGCCTTGGTTACATAGCCGGCAGCATCATTGACTCTGCTGATCATCCACTTGTCTTCGTCTCTCAGGGCGATATTGCTGAAATCCTCTGTATCTCCGCAGGCCATACCGCAGCAGTCTCCGCAGCATTTTGCCAGTTCTCTGAAATTACCGTCCTCATCCTTTAGATTCATGATTACGAATCTGGACGCATTCCACAACTTGTTGGCAAAGTTTCTTGCAGACTCCAGCTTGTCTGTCTTAAAACGCATATCATTACCCGGGGTAATTCCGGTAGTCAGCATGAAACGCAGAGCGTCGGCGCCGTACTGGTCGATGATTTCCAGTGGATCGATACCGTTGCCCAGGGATTTACTCATCTTGCGGCCTTCTGCATCTCTTACCAGGCCATGGATATATACATGGTGGAACGGAGATTCTTCCATAGCTTCATAACCGGAGAACACCATTCTGATGACCCAGAAGAAAATGATATCATATCCGGTTACCAGAACATCTGTCGGATAGAAGTATTCCAGCTCTTCCGTCTTATCAGGCCAGCCTAAGGTGGAGAATGGCCACAGTGCAGAGGAGAACCAGGTGTCCAATACATCCTCGTCCTGTTTCAGTTTCTTGCTGCCGCATTTTGGGCAGACGGTCGGATCTTCTTCTGCTACGATCAACTCGCCGCAGTCTTCGCAGTACCATGCCGGAATTCTGTGTCCCCACCATAGCTGACGGGAAATGCACCAGTCTCTGATTTCTTCCAGCCAATGGAGATAAGTCTTTTCAAATCTTTCCGGAACATGGGTAAGTGTGCCGCTCTTTGCTGCTTCAATAGCCGGTTTTGCCAGGTCTTCCATGGCAACGAACCACTGGTCGGAAAGCATCGGCTCAATAACCGTATGACATCTATAGCATTCTCCTACAGGAATAACCTTTTCTTCAGTCTTTACCAGGTAGCCTGCATCCTCCAGATCTTTGACCCATGCCTTACGGCATGCATATCTGTCCATGCCCTGATACTTTCCTGCCAACTCGTTCATGGTTGCGTCCAAGTTGATGCAGGAAGGGCTGTCCAGCCCCGCTCTCTGGCCTACTTCAAAGTCGTTAGGGTCGTGAGCCGGGGTAATCTTTACTGCGCCGGTTCCTTTTTCCGGATCCGGATATGGGTCTGCGATAACCGGAATCTCTCTGCCAACCAGCGGCAGAATAACCTTCTTGCCCACCATGTCCTTATATCGCTTATCATCAGGATGTACGGCGATCGCCACGTCTCCGAACATAGTTTCAGGTCTGGATGTTGCCACAATCATATCCTTTCCGCCTGCTTCAGCAGCCGGATATTTGAAATACCAGTACATGCCGTTCTTATCCTCGTGCTCAACTTCTGCGTCGGAAAGAGAAGTTCCGCACTGCGGACACCAGTTAATGAGACGGTTACCTCTATAGATCAATCCTTTTTTGTAAAGCTGAACGAAGAAATGTCTTACCGCCTTATTGCAGCCTTCGTCCATGGTGAATCTTTCTCTGCTCCAGTCGCAGGAGTCACCCAGTTTACGGCACTGTCTGGTAATTCTGCCGCCGTATTCCTCTTTCCAGGCCCATGCCCGTTTTAGAAATTCTTCTCTGCCCAGCTCCTCTTTTTCCTTGCCTTCTTCGTTTCTGATTTTCTCTACAACCTTAACTTCTGTTGCAATGCTGGCATGGTCAGAGCCCGGAAGCCACAGCGCGCTGTAGCCCTGCATTCTCTTCCATCTGGTCAGAACATCCTGAAGCGTCTGGTCAAGTGCATGTCCCATGTGAAGCTGACCCGTAATGTTTGGCGGCGGCATCACAATGGTGAACGGTTTCTTGTCCTTGTCCACTTCTGCTCTGAACGCGCCCTTTTCTTCCCACATTTCGTAGATTCTGTCTTCAAAATCCTTGGGATTATAGGTTTTAGCTAAATTGTTTTCCATTGATATATATTCCTTTCTGTATAAAACTCGTAAATTAGTCGAAAAAAAAACCCTTGCGTGCGTCTTGCACACAAAGGACGAAATAAACTTCCGCGGTACCACCTTTGTTCCGCAGGTGCAGCCCTGCAGCTCTCGATTAGGGGCAGACTCCAAAGCAACCTTCGGCGGATACGTTTCTCTAAGGTCTCTCAGCCCACGAACCTTATTCTCTGTAGAGTGTTTTCTCGCTTACTCCTCTTCTTCAACGTCTGTATTGACTTTTACCTATTCTGTTATTTTACCAAAAATCCTTGATTTTGCAACCCTTAAATCAAAATCTTCCCAGAACTTTCTGTTCACCTGTCCGTTAAAAAAGACCTATGACGTAATGAACCGACCTCCCAATCGTTAGATTATTTAGGTCTAACTTTTGGGGGTCGGTTCAGTCATAGGTCTTTTACTTTTCCATTTCGTTTAGGATTGTATCTTTTTTCTATCTGATCAAAGGAATTTCGGCCTTGATGCTCTCCTGTTTTATGGTAATTTTTGTTACCGTATCCGGTCTCTGGGTCTCTTCTGCGTCAATGCCATAGAGAATCAGTGCCAGCTTGTGTCCCTGTTTCAGGGTATGATCGGTAGGCACCATCTCAATGGTATAATCGTAGAACTGCCCTTCGGAAATAGCTTCTTTACTCCACAGACAGTTTCTGTTCTGTGGATTGAGCCAGCCTCTGGTGATTACCTTAAAGTCCGAAGGCTCTTTTTCAAGACCGAAAGTAAACTTTCCGTCACCGGCATCCACTTCCTCAGCAGTAATTCTTAAGTCCTCGCCCAGGTCTACCAGCATGGCGCTGAGAATACCTGTAGGCTGGTTCAATGCGGCTTGAAATGACACCTTTGCCGTACCGGAAAAACGGAGGGATTCTTCTCCTTTAAACGGAGCCCATACATACTTTAAGCGATTCTTGTAGTCCCCCTCCTCTGACAGAACCAACTGAGAAAGCCAGTCAGACAGATTGTCTTCCTTTTTGTCGTAGACTGTAGCAGACAAATCATCGATGATGGTCGCATCGCCGGTCTTTTCTACAGGGAAAAGTTCTGCCTGCGAAGCTGCAGGCGGCCAGGTATCAGAAGTATACCACGCAGACTGATCGATATTGCTTTCCACCAATACTTTCGGTTCCTTCTCGGCGCCGTTGTCTACCCCTTTCAGATAATGGTCAAGCCAACGCTCCAAAATGTCCAGGGTTCCGGAATCTTTCAGATTATAGACATAGATATGCTCCCCTTGATGGAGCAGAATTTTTCTCTCCATATCCAGTTCTTCCAATGCCTTAAACAAAGGAATACACTGATTGGTTTTTACATTCCAGTCATTGATTCCGTGGATGATAAAGACGGAAGCCTTGATTTTAGAAACCTGATTCAGGTAGTTTCTCTTATCCCAGAACAAGCTGTAATTTCCGGAATCTCTGTCTTCTCCGTCTACCAAAGCATCCAAAGCTTTAGCATAATCATCCTTTACCCGTGCGTAGTCTTCCGGGTCCTTAGCTCTGCTGAAACAGTATTTTGCCAGAATATCCAGGTCATCACCCTGCCATCCCATGGCCGGAAGATTCAGGCCGCCGCTGCGGTAATAGGCATACCAGTTGCTGATTCCTGCCTCCGGAATAATGGTCTTCAGACCTTCTACACCGGTAGCTGCGACACCGATACACATGGTACCCAGATAAGATTTTGCCGACATAGCTACACTTCCGGTACACCAGTCAGCCTTAATCTCAATGTTGTCCGTCAGGTTGGTAAATGCTCTGCATCTTCCGCAAAGCCAGTCGATGACCGCCTTGAACGCCATGATCTCTTCTCTGCTTCCGGTCAGGGTGAATCCTTCGGAACCTCTGGTTCCCAACCCACCGCAGAAGACAGACGCATAGCCCTTCTGATTAAAGTACTCGTAAACCGGATTGATACACTCCAGCTCTACACTGCCCTCTTCTATAGGCGCAGTCTCAGCAAAACCCTTTGTCTGCCGATGTTCTTTGATATCATAGTCAAAGGTTTCGGTGTCAAAATCATATCTGATCTCAGACTCGGAAATATTCTGCGCCGGATAAGGTTTCACCGGCTTGTTGACATCGTGAGGAATGTACCAGTCCTCATTGCAGGACATCATATATGGGTTTGCCACATAAATGGCCGGCACCTTTTCTCCCTGCAGGGTCTGTTCCGGTCTTCTGATGTAAACGGCAATCAGGTCGTATTTTCCGTCGCCGTCAGTATCCACCGGCGTTTCTACAAAGACACGTTCAAAAATCATTCTATCCATGTTATTTCACTTCTTCTTTTTCTCTTTTTTTCTTCAGCAGTCTCATCCACACGCAAACCAGCGCAGCGCCGATCAGCAGCATGATGACAACAAATGTGAAATACTTCTGATAACCCTCAACGCCAGGATACTTATCCAGTGTAACGCCTGCTAAAACAGAAATGAATATTTCAGGCAGATAACCAACAGTGGAAATCAAACCTGCAGCGCTTCCTGATAATCTTTCCGGAATAGCGCCTTCATCCATCATTGCCCATGTCTGTGCATAGTTCACATTGTAGAAGACATATACGATGATGAACAGCACCGTAAAGGTAATTACGCTGGAAGAATCCTGCGGCAGCATCAGCATACCAACAATACCTACAGCCATTGCCAGGAAAGAGATCAGCAGCATTTTGCCAGTTCCGATTTTATCGGTAATAAATCCGCCGCCTACACTGCCCAGTACAGAGACCCATCTCTTGGATGCCGCTAAAGTAGCGCCAAATACAACAGATGCCCCCAGAATGTCGGTCAAGTAAGGTGTGAAGTAGTAAATGGATAAGGTGAATACATAGTTGCACAGGGTTACAAGACCGATAATCCATACAGCAGGCATCTTCAGCAATTCGCCCAGACCCTTGAAGGTAACTCTGTCGCTCTTTTCCATCTTTCCGTCTTTTACGGTAAAGAAGACAAGAATACCCATGAAAATGGTCAACAAGGAATAGTAAATGATCGCATACTTCATACCTGTAACCTGATCATCTATACCACGCAACCCCAGTTTGAAAGCCCAAACTGCGCCGGTTGCCATAAATGCAGCGCCGATACCTCTTCCGCCTTCGAAGAAACCGAAGGCCTTTCCCTGGTCGCCGGAGCCGGACAGGATTCTGACAGCTTTAACACAGCAAGGCCAGAATGCAAACAGTGAACTTACACCCCAGAATGCGTACAGAAAGAGCAGTGCAGTATAGTTCAAAGGCAACAGATGTACAAATCCGCCAAGACCGGTACCGATCAGGGATACGGTCAAAATGGTTCTGGTTGAAAATCTGTCAGCAACCACGCCGCCAAACAGATAAGAAATCATACCAAATACACCTAAGATACTGCCAAATACGCCCATCTGTGTATCAGTCAGATTGTAAACTTCCAGATATGCGTCATAATAGTCAAATCTGAAATATGGCAGACCATAAATAATTGCGCCGCCAAAAGCTACGATAATAATGGCCCAGAAATTCTTCGCCATTTTTTCATTTGAGAAAATCTTTCCCATTTGAATCATCCTCCTTGAGATTAATTTAATTTATATACTTCGGAATATTTTTTCCGCAAGTAGTCGATATAGTATTTAGAGCTGAGCGGCTCTCCCGTAGCCGACCTAATCAGCTCTTCTGAAGAATAAATCGCGCCATACTGATAGACTTTTTCCGTAAGCCAACGGTTAATCTGATCGAATTCACCTCTACCGGTCAGCGTTTCCAGACTGCCCACTTCTCTTTCTATTGCCGCCGCAAACTGAGCCGCCCATAAATTGGACAGAAAATAAGACGGGAAATATCCGATATAGCCTGCTGCCCAATGAATATCCTGCAAAACACCTTCCCCATCATTCTGCGGCGTAACGCCAAGATAGGTCCGATACTTTTCTTTCCAGAGTTCCGGCAAATCCTTTACCCGGATTTTCCCATTAATCAGATCTCTCTCCAGCTCATAGCGAATAATCACATGAACCAAGTAGGTCAGCTCATCGGCGTCAATACGAGTTGCCGAAGGATGCATCAGATTGCCCTTTTCAAAAAGCAGCTGCGGGCTGCTGTCTTCCAATTCCGGTATAATCGTCTTTGCTTCTTCGATGAAGCAAGACCAGAATCCCCGGTTTCTTCCAATCATATTTTCGTAAAATCTTCCGATAGACTCTTCCATAGCAAAAGAGGATACATCACAGAGAAGTGTTCCCAGAAGCTTCGGATCTATGGACTGCTGGTAAATACCTTTACCACAGGAATGAAGTGCATTGAATATACCTGTCTTCAACTCCCTCTCGCTGTAAGTATTGACGATTCTCACGTCAAAAGGAGAATTGGCAAGAATCGTGGTATGAGAGCCGGTATCCAGTCTGCCTCGGTCAAAGTCAAAGCCGATTTTAGAAATGATGGTTTCCCAAAGCTTTTCCTGCCTGTGCTTGTCCACCGTGTAATTCTGCTTCCACTCATTTTTAACCCGACCTTCTTTTTTGATTCGGGCAATAAACTCAATCAAAAAGGTCTTCAGTTCCTGAACAATCGGGTCGATTTTACTCACCGTCATTTCTTCCTCATAATACCCCAGCAACGCATCGTAAGGATCCTCTTCATAGCCCCAGTATTCCGCAAACTTCTGAAAACAGTCGATTATTTTCACAAGCTGAGGATAGAACAGTAGAAAATCTTTCTTTTCCCCGGCTTCTGCCCAGATTTGCTCTGACACGGCAATCAGTTCAATATACGCCCTATACTCTGCCTCCGGAATCCTGCTTACATACCGTGAATTCCGCTTGATCCTTCTGATCATCGCATCGGTAACGGCGTCATTGCGTCTATTTCCATCAAAATACTCCACGTGGCTGCGAAAGATGTCACCGGCAAAGAGTTTGTACTGCTCGTCTGCCAGAAAAGACATCACCTGACTGCGATATCCAATGCCGTCTTTTGGCATATACGTAATCTTGTCCCAGTAAATCAAACCGTTCAGTGTGTATTTAATATATTCGATTTTCTTAACCAGCTCTTTAAATTCAGCCAGTCTCGTATCATAAGTCATGTTGTTCTTCCTTTGGTTCCTTTCGGTTATACTTACGCAGACCGAAGAAGATAATTATAGCGGCAATCAGATATAATATCGCTGCAATATAGTAAGCCGTTTTATAGCCTTCCTGTTCAACAAACAGAATCTGCCCGGTAAAATTACCGCTGATAATACTGACAATCCCTGCCAGAAAATTGATCAGAGAAGTAAAAGCCGGTCTCAGGGCTTTAGGTACGATTGCCATGGTCAATGCGCTTTCTGCAGGAACACCCAAATTGGCAAGCCCCGCCCGCATGAATAGCGCCATGCCCACCATAGGAATCATGAAGCTACCGAACAAATCCCCGTTTGCAATAATCAGCATGAACGGAACAGAGAAAATGACAGTGAACACAATGGTCACAACTTTCCCCATCTTCTTTACTGCTATAGGTGAGAACATCATGAACACAACGATCGCAATATAAGAAATAGAAACTAAAAGCGAAGATGTCGCTTTATCGATGTGCAGATTTCTGTTGAGAAACACCGTGTAATATGAGGTGAATAAACCCATGGCAAAAGAAATAATCATCCAATACACCAAATAAACCACGGCGTCTTTGCTCAGTAAAATACTGGTTATTTCCTTTAGCTTCTGCGAAAACGGCACCCGTTCTTTCTGTATTTCCCGATAATCGGATTTTTCTTCCCTGATCAGAAGCACCGGGATAATGGCAAGCGCACCGATAATGGCGATGATAAAAAGGACATCTTCATTCCCTTGAATATAGGCGGTTTTCAGCTGACCTGAAACATCGGCGATATAGCTGGTCAGCTCTTTTGCCGTTCCATAAGTCTCACCTGCCCGCAAGGAAAACATTTTTACAACAAATACTCCGCCCAGATAGGTTGTCAGAAAATATCCCACATACCCCATATAATAGGTTCTGGTATACCATTTGATTCCACCGTCTTTAAGTCTTCCTGTGTATGTAGCTACATAAGGCGCCAGCATAATGAAATGGAGCTGTACGCCGACAAGTCCCAGCAAAGTGGTGAGATAAAAGATACTTTCTATCTGCAAAAATAAAACGCAGAAAAGTGCCATAGACGTTGCCGCACCGCAAAAAATCAACAGTTTCTTATATCCGGTCTTTGGAACCAGCAACAGAATACCTGCGCTGATAAATGTGGCATAGCCGTAAAATGCCCAGAATGAAGTGGCAATAGACACGGATACTTCCTGCAAATAATTTACATAAGTATCGTACAAAATTCCACTAACCAGGTTATTGATTACATAGCTGATAATAAACAGTATCAGATTGCGCTTTTCTCGCTGCATCAAAGTGGGTTCCATGGTTTCTACCTCGCCTTTTCTTTACCCTTTACTTCAGGTTAAACTGTGTAAAAAACGGATGGAGATTGTTGCCTTTGAATTCCTTTGCAGAAGTCACCGGCTCTTTCTCCTTTTCCGGCTGTTCTCCTTCCAGTTGTTTTCTGGCTTTTATCAACGTTTCGTCCTCAATCTGCGCCAATACGGCCAAAAGAATTCTGGCCTCTCTCTTCATCTTTTGCAGATTGAATTTGTGTGTTCGTACCGTAGCAGCGCTGATTCCAAGCTCCGCTCCCAGTTCTCTATTATTCTTTTCCTGATATAAGCCTTGCAGAATATCCTTCTGGGCTTCAGACAGCCCGCTGATCTGCTTATCCAAAGAAATCAGCCCATAAAACACACCTCCATGTTCATCAAAGATGTGTTCCTCTATTGCACGTCCTGCAGTTACCATCCGACCCCTGGACTGATATACAAGTCCCTCTTCGAAAAGCTCTCCGCAGAAAATGCACACATAGCCTCGCTTTTCTTCTGACCATACAAATCCGGATGTTAATTCTTCTATACTCAGCTCTTTGAATTCCATTCCAAGCTCCTTCTTTATCGATAGGCCTATTGGTATCATAAACAAATTCAAATTTTGTTTGTTAATAAATAAACTTTATCACAATTTGTTTGTCGATTCAACAGGTTTTTTAAATTTTCACGCAATTTCTCGATATTTTTACGATATTCGACAGCGTTAAACGGGCAATCGTAAAAAAAGCAATCAATCCGAAGACTGACTGCTTTAAACGTTTATCATGTTTATATTGAACCTGCTTCTTTCTGCAGAAACTTACTGTTCACATTCTTTTTTCATCTGTTCCACGGTCTTACCCAAAATAGGGTGTCTGATCCAGGGCGCAATCTGCGCCATAGGCGTCAGCACAAAGTCCCGCATATGCATTTCCACATGAGGAATAATCAGGGTTTCGCTCTCATATACCAAATCATCATACAGCAGGATATCCAGATCCAAAGTCCTCGGACCCCAGCGCACGCCACGCACTCTATCCGCCGCAGATTCGATACTGTGCAGCGTATCCAGCAACTCTTCCGGCTCCTGCAAAGTACGCAGCCACAGCGCGCCGTTGAGAAAATTATCCTGCTCTATGCCGCCATAGGGCGCCGTTTCCACATAATCAGAAACCTTGACCACTTGGCAGTCATCTCTTTCTGAAAGCGATTTTACCGCCATATCCAGATAGGCTTTCTTGTCACCCATATTGGAACCCAGTGCAATAAAGGCATCATGCCAGAAACGAGTAATCTTCACTGAGACGAAATCAAGGGGCAATTTAACCGGCGCCCAGGGTTTCTTCAACTCCAGCTCAATTCCACAAACTAACGGATACGCCAAAAGTACCGCTTCTGCAAGCTCCTCTGCCGCCGCTTCAATCAGTTTGTAGGTATGGTTCTGCAGAAACGTTGTCATGAACTGACTGACCTCGCCATAATGGGTAGAATACTGCAGTTCATCTTTCTTTCCGGCCTTTCGTGTATCTGTATAAAGGGCTGCGCTTACAATAAACTTCTGTCCCAATACGGTTTCTTCCGGAAACACACCGTGGTTTGCAAACAGCTGCAAATTCTCAATATGAATCTCATCATATTTTTTATTTCTCATCATCGCTATCTTCCTTCTCCTAAAATCGCCTTTGTCATTTGAATGGCACGATAATTTTCTTTTATATCATGCACCCGAACAAAGGCCGCCCCCTTCTGCACGCCCATAACGGTGGTGACCAGCGTTCCTTCCACTCTTTGGTCCGCAGGCAGATCCAGAGCCGTACCGATTACGGATTTTCTGGAAGTAGCCAACAGGACCGGGTAACCCAAACCGCAAAGCTCTTCCAACCGATTGATGGCAATCAAATTGTGTTCATAGGTTTTACCAAAGCCTACGCCCGGATCCAGAATAATCTGGTCGTCTCTGATACCTGCTTCTTTTGCAATGACAAGAGTCTGTCTCATATCATCCAGCATCTCCGGCATGAAATCTCCGTATTCCGCTTTTTCCCTATTGTGCATCAGACAGCAAGGCACGTCATACTTGGCAATCAAGTCGGCAACTTTCCGGTCGTATTTGAGTCCCCAAATATCGTTAACCAGGTCTGCACCGGCATCAAGCGCTGCTTCCACCACCTGACTTTTATAACTGTCTATGGATACCGGCACATCAAATTCTGTCTTTACCATGTGAATATACGGCACAACACGCTGTATTTCTTCTTCTGTGGTGATCTGCTGATGTCCCGGTCTTGTAGACTCTCCTCCAATATCGATGATATCAGCGCCTTCTGCAATCATATCAGCTACATGTTCTCTGGCTCTGTCCAGGTCATTCCATTTACCCCCATCAGAAAATGAATCCGGCGTCACATTGAGGATTCCCATGATATAGCACTGATGTTTTAAGTCAAATTCTCTGTTTCCGATTTTCATTTTTTCCCTCTCTATCTCTTTATGTCATGATTTCTTTTAGAAAAACTCCAATTGCAACCTCGATCAGCGGCTTTGCAAAAATAGCAGTTTCTCGAAGCTTTATCAGCCCGGTACAAAATTCCGGAAAGTCCCTCCTGTTCCTTGCCGCCACTGCGATGTGCAGAAATTGCAGCAACTATCTGCTCTGTTTCCTCTCTGCAAAACCCACATTCAGGCAAAATTGTCTCTGCCATAGCGCAGGCCGCATCTTCGTGCGGAATACCTTCTTTGTATTCAAGACCCCGTCCGATATCGTGAAGCAGGGCCGCCGCATAAATGGTTTCCCGGGAAATATCCAGTCCCCTCTCAAGACTTTCTATATAAGACAAGCGAGCCACGTGGAGCATATGATCCAAATCGTGGCCGCAGTAAATTCTATCTTTTTCTAATTCTTCTATCTGGGTCAGGCTGCCTCGCCACAAAGGATGGCGCAAAATTCGGTTTACTCTCTCCATGGTCTACCTGCCCAACATCTGAAAGAAACGGTTCTGCAGTTTCTCGTCCTCTTCAAAGGCTCCGCGGGTAACTACGCTTACCGTCTTTGTCCCCGGTTTTTTGATGCCCCGCATAGTCATGCACATATGCTCCGCCTCAATCAGAACCATGACTCCCTTCGGCTTAAGCTCCGTCATAAATGCATCTGCAACCTGAGCCGCAAGTCTCTCCTGAAGCTGAAAACGCTTCGCAAAGACTTCCACGGTTCTGGCAATCTTGGAAAGTCCGACCACCTCTCCGTCAGGAATATAGGCGACCGCAGCATGACCATAAAATGGCAGCATATGATGCTCACAAAACGAATAAAAATGGATGTCTTTTTCTACCACCATATCATTGTCTTCCACATGAAACCGCTTGGACAAATGTTCTGCAGCACAATCCGTATAACCGGCAGCAAGCTCCTCGTACATTTTGGCAATCCGATCGGGGGTCTCTAAAAGACCCTCTCTATTTATGTCCTCGCCGATTCCCTCGAGAATCAAGCGCACTCCGTCTTTGATTTTATCCTTATCCATAATCCTGTATGCCTTCCTCGTGATTTTGATATTCCGTAAATTTTATTGTATGACATTTGCGAAATAATTGCAAGAGGTTCGGGTTTTTCACTCAGAAAAACCCGAACCTCATCAAATCTGCTTTTTTCCGCCACTGTCTCTGCACCATCAATTTTATCCAGAATAGCGTATAAGGATTGAACATCCTCTTCGGTTGCCTTTTCAGCTGCTTTCGAAGCAGTATATCCCTCGATAACCCGCCGTGCTTCCATAATGTCTTCGTTTTTTCCGTTTGAAAGTACAAAAGAAAGCGATAGAGGCTTATATACGCTGTTTTCTGTATTGTTTACGACAAAACTTCCGTTTCCCCGTTTGCTCTGAATAACGCCCATGACTTCAAGGGCTTTGAGCGCTTCTCTTAATGTGGAACGGGAAATATCCAGATCCTGCACCAGCTCCCTTTCAGGCGCTAACTGATCCCCTACCTTCAACTCTCCTGTTATGATTTTCTTCTGAATTTGTTCAATAACAATCTCTGATATGGTTTTATTCTCGACGGCTTCAAACATACTCAACTCGTCCTTTCTCCGCTTTCCATAGTTTGCATATTTATATTATCGCATAATCCATTCCCGTAAGCCACTACTTTTTTAAGGTCCTATCCTATTTATATTTTTTGGGTTGAATGACAATATTTTTTCTCATAAATTGTTGACACTGTACAATTTTAGAGTTAATATAGTAACAGATTTTTTATGTGAAGAAAACAAAAAAACGGAAAAGAAAAGAGGGACCTAACATGAAATATGAATTTCCAGTAACTAAGAATCCGAATCCCGGCAAGAAGCCTGATCCTAAGGGACTCAGATTCGGAACTGAATTTACCGACCACATGTTTATCATGGATTACAACCCGAAGGACGGCTGGCACAACGGACGTATCGTACCTTACGGCCCAATTCAGCTGGACCCTGCAGCCGTTGTTCTCCATTACGGTCAGGAAATGTTTGAGGGACTGAAGGCCTATAAGACGCCGGAAGGCAGAGTACAGCTTTTCAGACCATATATGAATGCAAAGAGAACCAACAATACCAACGACAGACTCTGCATTCCTGCTATTGACGAAGACCTTTTCGTAGAAGCCATCAAAGCGCTGGTTAAGGTTGACCAGGACTGGATTCCGGAGGGAGAAGGAACTGCCCTTTACATCAGACCATTTATCTTTGCAGACGAGCCTTTCCTCGGTGTAAGAAGATCCGAGACCTATAAATTTATGATTATCTTAAGCCCTGTAGGCCCTTATTTCGTAAACGGTCTCGCACCAACCAAGATGTACGTAGAAGACGTTTATGTCAGAGCAGTCAAAGGCGGTACTGGTGAAGCCAAGTGCGGCGGAAACTACGGCGCCAGCCTGAAGGCACAGGAAATTGCCCATGAGAAGGGTTATGAACAGATTTTATGGCTTGACGGCATCGAGAAGAAATACATAGAAGAAATCGGCGCTGCCAACGCATTCTTTGTTATCGGTGACGAAGTGGTAACCAGCGAACTCAACGGCTCTATCCTTCCGGGCATCACCAGAAATTCCATCATCGCCCTGTGCAAAGCCAAGAACATCAAGGTTAGTGAAAGAAAGATTTCTATCGATGAACTGGAAGAAGCTTACAGAGCCGGACAGCTCAAGGAGATGTTCGCTTCCGGAACCGCTGCCATCGTATCTCCTGTTGGCGAACTGCTCTATAAGGGAGAAAAAATGATCATTAACGAAAACAAAATCGGTCCTGTCGCACAGGAAATGTATGACACCATCTACGGCATCCAGACCGGAAAAATCGAAGATTTCATGGATTGGACAGTACCGGTAGAAGAATAATGAATCAGGATTTACTCAGTTTAAATAGAAAGTTAAACGCCCTCTCCGTTTTTCGAAGTATATGCGAAACCCCTGTGGTTTCCAACCTTCAAAAACTTTTATATGCAATTGAAACAGGCTCCATAGATGAACAGCTTAAGGCCTACGGAGCCTTTTCAAAAGCATTATACGAGCAAGGCGGCGATTTAACCGATTTTGTAACATCGTTTATCAAAGAAGATAACAACTTCTTTTTGATAAAAAGACTTAGAAATGCCATAATAAGTCAATCTATTTATGAGTGTCTCGATGAGGAACTGTTGGTTTTGCAGCGACTTGCGGAACTGACTACTCCTCAACTCACAAACTCTATTGATTATGAAGATTTTCTACCTCATTGGGATACTCACCAAATAGACCTGGCCGCAGAGTACTACGCTATGCTCGATGCCCTTCCGATAACCGGCCATGGCATCTTTGCGAAATACCGGGCATTCAAAGTAAAAAACGGCAATTTAGTTCCCGTAAAAAGTCTGGACACCCAGACCATCGACCAGCTTTACGGATATAAACGGGAAAGAAATCAAGTTTTGGAAAATACCAGAGCGCTCGCCCTGGGTAAACCGGCCAGCAACGTACTTCTTTACGGTGACGCCGGTACGGGCAAATCCTCCACCATCAAGGCCTGCGCCAAAGCCTTTTACGACCAAGGGGTACGTCTTGTGGAATTTGACAAAAGCCAGCTTTCTCAGATTCCCTCTGTCATCGAACAGCTTTACGATTATCCACTGAAGTTTATCTTCTATATCGATGATCTGAGTTTCAGCCAGAATGACGATGATTTTTCTTCTCTCAAAGGGATTTTGGAAGGCAACATTACCAGTTACTCCAAAAACATCGTCATCTATGCGACCAGCAATCGCAGACACTTGATTAAAGAGTCCCGGGAAGCTCGCATGGGTACAGATCTTCATCTTAACGATACCCTGCAGGAGACCATGAGTTTATCCGCAAGGTTCGGTCTGACCATCACCTTCTCCAAGCCGGAAAAGGATCTTTACCTGGAAATCGTAAAATCTCTGGCAGAAGAATATGGTCTAAATACAGATGAGGATGAACTTTTCCGTAAGGCCGAAGCTTTTGCCATCCGTGCTAACGGAAGGAGCCCAAGAACAGCTAAGCAATTCATACAGCTTGTCAGCATTGGAATCAAATAACCATACACAAAGGGAGCAGTTACCGGATGTTTTCAGCCGGCTTACCGCTCCTTTTCCTTTGATAAAGCAATAGGCAACGATAAGCAATATAATGGAAAAGAGCCACCCTTACGGGCAGCTCCTTTCCTCTGGTCTTACTACAATCTATTAGGAGGTTAACGACCACTCGTACATTGTGGTGGTCTTGTCAGTTTTCTCATGCATATGGCTCAACAGCCACATATAGAATATGTATTGTTTTTCTTTCATCTCTAATCTCCTTTCGCAATTACTTTAACCCCTTTTGCACTTTCATTATACGGCTGTAATTTGAAGAACAGTCGCTACTTTCTGTGATGGTTTTGTGTTATGATTCTTACAAAAATGTTACGTCTTTTCAGATTTATGTTATAATCAATTGACGAAACACAAGGCAAGAAAAGAAAACAAAACCTTATCAAGAGATTTTATTTCTGCAAAAGGCGCCATAATATAAATATTCACTGACTGGAGGTCCCTATGATAAAAAAATTTGCTAAATACTATAAACCACATCTTCCCCTCTTTATTCTGGATATGACCTGCGCGTTCATCGTAGCATGCTGCGATCTGTTCTACCCGGTCATTGCAAAAAATATTATCAATGACTATGTACCAAATAAGAATCTACAGCTCTTCATCACCTGGGCCCTGATTCTTCTGGCTATTTATGTACTAAAATCTGTTTTAAACTATATCATTCAATATTGGGGCCATATCGTTGGCGTGCGGATTCAGGGTGATATGCGGCGGGAACTCTTCAAACATCTGCAGAAGCTTCCCTTCTCTTTCTTTGATGAAAACAAAACCGGCTCTATCATGAGCCGCATGATCAATGACCTTTTCGAGGTTTCCGAACTTGCCCATCACGGTCCGGAAAACTTGTTTCTGTCTCTGATTATTCTCGTCGGCGCTTTCATTATGTTGGCACAGATCAGCCTGCCACTGACACTGATCACCTTTGCGGTACTTCCTTTTATGATCTTTTTCGCTTTTAAGACAAAGAAGATGATGAACAAGGCGTTCAGCGAAACCCGTGTAAAGACAGCCGAAATCAATGCCAGCGTGGAAACAGCCATTGCCGGTATCCGTGTATCCAAAGCCTACACTGCAGACGATCACGAGAACAGAAAATTCAACATAGCTAACGAAAATCTGAAACGCTCCCGTTCAGGCGCCTATAGAGCAATGGGCATTTTTCAATCAGGTATGACACTCTTCATGGACTTACTCTATCTGGTTGTACTCAGCAGCGGTGGACTGTTCTTCTTCTACGGAAAAATCAATGCCGGAGAATTTGCCGCTTTCCTTCTGTACATCTCCATGTTCCTAAACCCGGTTAACAAGCTTGTGGCTTTCTACGAACAGCTTCAAGAAGGTATGACCGGTTTTAGCAGATTTTGTGAAATCATGGCGATTCCCGAAGAAGAGGAAAACAGCGAAGATTTGCTTGCGCCTGCCCATTTGGATGGCAACATCTGTTTTGAAGATGTAACCTTTAACTACGAAACAGCTGACGAAGACGGCGAAAAACCGCCTGTAATCAAAAATCTAACCATGGAAATCAAGCAGGGCCGTACCCTCGCTCTGGTCGGTCCTTCGGGAAGCGGCAAAACCACCATGTGTCATCTGATCCCGAGATTTTACGATATAGACGCAGGACGCATCACCATTGACGGTATCGATATCACCCATATTTCTCGTTATGCTCTGCGCAAAAACATCGGCATGGTGGCTCAGGATGTTTTCCTGTTCAACGGAACCATTCGTGAAAACATTGCCTACGGCAATCTGGACGCTACAGATGAAGAAATCATCGAAGCTGCGAAAAAGGCTAATATTCATGACTACATTCTCACCATGGAAAACGGTTACGATACGCAGGTCGGAGAACGGGGAATCAAACTTTCCGGCGGTCAAAAACAGCGTATTTCCATCGCCCGGGTTTTCCTGAAAAATCCGCCGATCCTAATTCTGGACGAGGCAACCTCCGCTTTGGATAATGCCACAGAAATGTTGATTCAGAAATCTTTGGAAGAGCTTGGTCGGGGCAGAACCTCCATCATCGTTGCGCACCGCCTTTCTACAATAAAAAGCGCTGACGAAATCATCGTTCTCACCAAAGAAGGTATCGCAGAGCGAGGCAGTCACAATGAACTTGTGGCCGCCGGCGGTATGTATGCAGAACTCTATCAGTATCAGTTTAGGGAATAAATTTATCTACCAACTTTAAAAGCGCCTGTACCAAATCTGACACAGGCGCTTTTTGTCTTTTCTTTTACATCATTACGCTGATGACCTGCGGATTATATCCACCGTCAGATAGTGCGTCGATAATTCTCTTTTTGTGTTCCGGCCCGAATGCTTCAATGGTAATTTTCAGCTCTACGGCCGCATTTCTATTGGTGCTGACAAATTGATTATGATCCAGTCTGATGACATTCCCCTGCTCCTTTGCAATGATAGAAGCCACATTGACCAGTTCGCCCGGTTTATCCGGCAGCAGTGTAGAAACTGAGAAAATTCTCTCTCTGTGAATCAGTCCATGCTGCACTACGGAGGACATTGTAATAATATCCATATTACCGCCGCTGAGAATAGAGACGATTTTCTTATCCTTTACATCCAGATGTTTCAGTGCAGCTACAGTAAGAAGTCCGGAATTTTCTACAATCATCTTGTGGTTTTCTACCATATCCAAAAAGGCAACAACCAGTTCATCATCTTCAACAGTGATGATATCATCGATATTCTCCTGCAGATAAGGGAAAATATTGATTCCCGGCGTCTTGACGGCAGTACCATCGGCAATGGTGCTGATGGACGGCAGCGTCACCGGTTTACCCTCTTTCAGCGATGCCTTGAGGCAGCTTGCTCCGGCCGGCTCAACAGCAATAACCTTAATCTTCGGATTAAGCATCTTCACCAGTGTGGAAACACCTGTTGCCAGTCCGCCTCCGCCTACGGGAACGAGTATGTAATCCACCAGCGGCAGTTCCTTGATGATTTCCATAGCAATGGTACCCTGACCCGTAGCTACCGCAGGATCATCAAAAGGATGGATGAACGTATACCCATGCTCCTCTGCCAGCTGCTGTGCGTAGGCGGCAGCTTCATCATAAACATCTCCGTGAAGTACCACTTCTGCACCGTAGTTCTTGGTTCTGTTCACCTTCATCAACGGCGTTGTAGTCGGCATAACAATCGTTGCCTTGCAGCCATAAGCCTTTGCTGCATAAGCAACCCCCTGGGCATGGTTCCCTGCAGAAGCTGTTACCAGCCCTCTGGCTCTTTCCTCATCAGACAGCGTACTGATTTTGTAGTAAGCGCCGCGAATCTTATATGCACCTGTCACCTGCATATTCTCCGGTTTCAGGTAAACCTTATTGCCTGTCTGCTCACTGAAATGACTGCTATAGACCAGGTTAGTTTCTGTAGCGGCTTTTTTTACAACTTCTGTTGCCTGTTCAAAGGCATCTAATGTTAACATTTTACTACTTTTCCTTTCTTTCTATTCTCACAACCGGGTGTCTGACCACGGTTCTCAGTTTCTCCGGCGTACATTTTCTCGGATCGCTTAAGTATATCTCATGGTGATACCGATTATCCGTAATATCAAGCCGATATCCGCATTCTTCCATGTGGCTGTGCATCAATTCAACAGTTTCCGGCTCGTTATCGTAACTGCCTAAATGCATACACTGTACACACATACCCTCATCGTAAGAGAAAAATTCCACCTTGGAAAAATCCAGTTTCTTTTTCCTCTCGGCTTCTGAAACGGCCCATTCAAAATCTGCCTGTGTAACAAAATCCGGCAATCGAATCATGGAGATAAACTGCAAATCTTTTTTTCGGCTGTAGTCCATTCCTTTGACGCCTTCCTGCCACCATAGTCCCTCAAGAGGCGGCACTACATATTCAAAAAATCCATCAATTTTGTAAGACCCTTTGTAACTCATTTTTATCGTATAGGCAATGGCATACAAAAGACCGATGCCTGATTTGTATTCTCCATCCTCCTCGTTGGGATCCCCTTTTCCCCGCACCGCAATATAGTTCATTGGAGGAATCTCCACCATAGCAGGTTTTTTCTTGGGCAGATAAAACTCTTTGTATTCTTTCTTAAAATCAAATGCCATAAACTTATTCTTTCTCCTTGTATCGTGTGTACTCCATGTAATAGTTGAGCAGACTTACACCGCTGCGCACCGCTTGATTCTCCTGAACTATGACGAATCCCCTTTTCTCAAAGAAAGGTCTGGCTGTAACAGATGCATAAGTTGTGTAGCGCCCGGCAGGGACAGCTTCTTCCAGCCAGCTGCAAATCGCAGAGGCAACACCTTTTCTCTGGAAATCCTTGTGTACATACAGCCGATCCAGGTAGCCGGTCTCATCCATATCGCCAAAGCCAATGATCTTTCCATCTTCCTCTGCAACTGCCGTAGTATGGCAAAGAAAAGATCTGTTCCACTCATCGAGATCTACCTCTCCTGACGCCCATACGTCTAATTGTTCCTTCGTATAATCCTTTGCGTTTACTGTATGTACCGTCTCCCAAAATAACTCTGCCAAGGTGCTGCAATCTTGCTGTGTATATTCTCTGATCATCATGCCTGCCCCTTTTCATAGATAAGCTCTACGATACCGTTTTCTGTTCTGGTTTCGAGAAGTCTCAACGGAAATTTTTCCGGTAACGAGTCAAACAGCCTTATTCCACCACCCAAAATAATAGGTATGATGGATAAATGGAATCGGTCAATGCACTGTTCTTTCATCAGCTGCCAAACAATATTTGCTCCGCCGCAGATCCAGATATCCTTTCCGTCTTTTTTCTTTAATTCGGAAATCAGTTCTGCCGGAGATTGCTGAACAAAGAAAATGCATTCGTCAGACGGTTTCTCTCTGTGGGTAATCACATAGGTTTCAAAATCCTTATACACCCACTCTTTTGGGGAAAGCTCCGTTACCACCTGATAATAGGTGTTCCAACCCATGATGACAGTATCGATTTCCTCGGTAAATGCTTCATAACTGTTCTGACTGTTCTCCTCCGGATTGTGACCGGAAAGCCAATCAACGCCGCCATTTTTCTCTGCGATATATCCATCCAGGCTCATGGCGATATACAATATGGTTTTTCTCATTTTCTCCTCCCCAAAATACTCATAGACCAATTATACACTGCCGAGGTTGTTGTGACAATGGGAAGAAATACAAGAAAAGGTTGTACCACAGTCTTTTTGATGACCAGCAGGGAAAGGATCGATCCTGCTGTATCAGCCAGAAAGAAAACGCTCGCCAGGTAAAAATATACCCTGGTAAATCACCAGCTTTATACTCTGTTTTTTCGTCATGTCCACAGTTTCAAGAAGCGCCAGCTTCTTTTTGTACATGATATAGATAAATAACAAGAATGGTATAACGCATACACACGTAAATATTCCATCACTATCTGCACCATAAAGTTAAAATATGAAATCAATTTTGGCTTTACTGAAGAACAGGAAAATCTAAGATAAAAAAGTAAAATCCTTTCATTTCGCATCTAAATTTACATACGTTTTACTGAAAACAGGACAAATATGCTAGGAAAAAGTAAACCCATCGGAAGGTTATCCCCAATTCTACTACAGATTATCGTCAAGTGCTTTCACTTTTACTTTTCTGAAGGCAAAACTCTGTTTTTTCAGTAAATCCAAAATCCCGTTCAGCCCAATCTGCCCAATACCCTACAGATTCACAGTATGCCCTTCATATCGAAAAACAGAGACTGTCGAAACAGTCTCTGTTAAGTATAATTCTCTTTCGCCGTCAAAATGCGCAGCATTTGCCGAGTACTATCTCTGTGGATTAGGTCTCTGGCCAATTTCCCAGCTCCATCGATTAGGTCTCTGGCTGATTTCCCAGCTCCATCGATTAGGTCTCTGGCCGTAGATTCCTGCTGCTCCCCTTCGCCTTCGGCTCAGGCTCGCAGGGAATCCTGACCGGGAACCTATCATAATTCTCTTTCGCCGTCAAAATGCGCAGCATTTGCCGGCTCAGACAATTAGATTAGGTCTCCCATTACCGCTCCCTTACAGGATGGTTCTACCAGTTTGGAGTATCTATAGAGCCAGCCGCTCTTTACGTTTGGTTCACGCGGAACATAAGTCTCTCGCCGCTTTGCGAATTCTTCGTCGGAAACCTGTGCGTTGATCTTTGCGTTCGGAATATCGATTTCAATGATGTCACCTTCCACAAGGAGTCCAATATTGCCGCCGCTTGCAGCTTCAGGGCAAACATGCCCGATGGAAGCGCCTCTGCTCGCACCACTGAAACGGCCGTCAGTTATCAGCGCTACGGTTTTATCCAGCTGCATACCAGCAAGGGCGCTGGTCGGATTGAGCATTTCTCTCATGCCCGGACCGCCCTTCGGACCTTCGTATCTGATCACTACCACATCTCCATCAACGATTTTTCCGTTGTAGATGGCGTCGATAGCATCTTCTTCGCAGTCAAAGACTCTGGCTGGACCGCTGTGTTTCAACATTTCCGGCGCAACTGCGCTTCTCTTTACTACACAGCCGTCTTGCGCAATATTACCCCACAAGATAGCAATTCCACCGGTTTCGCTATATGGGTCTTCAGAAGGACGCATAGCCCCTGCATTTAAAGAGCCTTTTCCTTTGATATTTTCGCCTACAGTCTTGCCATTAGCTGTCAGCAGCGAGGTGTCAATCAGACCTTTCTTGTTCAGCTCGGCAAGAACGCCCTGTACACCGCCTGCATTGTTCAGGTCATGCATATGGGTTTCGCCGGCCGGTGCCAGATGACACAGATTAGGCGTCTTCTCGCTCATTTCGTTGAACAGCTCCAGGTTCAGTTCTACACCGGCTTCGTGAGCGATAGCCAGAAGATGAAGCACGCTGTTTGAGGAACATCCCAGTGCCATATCACAGGCAAGTGCATTACGAATTGCCTTTTCATTGACAATATCTCTGGATTTAATATCTTTTTCCACCAGGCCCATAATGGCCATACCCGCATGTTTTGCAATCATCATTCTTCCGCTGTGCACTGCCGGAACGGTTCCGTTACCCGGAAGGGCGATTCCAAGAGCCTCACAGAGACAGTTCATACTGTTTGCCGTATACATACCGGAACAGGAACCACAACCCGGACAGGTATTCTGTTCAAATTCCAGAAGTCCTTCATCATCAATGATGTCTGCCTTACGAGCACCCACTGCCTCAAACATCTTAGACAGGGAAGTTTCCACGCCGCCGACAAGACCGCTCATCATCGGACCGCCGGAACAAACTACAGTAGGAATATTAAGGCGAAGCGCCCCCATCAGCATGCCCGGGACGATTTTATCACAGTTAGGAACCAGTACCAGTCCGTCAAACTGATGTGCGTTTGCCATGGTTTCCACGCTGTCAGCAATCAGCTCTCTGCTGGCCAGAGAATACTTCATGCCGATATGTCCCATAGCGATACCATCACAGACCCCGATAGCCGGCACCATAATCGGGGTGCCGCCGGCCATTCTGACACCGGCTTTAACAGCCTCAGTCACTTTATCCAAATGCATATGACCCGGCACGATTTCACTGTGGGCAGAAACCACGCCGATTAAAGGTCTTTCTAATTCTTCTTTTGTGTAACCCATAGCATAAAAAAGGCTTCTCATGGGAGCCTTTTCTATGCCTTTGGTTACGTTATCACTTCTTCTTGTCATAATAACTATAACCTCTATTCTTCAGTTTATTTCTTTAACCAGCTCATCATATCTCTCAGTTCCTGACCAACCTTGCACAGTAAATGAGAAGCTTCTTTCTTTCTGGTTGCCAGGAATCTTGCCTTGCCGCCTGCATTGAACTCCTGAACGAATTCGCTTGCAAAAGTACCGTCCTGAATTTCTTCCAGAACCTTTTTCATTTCTTTTCTGGTCTCTTCAGTGATGATTCTCTTACCTGTTCTGTAATCACCGTATTCAGCAGTGTTGGAGATAGAGTATCTCATCTTGTCGAAACCGCCTGTGTTGATCAGGTCAACGATCAGCTTCATCTCGTGGATACATTCGAAGTATGCCATTTCAGGTTCATAACCAGCTTCTACCAGTGTATCAAAACCGGCCTTCATCAGCTCAGTAACACCACCGCAAAGAACTGCCTGTTCACCGAAGAGGTCTGTTTCTGTTTCTTCTTTGAAGGTTGTTTCTAAGATACCTGCTCTGCCTGCGCCGATACCGGAAGCATATGCCAGCGCATAGTCCTTAGCTTTGCCGGATGCATCCTGATATACAGCAATCAGGGAAGGAACGCCTTTACCCTCTACATACTGGCTTCTTACGGTATGTCCGGGGCCCTTAGGTGCAACCATGATAACGTCGATGTCCTTCTGCGGCTGAATCTGCTGATAGTGAATGTTAAAACCGTGTGCAAACATCAGCACGTTGCCTTCTTTCATGTGCTTTTCTACCTGGTCTGCATAAATCTTAGCCTGCAGTTCATCAGGAGTCAGCATCATCACTAAATCACCTGCTTCTGCTGCTTCCTCGATTCCCATAACCTTAAGACCTGCAGCTTCTGCCTTTGCCGCGTGAGCAGAACCCGGTCTCAGACCAACGACAACATCAACGCCGCTTTCATGCAGGTTCATGGCATGAGCATGCCCCTGGCTACCGAAACCGATAATTGCAACGGTTTTTCCGTCTAATAATCCTAAGTTACAATCCTGGTCATAATACTTTGTAATCATTTCAATCTATCTCCTTTTTTCTAAATAAGTATCTGAAGTTATTTGTTGTTTCCTTCTACTCGGGTATTTCCCTCGATGCCGGTGATACCGGTTCTGCAGACCTCTGCCACATCGTAATCAGAAATAACATCCATAAAGCCGTCAATTTTTTCCGGCGTACCGGTCAGCTCGATAATCATGCTGCTCTTGGAAAGGTCAACAATCTTTCCTCTGTAAATGTCTACAATTTCTTTGATGCCATATCTTTCTGACGGCTGAGCATTAACCTTCAGCAGAAGTAGTTCCCTGTACAAACTGTACTCGTCATTCAGTATGTATATTTCCTTCACAACCTCCAGTTTTTCCGTTTGTGTAATAATCTGCTGCATGGACTGCTCCGTAGCGCTGAATACAATGGTGATTCTGGAAAGACTCGGATCGTTGGTCGCAGATACAGTCAGCGAATCGATGTTAAAACCTCTTCTTCCAAAAAGGCTGACAACCCTCGTCAATACGTTAGCCTGGTTGAGAACAAGAACGCTGACGATTTCTTTTTTTAATGTTTTCTTACTCATCGCGCTCCCTCCTAGTCGATAATCATATCTTCAACAGATTTGTTTGCCGGAATCATCGGCAATACCCGTTCTTCTCTTGAAATAGTACAATCAATCCATACCGGTCCGTCTGCTGCCAGAGCTTTCTCCATGGCCGCCTCGAATTCCTCAGGCGTCTCGGCGCGATAGCCCTCCGCACCAAAAGCCTGGGCCAGCTTGACAAAGTCTGTCTTTCTTTCCGGCGTAGTGTTGGAGTATCTCTTTTCATAGAAAATTGTCTGCCACTGGTAAACCATGCCCAAAACCTTGTTATTCATGATGATGGTGATAATCGGCAGATTCTGGCTGATTGCTGTACAAGCCTCGTTCAGGTTCATATGGAAAGAACCGTCGCCGGTAATGTGAATAACTCTGTCATTTGGGCATCCAAGCTGTGCGCCGATAGCTGCTCCATAGCCGAAGCCCATAGTACCAAGACCACCACTGGTGATAAACTTCTTGGCTTTGTTGTGTTTAACAAATTGTGCGGCCCACATCTGATGCTGGCCTACATCCGTAACGTAAATCGTGTTCTCATCCGTCATATCACAAGTCTTAGTGATAATATCATGAGGATGCAGCTTGCATTCAGTTGTTTTAACTACTCGTTCCTTACTTCTCCAGCCTACAACTCGCTCATGCCATTCCGGATGTTTCTTATATTCTACAAGCGGAAGCGCCTGCTGTAAGAAACCTTTGACATCGCCGATACAGCTCTTGTCTGTCATTACGTTCTTATTGATTTCACTTCTGTCAATATCCACATGGATAATCTTTGCACGTCTGCCAAACTTATCAGGGCTTAATGCCACTCTGTCAGAAAATCTGGCGCCCAACGCAATAATCAAATCCGCCTGATCCATTGCTCTGTTCGCTGCTACACTTCCGTGCATGCCGACAAGCCCCAGGTTAAGCTCATTGTCATAGCCGATTACCCCGGCGGCCATCAACGTGTACGCTGCAGGAATGTCTGCTTTTTCTAAAAGCTCAACCAGCTCTTTGGATGCGTCGGAAGCAACTACACCGCCGCCTACATAGGCTACCGGTTTCTCTGCGGCGTTGATCATCTTGACAATCCCCGCAATATCTTCCTTATTGATTTCCGGAAGATTCTTCAGTTCCATCGGCGGTTTATTTGTATATTCAATGCTCGCAGCCGTTACATCCTTGGTAATATCCACGAGGACAGGTCCCTTTCTCCCGCTGTTTGCAATCTTAAACGCTTCTCTAAGAGCCGGCTCAAGATCTTCAATTCTATTAACGAAGAAATTATGCTTCGTAATAGGTAATGTGACCCCTGTAATACAAATTTCCTGGAATGCATCTCGACCAATCAGGGAATCGGGAACGTTTGCCGTAATGGCAACCACGGGAATACTGTCCATAAATGCTGTAGCAATACCTGTAACCAGATTAGTTGCACCCGGCCCACTGGTAGAAAAAACAACGCCGGTCTTGCCGGTCGCCCGCGCATAACCGTCCGCAGCATGGGCAGCACCCTGTTCGTGAGCAGTTAGGACATGCTTGATCCTGTCGCTATACTTATATAATTCATCGAAGATATTCAAAGCGGTTCCGCCAGGATATCCAAAAACGGTATCGACACCGTGATCAAGAAGCACTTCTGCCACTACTTGTGATCCTGTCAATTTCATACTTTCTCTCCTTATCGTTAGAATAAAATGAGCTTATCCCAAATCCAGGATAATTCTCACATACTCATTATAGTCTACACCAAAAAAATGTCAATACTTTTTGTTTTTGAATCACAAAAAAAAATGACAAATATTTGTATGCCACACAATTTTCGTGTTGACATTTTGGTTAATTTCCTATATATTATTAGCATAGCAAAAAATTTCTGCCAAGACGGGAATAAATCGTAAATCCGGGTCTTACAGAGAGCGGCTGGCCGGTGTAAAGTCGCAGTCCCCTTACGGTGTCTCACCCCCGAGCAGAGAAAAACGAGTGGGCATACTATATGTCAAGAAGAGTGGTACCGCGGAAGCAAGCGCTTATACATATATAATATGTAAGGATTGTTTTCGTCTCTTTTGCGATTTTGGACAGAAGTCAGCAGAAGAGACTATTTTTTTGTCCAAAACCGCACAGGCATAATTTAGGAATATATTTTTGGAGGTATCTTACATGAAGAATTTTGAAAAGTACAAGGCAGGCTATTTTGCTCCACCTATGGACGTCTGTCAAATGGAATGGCCTAAGAAGGATCACATTGAGAAAGCACCAAGATGGTGCAGCGTGGACCTGCGGGACGGCAATCAGGCATTGATTGTTCCCATGAGCCTTGAGGAAAAGCTGGAATTTTTCAAATATCTTACAGAAATCGGATTTAAAGAAATCGAAGTAGGCTTTCCGGCCGCTTCCGAAACCGAGTATGAGTTTTTAAGAAAGTTAATTGAAGAGGATTTGATTCCGGAAGACGTTACGGTTCAGGTGCTGACTCAGTCAAGACGTCACATCATTGATAAGACCTTTGAGGCCTTAAAAGGCGTCAAAAAAGCTGTGGTTCATCTATACAACTCCACTTCTTTCGCCCAGAGAGAGCAGGTTTTCCGTGCATCCAAGGAAGAAATTATCCAGATTGCTAAGGACGGCGCAATTTTAATGAACGAATATGCTGCGAAATTCCCGGAAACCCAGTTCCAGTTCGAATACTCCCCGGAAAGCTTCACCGGAACAGAGATGGAATTTGCCGCAGAAATCTGTAATGCAGTCATTGATATCTGGCAGCCAACGGCAGACAACAAGGTGATTATCAACTTGCCTGCAACGGTAGAAATGTCACTGCCTCATATCTTTGCCAACCAAGTAGAATATATGTGCAAGGCCCTTCACAACAGAGAGAACTTGATTATCTCCCTTCATCCGCATAATGACAGAGGTACCGGCGTTGCCGATGCAGAACTTGGACTTCTCGCCGGCGGCGACAGAATTGAAGGCACCCTCTTTGGAAACGGCGAGCGTACCGGCAATGTGGATATCGTCACTTTAGCGATGAATATGTTCACCCACGGCGTGGATCCTGAGCTGGACTTCACCAATATGCCGAAGGCCGTTGAGGTTTACGAAAAATATACCGGTATGACCGTAAATCCGAGACAGCCTTACGCAGGAGATCTGGTCTTTGCCGCTTTCTCCGGTTCTCACCAGGATGCTATCGCCAAGGGCATGAAGTGGAGAAAAGAAAAAGATCCTTCCAGATGGACTGTCCCTTACCTGCCGCTTGACCCTCACGATGTAGGCAGAGAATACGAAGGCGATGTCATCAGAATCAACAGTCAGTCCGGTAAGGGCGGTATCGCATACCTGATCGAAAGAGACTATGGCTATACGATTCCAAAGGCTATGCGTGCTGAAATCGGCTATATGATGAAGGATATTTCCGACAAACGTCACGAAGAGCTGTCCTCTGCCGAAATCTTTGAAACCTTTGCCAAGGAATACATCAACTACTTCAATCCAATCGATATTACCGACGCAACGTTCAACCACTTCTCCTCTACCAAGGATGACAACGAAAGCGTTGGCGTCAAGATGAGACTTTTAATCGATGGAGAGATTTACAATCTGGAAGCCGAAGGTAACGGTCGTCTGGACGCAGTCAGCAATGCGCTGAAAAAGACCAAATACCACTTCGATTACCAATTTATCACCTATTCCGAACACGCCATCAGCGCAGACTCAAATTCCAAGGCTGCAGCTTACGTCTGCATTGCCGACAAGGATGATAACTTCTACTGGGGTGTAGGTACCCATGCCGACATTATTTTGGCATCGGTCAACGCCCTCGTCAGCGCGCTGAACAGAATGAATAAAGAAGTACACTTTGTAAAATAACTATCAGGAGGAAGTTAAATTATGGGAATGACAATGACACAGAAGATTTTGGCTGCGCATGCGGGTCTTGATCACGTTTCCGCCGGACAGCTGATTGAATGCAGTTTGGATGTAGTCATGGCTAACGATATTACAGGGCCTATGGCGCTTCCGATTTTTCGTCAAATGGCAGACAAAGTCTTCGATAAAGATAAAGTCGTTCTGGTTCCGGATCATTTTACGCCCAACAAGGACATCAAATCCGCACAGAACGCCAGAGATATTCAGGATTTCTCAAGGGAACAGGGATTGACTCACCATATGGTTCAGGGAAAATGCGGTGTTGAACACGGTATCCTTCCGGAAAGGGGCATCGTTGTTGCCGGACAGTGCATTATCGGCGCAGACTCACATACCTGCACCTATGGCGCATTAGGCGCTTTCGGTACCGGCGTGGGAACTACGGATATTGCCGCCGGCATGGCAACAGGTCAGGCATGGTTTAAGGTACCTGCCGCCATAAAATTCATCTTAAAAAACAAACCGTCTGCTTTTGTCAGCGGTAAGGATATTATCCTGCACATTATCGGTCAAATCGGTGTTGACGGCGCTTTATACAAGTCTATGGAATTCACCGGAGACGGCGTAGCCAACCTATCTATGGATGACCGTTTTACCATCTGTAACATGGCCATAGAAGCCGGTGCAAAAAACGGCATCTTCCCGGTCGATGAGCAAACCATCACTTATATGGAAGAACATGCGCCGGGTAAAACCTACCAGCGTTTTTCTGCAGACGAAGACGCCGAATATGAGGAAGTCATCGAAATTGATTTGGCTCAGGTAAGACCAACCGTTGCCTTCCCCCATCTTCCGGGTAATGCCCATACGATTGACGAAATCGAAAACGAAGAAAAAATCTATATCGATCAGGTTGTCATCGGCTCTTGCACCAATGGGCGTATGAGCGATATGAGAAAAGCCGCGGCCCTTCTCAAAGGAAAGACTGTACATCCTGAAGTCCGCGTTATGGTTATCCCTGCAACACAGAAAATCTTCCTGCAGTGCATGGAAGAAGGTCTGGCGCAGATTTTCGTAGAATCCGGCTGTGCTTTCAACACACCAAGCTGCGGCGCCTGCATGGGCGGCCACATGGGTGTAATGTGCAAGGGAGAAAAATGCGTATCTACCTCCAACAGAAATTTCGTAGGTCGTATGGGTGACGTAGACTCCAAGATCTATCTGGCTTCTCCAGAGGTAGCCGCTGCCAGCGCTGTTGCAGGCTATATTGCAAATCCAGAAAAAATGGGAGGTAACGAATAATGAACGCACAGGGAAAAGTGTTAAAATACGGGGATAACGTAGATACAGACGTGATTATCCCTGCAAGATATCTCAACTCATTTGATGCAAAAGAGCTGGCAAGCCACGCTATGGTAGATATCGATCCAACCTTCACAGAACGGCTTGCGCCCGGGGACATCATGGTCGCCGGCAGTAACTTCGGTTGCGGTTCTTCCAGAGAACATGCTCCCCTTGCGCTGAAAACTGCCGGAGTAAGTTGCGTCATTGCCAAATCCTTTGCCAGAATTTTTTACAGAAACTCCATCAATATCGGGTTCCCTATTCTGGAATGTGAAGAAGCTGCTGCAGATATTGCCGAAGGTGACCAGGTAGAAGTAAATTACGAAACAGGAGTCATCTATAATCAAACCAAGAACACCCAGTATCAGGCACAGCCTTTTCCGGAATTTCTGCAGAAAATGATTGAGACAAACGGTCTCGTCAACTATGTAAACGCAAAAGAAGAAAAGTAAGGAGAGTTAAGCAATGAATTATAATATTGCAGTAGTGGAAGGCGATGGAATCGGCCCTGAGGTTGTCGCAGAAGCCATTAAGGTTCTGGACAAAGTAGGTGAAAAATACGGACATACTTTCGTCTATCAGACAGTTCTTGCCGGAGGAAGCGCTATTGATGCAGTAGGAGAATGTCTGCCGGGCGAAACTGTAGACATTTGTAAAAAAAGCGATGCGGTTTTATTAGGCGCTGTAGGCGGACCTAAATGGGATAATCTGCCCGGTGATGAAAGACCGGAAAGAGCCCTGCTGGGTCTTCGAAAAGCTCTGGGATTATTCGCCAACCTGAGACCTGCCATGGTCTTCGATGAGCTGGCAGACGCCTCCCCATTAAAACCGGAAATCTTAGCCGGCGGACTGGATATTGCCGTTGTCAGAGAACTGACCGGAGGTATCTACTTTGGAGAAAAAGGAATTAAAGAAAATACACCTTTAGGTCCTGCTGCATATGATGTGGAGCAATACGCCGAAGAAGAGGTCAGAAGAATTGCAAAAGTTGCCTTCGATATGGCAATGAAGAGAAATCGCAAAGTAACCAGTGTGGATAAAGCCAATGTTTTAGAAAGCTCCCGCCTCTGGCGGAGAGTCGTAGCAGACGTAGCAAAAGACTATCCGGAAGTAGAACTGGAGAATTTCTACGTGGATAATGCCGCAATGCAGCTTGTCCGAAATCCAAGACAATTTGACGTTTTGGTTACCAGTAACATCTTTGGTGACATCCTGTCCGATGAAGCCAGTCAGATTACCGGTTCCATCGGCATGCTGCCGTCAGCCAGCCTTGCAGAAGGCAATTTCGGTATGTATGAGCCGGTTCACGGATCTGCTCCTGATATTGCAGGGCAGAATCTGGCAAATCCAATTGCCACAATTCTGTCAGCTGCCATGATGCTGCGATACACCTTCGCACTGACCGAAGAGGCCGATGCCATAGAACGTGCAGTAAAAGCTTTCCTGGCAAAAGGCTACAGAACCCCTGATATCTGTGCCGGAAAAGAGTCTGTAGGTACCGTAGAAGCCGGTGACCTGATTGTCTCTTTTATCTAGGCCTTCATGTAAATATGAACTTTTCACACCGGATGCATTCCTATTAGAGGATTGTATCCGGTTTTATTTATCTTTCCCTATCTCTATTAGCTATTATGAATTAAGAATTATTAAGATTTGAACTGCTTTTTATTCTTCCTTTTTTTTGATATGATAGATACTGAAAAAAATGCAGAAAATAGTCGAGGGGTATTTATGACTACAAGAACCAAAAGGAAAAAGTATATCATCAGGGATAAGAAGTATCTGATATTTATTATTGTTTTGTTTATCTTTGCAAGCATATTTTTATGGAATCTGCTAAGAGAAAACGCTTCTTTTGATTATGATAACCATAGGATTAAGAATAATATTGCCACCATTGCTACGTTTGACTATTCCAAGGTTACTTCTATAGAGGATGAGATTCGTCAGTTAGAGGTTTCCGAGGCAAAAGGAACTTTTGATGTCAACAAAGTTCTGTCAAATGATCAATATCGCAAGATTTTTTCCACCAGTGTTATCTTAGGCGATTCCATTACCGAAGGGCTTGTTGATTACGGTTATCTGGGAAATCAGCAGGTGTTTTGTCAGATTGGCGCTTCTATCATCAACGGAGATGATCTATTCACCGCTTCAGCCAAGGTCTATCCGTCCTATGCCTTTATGTCCTTCGGCATGAATGATATGGGAAATTACAACGGCAGCAGCAGCGCCTTTATCGAAAAATACACTGAACTGATTAAAGCATTTCAAGCCGCTTCACCAGATACAAAGATTCTCATCAACGGTATCACGCCACCGGCAAAACAGACCATAGCGGAAAACCCTATTTACGGAAATTATAAAAAGTTCAATAATGCACTGAAAGAAATGTGCAAACGTCTCAATCTGACTTATATTGACAACACCTATTTGATTGAGGAGAATCCCGAATACTATGCCGGCGATGGAATCCACGTAACCAGCGATTACTATCCATACTGGATGAATAACATGATTTTGAAAGCAGGACTATAATGATAAAAAAAACCATTTTTGTTGTTGTTCTCGCTGCATTTTTGACTATCGTCTATGCAGATGAGAACGCAAAGAATATACCTATGGCAGAAATTGAAGATTGCCTGAAAACAAAGACCGATATTACCACAATGGAAAAATGCAGTAACCGTAACCTGATGCAGTTTTTTCATTTGGACTATGAGCAATACGACGAACACCTGTATTATAAAAACAAGGAGGCCCTCAGCGTAGAAGAACTTCTTATCGTAAAAGTAAAAGATAGAGAAGACCTTGCGGCCGTAAAGGATGCAGTGGATGAACGCATCGAGTCGCAAATCAAAACCTACGACAGCTATGGTCCTGCACAAGCGGCAATGTTAAAAAACGCAATTGTTTCAACCAAGGGCAATTACTTATTCTATTGTACCGGCGAAGATGCCGATCACTATGAGGAGGTATTTAAACGTGTTATTTAGCAGTATTATTTTCCTCTTTTATTTTTTGCCTATTGTGCTTCTGTTGTTCACTATTGCGCCGAAAAAAGCAAAAAACCCGGTATTACTCTTATCCAGTATATTGTTTTACAGTTGGGGAGAACCTGTCTACGTTTTCCTGATGATATTCAGCGCTGTATTCAACTACTTCATGGCCATTGATATCAAAAAAGCGCAGATGAAAGCGCAGACAGGAAAAGGCACTTTATGGTTTACTGTTCT
Organism: Emergencia sp.; assembly: GCA_036305845.1. Classification (GTDB taxonomy): domain Bacteria; phylum Bacillota; class Clostridia; order Peptostreptococcales; family Anaerovoracaceae; genus Senimuribacter. The sequence goes on from JAXKAR010000040.1 coordinate 137,562, forward strand.
GATTAATCTCTTTATTCTCGGTTTCTTCAAATATTACGGATTTTTCATGGAGACGGTAAACAGTATTTTTAACACAGAATTCAGCTATGCGCCTTTGGCGCTGCCTGTAGGCATCTCCTTTTATACGTTCCAGGCGCTGTCTTATATCTTCGATGTATATCGCGGAAATGTAAAAGTACAAACCAGCCTGATTAAGTTTGCCCTTTATCTGTCCCTGTTTCCACAGTTAATTGCAGGTCCTATCGTCAAGTACAAGGATATCGACCGGCAGCTGGATGAACGGGTTATTTCCCTGGAAAAGTTCGGAGAAGGTACGGGCAGATTCATTATTGGTCTGGGGAAAAAGGTTATTCTGGCCAACAACTTCGGCGCAATTCATACTGCAGTTCTGTCCATGGGTGATGATCAGACAGCAGTGCTCACCTATTGGATTGGCATCATTGCCTATACCCTGCAGATTTACTTTGACTTCAGCGGATATTCGGATATGGCTATCGGCCTTGGGAAAATGTTCGGATTTACCTTTATGGAAAACTTTAACTATCCGTATCTGTCCAAGACCGTAACAGAGTTTTGGAGAAGATGGCATATTTCCCTGTCCACCTGGTTCAGAGAATACGTTTACATTCCCCTTGGCGGAAATCGAGTGACAGTACATCGGCATATTATCAATCTGCTGATTGTCTGGTCCCTTACAGGTCTATGGCACGGTGCCAGTTGGAACTTCGTCGCCTGGGGACTTTACTACGGTATTCTGCTCATTGCAGAAAAGTATTTCCTGGGAAAATACCTGGAAAAAGCGCCTGCCTCAATCAGGCATATTTATACGATGCTGATTGTCATCGTCGGCTGGGTATTTTTCAGCTGTGAAAGTTTAACCGCCGCTTTAGCATACCTAAAAGTACTTTTCTTTGCCGGCGGCGTACCCATTGCCAACAGCCATACCCTTTATCTGCTCAGAACCAATTTGGTTTTCCTGATTATCGGCGCTGTTGCAGCAACCCCTGAACCAATAAAGCAATTCGAAAAACTCAACAAAAAAAGCGGAGTAATCGGCATCGCCTTGCTGATGAGCTTATTGCTCTTTTCTACCGCTTATCTGATTTTCGGCAGTTATAATCCTTTCCTGTACTTCAGGTTTTAGGTTTATTCTGTTTCAAAAGGAGTATTTAATAAGGATGAAAAAAATAAACACCAATTCAGCTCTGGGCATCTTTTTTGTCATGGTGCTGGCGCTGATCTTTCTAATCAATCTCTTGGCTTCAGACAAAAGCTTTTCAGCGGAAGAAAACCGGGTTTTGCAAAAGTTTCCGTCTTTCTCTCTTTCTTCCTATCTTGAAGGACGTTATGAGAAAAAACTGGACACCTATGCAAGCGATCAGTTTCTTCTCCGCAACCAACTGATTAAAGTCAAAACTTCTTTGGATGTTACCTGTGGCAAGCTGGAATCAAATGGGGTTTATCGAGCAAAAGATCATTATCTGATGGAAGCACTTCAAGTTCCTACGAACCACTGGATGGAACGGACCTCTGACAGCCTAGAGCAATTCAAGCGCACGTACAAAGACCTGGATATGTACTTTATGCTAGCGCCAAACGCAGCAAATATTCTCAAAGACAAGCTGTCCCCATCAGTGAACATGAATGATCAGAATCAGGCAATGGATGCTTTCCTGGATAATGTTAAAGATGCAGGCATTACCCCTATAGATATCCGCAAAACGCTATCTGCCTATGCTGCGCAGGACAATGTACAGCTATACTACAAAACAGATCATCACTGGACGACAGACGGCGCATTTATCGCTTATAAGGATGCCGTAAAGAAAATGAAACTAACTGATCAAGTCTCCTACAAGCGTTATGTCGTAAAAAATGATTTTCGCGGCACTTTGGCCTCCAAAAGCGGCTTTGTCAATGGAGAGAATGATCCACTTTCCATATATCTGCCTAATAATGATAAAGATTATCACAACTCAGTTATTTACTATGCAGATACGAAAGAAAAAACTACCAATTTCTATCACCTGGATAATCTGGACGAAAAAGATACCTATACCGTTTTTGGCGGCAGCAATCATCCGATCTACACCATCAAAACCCCTACTGCCGATAACAGACGACTGCTTTTAATCAAGGACTCCTACGCCAACAGCATGATTCCGTTCCTGGCACAAAACTACAGGGAAATTGTTGTCGTAGATCCCAGATATTTCTATGAAAATATCGAGGACATCATTAAAGCCGAAGATGTTACAGATGTACTGTTTCTGTACAATGCCAATACATTCTTTGCAGATAACTCCCTATCCATGATGTTAACTGCATAAATCCGAAGAGATTACGTAAAAACCGACTTCCATAGGCGCTTTCGCACCTACGAGAAGTCGGTTCTTTGATTACCCTTTGATTTTCCGCCGCTGCTTCTTAACTTATACCGTTTTCTCTGCCGCGTCCACCAGATGACGCATCAAAAGACTGGTGGTTACACTGCCGACGCCGCCGGGAACAGGCGTAACAGCCTGAACCATATCGCAAACATGGTCAAAATCCACGTCGCCGACCATTTTTCCCTTTTTGTTGAAGTTAATACCTACGTCTAAAATCACCTGATTTTCTGCGGTCATATCCTGAGTAAATGTTCCTTCGTGCCCCGCCGCCGCAACAACAATATCAGCTTTCTTACATACATCCAGCAAATCATCTTGTGTCGTTTTCGTGTGGCAGACCGTCACCGTGGCATTTTCCTTCATCAGCATCAACGCAACCGGTTTTCCGATTACCATGCTTCGACCGATTACTACAGCTCGCTTTCCCTTCATATCAATGCCGTAATGCCGCAAAATCTCGATACAGCTTTCCGCTGTACAAGGTGCAAATCCACTCTCTTTGGTAAAAAAACGTCCCAACCCATCATCAGAAATACAGTCAAGATCTTTCTCCGCTGCAATAGCGTTGCGAACATTCTCGCTGTTAATATGTTTCGGCAGTGGCTGAAGGAGCAAAACACCATGAATCTGTTCATTTTTGTTAATTGACGCGATTACTGAAAGAAGATCTCCTTCTTCAATATTCTCGTCACAAATATATTTTTCCGTCTGCAGTCCCAGCTTCTGTGCCCGTTTTACCGCGCCGTTCTCATAAGCAATATCGCTTGGGTTCTCTCCTACTCTAACGATGGCCAGAGTAGGTACAATACCTTTCTCATAAAGCGCCGGTGTTCTCTCTAATATATTTGCATCGATTGCATCTGCAACCGGTTTTCCTTTTAATAATGTTGTCATCGCTATCCTTTCTCTTCACTTACGCTAAACTTATCTCATTCTATTGTCTGAGCTGACTATATACGTTTGCAAAAACTTCATCAGCTTTAACCGTATATTCCATCAACATTCTGTCGGCCTTTTCTTCGATTTCTGCAGCGAGAGCTCTATCCTTCATGGATTTTGTGTTAATGAAAACATTGAGGCTTGCGCCCTGAAGCGCTGATTTACAAAAGATTACACCTACGCCTGCATCACTGATGGCAAGCCTGCTGCCCTTTTGGGCAAATTCAACATGAAGTTCTATTGCCTCGCAACATTTTTCCATGATTTCAAGCGGCGCATAACTGGCATCCTTCAATGCCTCTTCCATCACCCGCTCTTTTTCTGTAGCCTCTTCTGGCGTTTCTTTAGGCAAGCTGTATGCCTTAGCGAGTGGCGCAAAAACCTCTGCATCCTTTTCTATCAGTTCCATCAGCTCTGCCTGAAGCCGCTCTGCCCGTTCCATAAGGCCTATGATATCTTGCTCCACATCAGCATACTTCTTTTTTCCTACGGTAAGCGCACCGACCATATTTCCTAAGGCTGTACCCAGTGCGCCAACCAGTGCAGAGGCGCCTCCGCCGCCGGGAACAGGTTCCTTGCTTGCTAAAACTTTTGTAAATTCCATACATGACCTATTTGCAAAATTCATTCTCATTTCCTTTCTTAATCTTTCAATTTCTATATTTCTATATTGAGTTCTTTAATTTTTCTATACATAGTGGACAAACTTAATCCCAAAACCACTGCTGCTTTTTCTTTCCCGCTTCTTGTTGTACCAAACCGTTGTAAAGCTGCAGAGATATAATCCTTCTCCACCTGATACAGTGGTTTCAACACCAGTCCTTCCTCTTTCTCCGGGACATACTGCGAAATTCGTTTTGGTAGATTGTCCTTTTTAATATAGGCCTCCCCTGCACAATTTACCGCATATTCAACTGCATTTTGTAACTCTCTTATATTTCCCGGCCATGGATAAGCATATAACGTGGTCATACTTTTAGAATCAAACCCAAAGATATCCTTGTGCAAAGCTTGATTGTATATGCGTAGAAAATATTCTGCCAATTCACCGATGTCATCTCTTCTCTCTATGAGAGAAGGAATAATGAGCGGGATGACATTCAGGCGGTAATATAAATCTTCCCGAAACTCGCCATTAACGATTGCCTCTTCCAGGTTCTTATTTGTTGCGGAAATGATTCTGACATCAATAGGGATGTCTTTCGTTCCACCGATTCTTTGGATTTTTCTTTCCTGAATAGATCTTAAAAGTTTAACTTGCAGATGCACCGGAAAATCTCCAATCTCATCTAAAAACAATGTACCTCCGTTAGCTAATTCAAATTTTCCAATTTTTCCGCCTCGATGTGCACCTGTAAACGCTCCATCCTCATATCCAAAAAGCTCACTCTCAATCAAATTTTCCGGAATAGCGCCACAATTGATTGCAACAAAAGGTCCCTGACTAAATCCGCTGGCCGTGTGAATGGCCATTGCCAGAATTTCCTTTCCTGTACCGCTTTCCCCCTGAATTAAAATATTAGAATTTCCTTTAGCAAATTTTTTAGCTTCTTCTTTCAACTCCTGTAGCGGCGCACTGCTGCCGATAATATCCTCAAACGGCATATTACAACTATTATTCTTTAACTTCTTTACAGTTTCTTTCAACTCTCTGTTTTTTTCTTCCTCATGAAGCTTCATGACGAGGAGTTCTACCAATCGATTTAAGAATTCAAAAAAGTCTTTATTATGCAAACTGAGTCGTTCTACCTCAGATACATTTTCCGCATATACGCCAATTGCACCATAAATATTATTGCCGTCCATAATAGGTATGGACATTATCGAATTGATTTGGCAACTCTCTCGCTTCACACAATTCCTGCAGCCCTCCAGATTTCTCTTGCAATCCTCTGTCATAATGACTTTACGTTCTGATATAGACTTTGCCATTACTGAGTTTTTTGTCAAAGACTGCAACTCGCAATTTTCCGATGCCTCTGCCTCAGTATCATACAGAATAAGCTTTTTCGCATTACAAACCAGAACCTGTACATCTGAAACGGAACTGATTATTCTTGCCGTCTTCTGGACATATTCTTTAATATCAGTCAAATCCATATTTTCACCTCGCTTAGCAAGCGCCTATGATAAAACAGGGCACAGTTGATTTTCTAATCTACTGTACCCCATTTATTATATCAATATCAATTCACACATACAAGCTCTTTCTTATCTGCTTCCGGTTCGTACATAATTAAGCAGCTCATCTTTGGACAAGCCTTCTATATCTACTGTTTCCAGACTGAAACCTTCTTTATTGTAGTCTATACCGAGCACTATGGATGCAAGGGTAATCATGGCATCCATAACGGGAGTACTTACACCATATCGTTTCCCAAGTAAATGGAAAACCTTTGTACCCACCGGTATATCCTCTGTTAAATACCGGCTATTCACAGATGTCGGTCCTGTGCCCCAGCCTATAGGGTTTACCCTGTCGAACGGAATCGTGAAATCAGGACCCATATACTTGGTGCTGACCAGACTTTCTCGCGAAAAAAACTGGCGTTCTTCATATTGTGCCATATTAACACCCATAGCCTGCGCTATGCTTAGCTGTTCACAGTAAAATGCATATTGAACCTTCGAAATCGTCGGACAGAAAGCGTGGGAGTAGATTGAAAAATCTTCTATCTTTTGTCCAAGCATTGTTGTAAAGTTTTCGAGAACAGATGCCCCTAATAAAAGACCTACCGTATGAATCAACGGATTCACATTACTGAGACACACATCCAGTATCGTATCTGTTTCCTGAATACCCTCACCGGCAAGTATAGAATCAAAAGCAGCAATATATTTCGTGCTTTCTATAAATTCCTTTTGGTCGGAAAATGGCAATGCCGCACCTCTTGCTAACATGGCACGATAACCTAGTTTTACGTTAGGCATTACAATTCCACCAAGCGTATCAACCCTTGAATCAAACGGAGGTCCTGCCCACCCACCAATGATAACATTCCTTTTACAGTTTACCTCTCTCATCTTTTTCCTCAATATCAATGCTCCGAAATTATCAGGTATAATATGTATAACCATGCCATCTTCTAAATGAGGGATTAAGCGATCAAAAAACGGATCATGTCCTGCGACTGATGTAGCGACAATAATAATATCTGCACCATTCATCGCCTCTGCCACATCTGTCGTAACCATATCGGGCATTCCAGTTCCACTTCTTTCAAATCCCTGCAAGTTCATCTGTGGACCATAGATCTTAATGCCGTTTTCTGCAATATGAAAAAGTGATTTTTCAGCAAACGGCATTAAATCACAAATCCGAACACAATTTCCCGCCAGAGCACAATCACCAGCGATAGCTTTTGCAATAGCCCCTCCACCTAATACGGTAATAATTTTTTTGCTATTCATTGTTGGTTTCCTTTCTAATCATTTATCATTTTGTGTCAAATTGAGAATCAGTGTGAATTTATTGTCATTTTGACACAACACGGATTAATTCTTCTCTACACAATCCATTTAGTCCCATTTTCATTAATGTCCTTCCTGTTTTAAAATAATCTTCATCATTGTAGGCAGATGCAAGATGAATGCAAGAATCTGCAATTGGCACTTCTATATTCAAAAAATCTGCAAATTCATGGATGGGAACCATTGTATACGGGATATCTTCTGTAATATAACGGTCTTTCGAATCTTTAGGAGAATTATTGATTTTCCCATGAACGGACGAATGTATATTAAATTCATAAGAATTTCTTTCATTCATTCCATATAAACGGTTTACCAACTCAATATCCGATCTGACAGTAAAACCAAATCCTTCTCCTACGGAGATTTTTTCTTTATCTAAACGCTCAGACGCTCTGCCAGTTGCCGGACTGCAACAATCTTTATAATAATTAAATTTCCCAGGAAAATTCTCCAATAGTCCCATATTCACTGTGGCATAAAGCGGATGTCCTCCAATATTTATGTTTTCAAGACCTGCAACTAATGGATTATCCAAGAGTTCAACAGGTATTGGCATAACCATTCCAATGCGTTTAAGGACTTCTCCGCTATGATCCTTGGGATAAATGCTCAACGGTATGCTTGTTTTTAATCCCATAATGCATATCTCTGCTGGTGCAGCAAGTCGGCATGCCCAAGGAATAGTTGTTCCATCGGCAAAATGAATGTGCAAGTCTTCTTTTCCCGCTTCCTTCAACATCCTGCTGAAAACCAAGCTTGCATAATTCCCCGGTAAGGTAATGACGATTGCATCCATTCTCAAATTAGGAATCATTGCCGAAAAAAATCGTTCCTGTGCAAAAGATGGACAAATGATAATGTAAATATCGGAAAATTCCATTGCTTCATCCATATCAAATGTTCCTTTAATATTCCCTTCAAATCCATCAAGGAGCATCTGATTTCCATCATGTTCGCGCAAAGCTCTGATTCCCCCTTTTTCTGTCATACCTTCAATTTGTATAGGATAATCAGGAAAGTCATACACGCATACTTCATGTCCATTCCTCGACAGGTGATATGCCATGGTCATTCCACCATTTCCCCCACCAAAAACAGTTACTCTGCTCATTTTCATTTACCTCCGTAAAATAATTTTAAAATAGACAGAAGCAAAGACTATGCCAACACAAAAAATGATTTTGGCATTTATTTTGCATATTACAATTTACAAAATCCATCGAACGCATTAAGCTAAAAATGATGGAAATAAAAAAATAGGAGGAGAAGTCGATATGGACACTCAGAAAAGGTTTTCAACTAAGCAGGTATTGAAGTTCTTGGTTCCATCTGCAATTGGTGTTTTTTTATTCATGATGCCAGTCCCATACAATGGCTCATATAATATCAGCATTGCAATTATAACTTCAAAACTTACCGCATTATTGGCAAACATCATGCCGATAATCGTGTACATCGTTATCTCATTATCCGCATTAGGATATATCATCTTTAAAACTATTAAGCCAAAAAAGATGACAGAATCTTCCTTTTGCAGAAAGCTATTTGACATTAGACCAATTTGGGGTGCAATCAGAATATGCTCTGCCATTATGGTTATAATGATTGCTTTTGACTCCGGTCTGTTTTTTATCATTAACGAAAATACCGGACCATTTGTTGTCAGCGAATTTTTGAAAAGCTTCATCACAACTATATTTTTTGCTGGCATGTTGATGACACTTCTTTTAGACTACGGATTTATGGAGTTTATGGGAGCTTTCGCTGCAAAAGTATTTCGGAAAGTCTTCACACTTCCGGGTCGTTCATCAATTGACTGCATCACATCTTGGTTAGGAGATGCTGTTGTCGCAGTTCTGATTACCAGTGACCAATACGACAAAGGATATTATAGTGCACGAGAAGCAAGTGTTATCACCACAACATTCTCAGCTGTAAGCATTTCTTTTACGTTAGTAATATTAAATCAGCTCGGACTGGAAAATATGTTCTTTCCGTTTTTCTATACCACTCTCGTAGCTGGATTGATATGTGCTGTGATTATGCCGAGAATCCCACCTCTCTCTCTTAAAAAAGACGAGTATACACTCGAAGGTGTCGCAGTTGAAGAGTTGAACACCGATGGTACAAACACACTCCAATATGCAATGAAATTGGCTATAAACCGTGCCGATCATGCAAATTACTCGTTAACTGCTTTTTTAAAAAATGGATTGAATGTACTGATATCCTGTGGAATAAACACCATGCCTATTGTACTCTTCGTAGGAACACTTACTCTTGCAGTAAACGAATACACGCCCTTATTCAGTTGGCTGGGATATCCATTCCTTCCTCTATTGAATCTTTTGGGACTTCCTGAAGCACATGCTGCGTCTGCCTGTCTTCTTTGCGGATTTGGCGATAACTTTGTGCCATCAGTCATCGCAGCATCAAGTATTACAAACGATATGACAAAATTTGTAGTCGGCTCAGTTTCAATTAGCCAACTCATCTATATGTCACAGGTGGGTGCATTGATTCTCGGCTCTAATGTTCCCGTAAAGTTCTTAGATTTGTTTCTAATATTTATTGAGCGAACATTTATCTGCGTTATTGTTGTATCATTGATTGCTAAGTTTCTGGTCTTCTAAATTCTCATTTCATCTATAGTTAAACATATTGCCTATGCCTATTAAATACAGCGTAGTCCTTGTTAAAGTAGTTCTGTAGGCAAAAAAAGAGAAAGCAGACATTATCGTTCTGCTTTCTCATTTCCTTTCCATTTCTCCATATTCTCTTATCAGCTCTGCCGCCCAACAAAGCAGTCTTTCTGACAACCTGTCGAAGTCTTCACCGATTATTTGTCTTGTATCTTTCAACTCTGCCAGTCCATCTAAAACCGCTCTCTCCTGCGGCATAACCTGCCGGATCAGTGACCTGCTTTCTTTGATGTATATGCCAGTTTTCAAATAGTGGACTGCTCGTACTGCAAAGGCAGCTGTTTTATACAAATCTCTTAGAATATCGTCGCTCTTCTCATGAAGAATGTTATGCACACAACCGTGATAAAGATTACACCCCGCGCTCAGCGCCGCTCTTTGTGCCGCTTCTTTTCCTCCGAGTGGGACAATGCTTTCCAGGTCGCCTCGATAGGCTGTAGTATCTGCACAAAACTGAAACAAATCTCCAATTTCCCAGTTTTTCAACTCATCTTGTCCTGAAACGAATCCACAGAGAAGTTCTCTATAGGGAAGTTTGGATACTGCCTGATCGTAAATATCTAAATCTGCCGCATGAAGCTGATCGAAGATAACCACAACATCTATATCGCTGTCCTCTGTTGCCTCACCTCGGCCATAACTTCCCTGAAGTCCCGCAAAGATGATTCTATCCCCAAAAGCTTCATCTAAAACAGCAACAAAATCCTTCATCCAGTTCTTTATATCTATCATGTTCTGCACCACTTCATTGTTAGGTCTATCTCGCCGGTTTCCCCATCCTCTTGTGTCTCAGCAATCATAAACCCCTCTCTCTGGTAAAAACTCAGTGCACCCTGATTCTTTTGATATACTTGTAAAGTCAACACATCTCTGCTCTCTTTTGCTTTCTTGAGAAGTTCTTTTCCTATTCCCTTTGAGCGATATTCTCCGTCAACGAAAATTCCTGCGATATAGTTTTCCATCAAGCCGATAAAACCTACAATCTCCTCATCTTTTTCAAACACATAAACATCAGCTTTGGGAATCATTTCTTTAACCGGATCAAAATTTTCCCTCCAGTAATCTCCGCTGACAAAACTATGGGTTTCTATATTGGCGTCCAGCCAAATTTCCATAACTCGGTCGATATCCCAAGGTTCAAAAGCTCTGATCATCTTTCTTCTCCTTTCCAGACCTGTTCTTTTCCAAGAAAACCCCCAAAGCATGCCGTTTCAAAAAAAGGCGTGAAAGCTTTGGGGGTTGGTCATGCAGTTACCTTTATATTAGAATAACCCGGTAATCTTTCCGGTGTTGTCTACGTCGATTCTCTCCGCAGCCGGTTCCTTAGGAAGACCCGGCATGGTCATAATATTTCCGGTTTTTGCTACAATAAATCCTGCGCCTGCGTCAATCTTCAAATCGGTTACTGTAATCTGGAACCCTCTCGGCGCACCCAAAAGTGCAGGATTATCAGAAAAGCTGAACTGAGTCTTTGCCATACAGACCGGTACACGGTCAAAACCGAGTGTTTCCAACTCTTTCAGTTGCTTCTGCGCATTTCCTTCAAAGATCACACCGTCTGCACGATAGATTTTCTTCGCAATCAGTTCAATCTTTTCTCTAATAGAAACATCCAATGGATAAACAAAGCGGAAGTGATTTTCTTTTTCGCAGAGTCGGAGAACCTCTTCTGCAAGGGCAAGACCACCTTCTCCACCTTTTCCCCAAACCTGGCTCAATACCACGTTTACGCCGAGTTCTTTACACTTTTTCTCTACGAGTTTAATTTCAGCCTCCGTATCGGTCGGGAACTCGTTAATCGCTACAACTGCAGGAAGACCAAAATGCTGCGTTACGTTTTCTACATGCTGCAGCAGATTTGGAAGTCCCTTTTCTAAGGCGTCAAGATTTTCCTGTGCTAAATCTTCTTTTGCTACACCGCCGTGATACTTCAGCGCCTTAACCGTAGCCACAATTACACAGGCTGAAGGCGTCAGTCCGGCTTTACGACACTTAATATCCACAAACTTCTCTGCGCCCAGATCAGCTGCAAATCCTGCCTCTGTTACTACCACATCGGCTAACTTCAGCGCCATCTTTGTCGCCATAATGGAATTACAGCCATGTGCAATATTGGCAAAAGGACCGCAATGTACAAAAGCCGGTGTTTTTTCCAGGGTCTGCACAAGATTTGGTTTGAGCGCATCTTTAAGAAGGGCTGCCGCCGCGCCCTGTGCTTTGATATCACCGACAGTAACCGGCTTGCCGTCGTAAGTATATCCCACAATAATGCTTGCCAGCTTCGCTTTTAAATCATCAATATCTCTGGACAGGCACATGATTGCCATGACTTCACTGGCAACGGTTATCTCAAATCCGTCCTCTCTCGGTACACCGTTGGCTTTGCCGCCCATACCATTCACAATATAGCGCAGCTGTCTGTCATTCATGTCAACGGCTCTCTTCCAGGTGATTCTGCGCGGATCAATATTCAGCGCATTTCCCTGTTGAATATGGTTATCTACCATTGCGGCAATCAGATTGTTTGCCGCACCGATTGCATGAAAGTCACCGGTAAAATGCAGGTTGATATCTTCCATTGGGACAACCTGAGCATAGCCGCCGCCTGCTGCACCGCCTTTAATGCCAAAAACCGGTCCAAGGGAAGGTTCTCTAAGCGCCGCCATCACATTAACGCCCATTTTATGCAACGCATCTGCAAGGCCAACGGAAGTGGTTGTCTTTCCCTCACCGGCAGGTGTTGGAGAAATCGCCGTCACCAAAACCAGTTTCCCATCCGGGACATCCTTCTTTTCTTCCAGCAAATTGTAATCTACCTTAGCCTTATAATTGCCGTATTGTTCCAGATACTTCTCGTCAATGCCTGCAGCTTCTGCAATTTCCCTGATATTAGCCATTTCGACTTCCTGGGCAATCTGAATATCAGTTTTAAATTCCATGATTCTCCTCTATCCTTTCTATCTCTTAAAATTCTTTAAAAAAGTGCTTCTATGTATCGGCGTCATCCCTTTAGCCGAAAGGCCCTCATAATGGGCTTTCGTGCCGTAACCTTTATTGCTGTCAAAACCATATCCCGGATATTGTTCGTTATATGCGATCATCTTTCGATCCCTTGTTACTTTTGCGATAATTGATGCCGCAGCAATGGAAACACTCTTTGCATCACCTTTTATCAGCGACATTTGCGGCTTGTCTACTGCCTTAATCTCCATAGCGTCAAAAAGAACAAAATCAATTTCTGCACCCAACCGACTGCGCAGCATCTCTTCTGCGTTGCCGATAGCCTCTGTCATCGCCAGCTTTGTCGCTTCCAATATATTTATCTGATCAATAACCTGATTATCCTTTTCTCCGATGCCATAGCATATGGCTCTGTCCAAAATCTCCGTATAAAGCTGTTCTCTCTTTTTTTCTGAAAGCTTTTTAGAGTCGTCTACACCCAATAAATCAAAATCTTCCGGCAAGACTACCGCTGCAGCAACCACCGGTCCTGCAAGAGGCCCTCTGCCTACCTCATCTACACCGGCAATAAAAGAAAAGCCTTTACTTCGCAGCGTTCTCTCGTAGTCCAGCATTTCTTCCAGTCTGTTTTTCAGATATATTTCTCGCTCTGCCTTCTTCATCGTGATTGCTTCTCCAAAGTGATATTTCCAATCTTTCCACTGCGGAATTCATCTAAAACAGTTCTTCCGCACCGCTCGTAATCGATACGCTTACCCGGTAAAATAAATCCTCGTTTTTCGGCAATGGCTTCCATGGTAGCAAGCGGCGTTTCTTCTATGGCAGTCAACTTATATCGTTCCATGAGAAGTTCCGGATAATGGTTAGAAAGTACGCCTATCAATTCCATGGCAAGAGTCGCCGTATCTAAAATTTCATCTTTAATTGAGCCGCAAAAGGCCAGGTTCATTCCGGCTTTCGGGTCTTCAAACTTCGGCCACAGTATTCCCGGTGTATCAAGCAACTGCATATTGTTTTTTAATGTCAGCCACTGCTTACCGCGAGTCACTCCCGGTCTGTCACCGGTCTGCGCACTGCGCTTTCCTGTCATTCGGTTAATCAAAGAGGATTTACCTACATTGGGAACACCCACAATCATCATGCGCAAAGGTTTATTTCTTATCTGTCCGGCATTTTTCCTTTCTTGCTCCTTGTCCAAGACCTTAAACATCGGACCTGCATTCCCGCTCATACAGTTGAGGGCAAGCACCAAATTGCCCTGGGTTTTAAAGTGTTCCGCCCATTTTTCATTTTCCTGTCTGTCGGATAAATCACTCTTATTTAATACAATGATTCTTTTTTTATCCTTTATAATATCATCAATAATGGGATTCCTGCTGGATACAGGGATTCTTGCATCAAGAACCTCGATAACCAGATCAACAAGCTTCAAATTCTCTTGAATCAACTCTCTGGTTTTCTTCATATGGCCCGGATACCAATTTATATTTTCTATCATTATCGATTACCTCTTTCAATTTATATAGATACCTATATCATAAGAATGATTTTCGCTATGCAGTTCTTGACCCTGGCCAGTTGCTGTACACCCCAACATCGAGGCGGGGTGTTCTCCCAATACCGACCACCTTGTTGCCAGATTCTCATTTTTTCGTGATTTTTGTCAACATTTCCAAGGTACTCCCTTTGCAAATGCCGGGTTTTCGGAGTCAGATGTTGACAAAATTGACCAATTTTTTATTTTTTGTCAAATCTGTCGACGTTTTTTGGGAAAAAAGTTGACAAAATGAACTAATTTTTTATTTTTTGTCAAATCTGTCGACATTCGATCTTCGACACATTACTTTTAGCGGAATTCACCTTGATTTGTTGACCGATTCCTTAAAAAATCCAATTTTTGTCAACATTGACATTTTGCGTTGCCGCTTGCCAATCGTCGTGTACGGACATTTCACTGTGAGCACTAAGCTCTGCCTGCGCAACTTCGTAGCTTGTCAATCGCTAAGAGCTCTGAGCATCTGTCATACATCGCCTCTGCCTGCGCAACTTCGTAGCTTGTCAATCGGCGTGTACGGACATTATACCATAATTTTTCTGCCATCGCTACTTTGATTTTATGTAAAGTCTGCACAAAGCACCCGCCGGCAGGATCCGTTATATGCAACCAAAAAAAGAAAAAAGGGAACCAAAAGGTTCCCTCTACAGTTTTCTTATTTGCTCTTAATCTTAGCAGCCTTACCTGTTCTGCCACGCATGTAGTGCAGTCTTGCTCTTCTAACATCGCCTTTTCTAACCACTTCGATTTTTTCAACCCATGGTGAATGGATAGGGAATGTCTTCTCAACGCCTACGCCGGAAGCAATTCTTCTAACTGTGAAAGTTTCAGCGATTCCGCCGTTCTGTCTCTTCAGGACAAAACCTTCGAAAATCTGGATTCTTTCTCTGTTTCCTTCTTTAATTTTAACGTGGACTTTAACAGTATCACCTACGTTAAAAGCAGGGACTTCTTTCTTCAGATAATCCTGTGCAATAGAATCTAAAATGTTCATTGTATTGTATCCTCCTTCCCTCCAAGACGTTCTTGCTACCTCATTATCGTGTGTGCAGAGGACCGCCCGTAATTACAACAGCAATATTTTACCATATACAATACTGCTATGCAAGTACTTTTTTTAGAAAATCTGCCATATAGCCGTCATACCTGAACGTCTTATACGCCCTGGTGTCTTGCCTTCATTTGGTCAATCGACCTGTACAGACATATTATCACAATTAAGATTCTTTTTCCATATAATATCTATCCAAAATTATCCCTTTATTGCTGCAAATGCTGCTTTTGCCGTACCGAAACCTTCGGCCTGTACTGTCTCTCCATAACAAATGATTTTCAGGCCGGAATTTTTTGGCAAGGCTTCATTAAAAGTCAGCGTATCAAAAATAGGTGTTGTCCTTCCTCCAGCAGCTACCGGCTTTCGATAGTAATAATACCCATCGTCCTCTTGCTTCCAGTCAGCAGTATTGATGTTCATTGCAAACGTTTCGTTAAAATTGCTGTCAGAAAGAGCAATGTACATTCTTACAAAACTGTTCATGTTTTCATTTTCCACGAAAACCTTTTTTACAACCCTATCCCCCGCCTGTATCTCTTCTGGTGGTGAAAAATTTTCTGTAATAAAAGACACATTCTCTCCTATGTCGAAAATATTTACCTTTCGATTGCTGTCAATTAGAAAAGCTAAGGTAATCGTAGTCATACATAAAATCATCACCAGCACTTGTATCAGCAAAATATATCCTCTATCTGTCTTTTCCATGTCTTCCATACTCCTTGCTAAAATGTATTTACGATTATATCATGATGAGAAAACAAGCTATAGTTTTCCAGACTATTGGTATATGTACATCTGCCGGCTCTGTTATGAATCAAGTCGAACTCCGTTCTATCACCAATCCTTTTACCGCCAAACAAATCGGATATCGAAACCACTCTATACCTGGAGCTTTCCACCTCCTCCAATATATACGTTCCCGATACAAGCTGGTCAAAAGTTACAGAGGCCGTATAGATTCCTCCTGTTAATGCTTTCTCATCCAATATAACTGCCTGATGATATTCATGGAAATTTCCACTTACATCTGTACCTGACAACCTGAATATGACCGACGGTATTCCATAGGGTAGGTACACGTCTTCTCGTTCAATTCGTTTCGTCACGGTAATTCGATTATCCATCACCGGAATAAACTCTGCACGGATCACATGATTGTCATAAATCCGGCTAAAGGTATATTGTTCCTGGTAGCGATTCAGATCAACAGCTCGTCCATCCACAAGGACTTTACTGATTTGATATCCCGGCTTTGGCGCATAAATAATCGTCATTTCACTTCCACCGGAAATATCTGCTATTGAAGACGTTATGGTTCCATGACCATCTGTACTGGTTTCAATTCGAAACTCTACTTCAGTCTCTACGAGGTTTGACTGTTTTGTCGTCTCTTTTCTCACTGCAGACTTTGTCGATAGGCTTGCTCTGTTTTCTAAATTTACGATGTCGCCTCTTCCTCCTGCAAAAGCGTAAAAATCATATCCTTCTCTTACCTTTGCTTTAAAATTCATCGTATAAGTTTTGTTATAAAAGGAGGCGGCGCTGATGGCGCTGTCCTTCCCCCTTATCGTCAGTTTTTGATCTGAAAAAGAAGCAGCGAATCGGTCGGTACTCCCACTTCCACCATCATCCACTGCGGAAAAACTACCGTCAACATATTGTAGAGGCGCAGGCAAAACATCTTCCAACACAAATTTGGTATAATAGTAGTCCTGGCTCTCTTGCGGTGTAGTAAACTTGATGGAATAGTTTATGACCTCATCCCGATATACGGCTGTACGGTCCACACTCTTTATGGGCGTTGGCGTGTCAAAGGGAGCAAAGGTTTCTCCGGTCAGCGATAGCTGATCCACGCTTCTTGTCGTCATTGCATTTTCAAAATCTGCGTCTTCATATTTCTGTGTAGAAAAAATAAAGCTGTATGCGCTTTTATTCTCGAAAAACCCTGTGATCCAGTATCTTTTATCATTCGCAGCAACATCCCCTGTATCTGAAGCAGAATAAACTTTATTTCCGGATACTTTTAGCTGAGTATCTGAAGAAAGAAAGCCTTCAGAAAGATCTTTGCTTTCTATAAACTGACCAATATCAATATCTTTGAAACTCTGATGACCTGTAATAGAAACCGGTGCACTCGTCTTTGCATCAATAAAGTCCAGTTTAAACGTCGGCGATTTTATCATATTATCCGTCACCCAGAACCCGATACTGTTCTTAAAGAAAAACACGGTAGGATAGGATTTTCTGCCCGAAATGTTCTGCACCGGTCTAAGCTGTCGCCAATCCGATACCGTTATCTTTAAGTTGATGATTTTCCCTTGGTATTCCCCTACGTTTTTGTAAACTGCGCCTATCTTTCCCTTATTCTGTCCGGTCAGCCTGATGGGAACTACATTGGTTGTACTGAAATTGTCTGTGTTCCATAAATCCTCATCGTAGTTATAGCCGCCAAAAGTTTCCATACTGGTCTTTCCGGAAATATATCTGGGTGAAAAGCTGTACTTGCCCTCAAATACAGTAGTATTCGTAACCTTTGTAAAACTTACCGCTGCAAAGGCATTTATTCCAAACGCAGCAAGAAAAAGCAACAGTAAAGCGAGTATTAAAGCGCTGCCGCTTTTCTTCATGTCAACCATAAACGCTTTCCCCCTTCTCTCATTACCCTTTTCTTTATGAAAAAACAGACCATCCCGGCCACAATGATAGGAAGTCCGTATTTTTGCACAAAGGCGATACCATACCCCACATAAGGAATATATGCCGATAGTTTTCCGTAAACCTGATGTCTTCTGATCGGTGCAAAATCCTGCACTCCATTGGCGTCCCCCTTTGTCACATAGCCTTCCTGCAAAACACCGACTACCCTGTGTGTCACCTTTCCTTCTCCAAAATCAAAGGTAATAATTTCTCCTTGACGAATGTCTCCGTAGCTGGTATCAATAAAACACAGGCTTCCTGCCGGAAGTGCGCGTCCCATGGAACCACTAACCACAATCATAGGTCTTATGCCTGCCCATAACCCTGTCAAAACGATCAGAAGTAAAATCACTGCCGCCATGCCGGCAACGCTGCGTTTATCCATAATTGTTTTCCTTTCCTTTAACAGCCAGAAGCACAGAAATAGTAACAAGTGCAAGAATGAACATACCGGCATATGACCACAGTTCTCGTTCATCACCGGTCGTTATCTTTTCCGAGCCTGAGACTTCCTCTGCCGTAAACGTCCAAACAAACTTCGTCTCCTTTCCTGCATAGCCATTATCCTGGTTGGCAGGTAAGGTCAAGCTATATTTTAATATCGCTCTTTCACCTGGAGCCAGTAAACCAACCTGCTTCTTTTTCCCATCTGCACTATCTGCAAGAGACGCTCGGCATATCTTCTTCTCTCCAAAATCAAGGTCTAAAGTTACTGCATGCGCCAATTTTTTGTCATCTGCAAAAACCTTGACTGTAATCTGTAAAGGACGGTCTGCCCGATTTTCTAACACAAGGTGACTCCCTACCCTGTCTCCCGGAAGCAAGGCAAAATCGTCAAGCATTTCAGACGATAATTCTGCCTCTCCACCGCTCTGAAAAGAAAGAACAAGCGGATTAGTTTGGCCGTCTTTATGCATATAGGTATCCCCGCTAAACCAGCTTTCTCTGATTAAGGTATCTCCCCAGGGCTCTTCCTCTTCAAAGGCCGGCGTAAAATTTTTTGCCTGAACCGCATCACAGCGCTGAATCACGTGAATCTGATCATTCTGCTCACCGTTATAATTAAACGGAACCCTAAACCCCTTAAAGGTAGCCTTTTCATCACCATGCATGAGAGGAGAGGTGCAATAATAGTATGTACCCCTCCTAATCCATTCTTCGGTAAAACCATAAAAGTTCTCAAGCGGTATCTCTGCGCCATTTGTTTCCATTTTGATCCGGATGTATGCCGCTTCCCCTGCATTTTCAATAACCGGTGCATAGTTAATCTTTTTCCCGGGCGCTAAAAGTGTTTTCTCCGGCATCCCGCTAATGCGAAGATCCATTCCCGGTGTTGAAATTTTTCCGATAACAGACACTTCACCTGCTGCAAAAGAAACAGTCAAAAACACAATGCTTATCATTATAACCCCTATTGCATATCTCGCTTTCAATCCGCTCACTTCCCTACCTGTGATTCATATAGATTTCCAGAATGTCTTTGGGTACATTTGTACCAAGATCCGTGGTCTGACCGGAATAGTCGGTAACAATCACATCCTGTCGAGTATTTTCAAGTCCCTGTCCTTCAATCACATTGATGAACGTTATCTGATTGTGTTTAAACAAAGACGTAGTAGATTGATTAGGTTTGATCGCCGTCATCTGTTGTGCCGTTCCAAAGGCATAATAATAGTCCCAGGTATCCGCAAGTTTTTCTGTTTTAATCAATGTCCACTGACTATCCGTCTCCCAGGTAAACAGCGGCATTACCTGCGCCTCCAGAACCTTCTTGGACACAGGATCATAAGTTTTTACCTCTTTTACCGGAACACTGACCTTTAAAAATGTATACATATCCAAGCTGTCTTTATTTGTCACTACCGGGTCTTTTATCATGGTCTTTCCGGGTCCGATGTTATCTCTTTCTGCAGGATCCTGTGCATTATACTGTGTTTCCGTCAATTCTGAGGTGACCCCTCCGGTGGTAAAGGTATTGGTTAAACTGTCCGAATCCGTAAAATATGCAGTCGTCGCCGCTACAGATAAGGCAATCCCTACACAAATCATACCTATAACTTTATACTTGTTCTCTATTTTCTTTTCTTTATTCATTATTCTTTCCTTTCTCCTCATCAAATTTGATGACGCTTTCTTACTTTTCGTCTTGCGGATAAAACCATGGCGAAGATGACCATTGCCCCTAAACATATACCGGTATATGCAGGCAAATTTTTCTCATCTCCCGTCTTGGGCGCAACGGGAAGCCGATCGTTTATCATCTCTACAGAAACAACTGCACCGTCTTTATCTATTATGACCGGAATTCTTTCCTCAGAAAGGACATAGCCTGCAGGCGCTGCTATTTCAGCCACCACGTATTCCCCATATGCTGTGCCGGAAAAAGTGAATTTTCCCTGATAATCAGATACCGCCACCGAAACAGCTTTTTCCTCTGTAAATTCCTTTTCTCCCTTTTGGAAAAGACCGATAACCGCATCTGCAAGATCTGCCCCCTCCTTCGTGGTCTTATGCCCTTTTATGGTACCTCGCATAAGTTTGTTTTCTATAGGTTTTCCGTCATTAACAGAAATGTGAACCAGTTCTACCTCCTGTCCGGCATAGACAAATTCCGCAGGATATTTACGCCCATCCAGAATATAACCCTCGGCAGTTTCTATCTCCTGTACATAATAGGCGCCAACAGGAAGATTTGAGCTAAAGGTCCCCGTATATTCTGAAAGCGGTTTTGTTCCATCCTGTTTCAGCTTTGTTACGCCAATTTTTTCTATCAGTCCCCCCGCCGGAATGATACTTCCATCCGCTGCCATAATTTCTTTTTCCGCAAATAAGCCGAATACGATATCTGCATAGGCTTTCTCCTCGACGCTGACAGCAGAATCGGGTTCAAGCTTTTTCGTTACGGTAATTTTTACTTTTTGCCTGTCGTTGATCGCCTTGATATCAGCACCGACGATTTCCACCTCCTGGCCTGCGTACTTAAGCTCCACCTGGTGAACGGTCGGATCAACCACATAACCATCCGGCGCTTTCGTTTCTTTCACAGCATATTTACCAAGATGCAAAGCAGAAGTTGTAATTTTCCCATCACTGCCGGTGATAATCCGATCCACGACTTCGCCTTTTTCATGACGAACGACTTGATCTGCCGTAATAATATCTTCTGCCGCTGTAATCGTATACTCTGCGCCGGCAAGACCTCCCGCCCGAAATACAGGCGTATAGCATTCCTCTTCATTTTTCAATACAGTCATAAATATTTCTCTCGCCTCCTTTTCTATGGTGATATAGCCTTTGGACAACTGATTCACCATCTTCACTTGAATCACAGCGCCATTTTGGTCGACCGATACCGGATAGCCGTGCCGGTTAAGCAGGCATCCTTCCGGCGCCTTTATCTCTCTGACCAGATACTTTCCATAAGGCACATTCTCAAAAGAAAATTTGCCCTCTGCATCTGTAGTATCTGTTACAAGTGCGCTGTGCATGGTAAAGTTTGTTTCCCCCTTTTTAAAAAGGCCGACGATTGCCCCTTTGAGATTCTTCTGATCATCGGATATTTTTTTTCCCCTAATCTGACTGCGTATCAGCCGGTTTTCAATGGGTTTTCCCTGATTAACCGATATTTTCACCAGTTCAGTTTCCTGACCTGCATAAGAAAAATCCACCGGATACAGCGTATCGTTTTCCACATAACCTTCCGGCGCTCTGATTTCCTTGATATAATATCTTCCACCGGGGAGATCTGCTTTACATATTCCGTTATACACCCCCGTCGAATCCCCTTCTGTCAAATGAATCTTTTCGACTAAACCCTTCGCCGGAATTTTCGTTCCGTCAGCTGCAGATATGTCCTCTTTTGCAAAGAGACCAAATTGAATTTCCTCATAAATCTCCTTCCCGTAACCATAAGCAACATCAAGCTCAAGGGCCTTGGTCAAAGTAATGCGGACCTTCTGCCTTTCATTCTCTGTCTCAATCCGGGCAGAAGAAAGGGACGTCTCCTGACCTTCATCGCACAAATCCACAGACCAGACTTTCCGGTTAAGCACATATCCATTCGGCGCCTTGGTCTCTCTGACATGATACTTTCCCAGGTACAACGGTTCTGTTTTCGCCTTCCCATCTCCTGCTGTGGCCACAATAGCCGCCCGCTCGCCCTTCTTCAGCTTTAAAGTACCTTCTTTTGTAACGATATCTTCTGCCGCAGTCACTGTATATTCCGCGCCGGTAAGACCTCCCTTCTGAAAAATCGGCACATGCGTGCCATCCTTCTTTTTTTCTATGGTTTTTAATACTTCACCGGTTTTTTCCACAGAAATCACACCCTTTTTCGGCACGTTTTCTATGACCACTTCCACCAGTTCTTTGCTCCCGTCTATCTGAAACTTTGTAGGCTCTTCCGTACGGATATAACCTGACGGCGCTTTGATTTCCTCAACCTGATAACTGCCATAATATAGCGCCTGTGGCAGTATGACGGCTCCACTTTTGTCTGTAACGAACGCACTGACCTGATCCATAACGACCCATTTTCCGGTGTCCAGGTTCTTTACCTTGAATACAGCACCGGAGAGGGGAATTACTTTTCCAGTCTCACCGTCTTTCTTCACAAGCCGAAGCTTGCTTTTCAAGGTTTCGTTGTTCAATTTATACCGATAAAGCCGGTTATCCTCCCCTGTATCGATGGTTACATCAAAATCCGGTACAAACTTATGCCCCTCAGCACCCTTAATCTGGCGAACCCGATAAATGCCGTGGGGTAGCAGTTTTGTCTCTCCTTTTCCGGCGCTGTCCGTAGTAATCAGTGCTCTGCGCTCCGTCTCCGCTTTCTCATAGCTTCCTGCGGATTTCTGATATACCTGAAACACCGCCCCCTCTTCCGGTCTGGTCTGGTCAGACCATCCGTCAGCCGACTTCGTCTTTTCTATGGCGATTTTACCTTGGACAATATCTACATCAAAACTTAGAGAAAGACCAACCGGCACCGTATTTCCGTAAGTAGCCAGATCCTGACTGGTATCTGCCGAATACACGTAATTGACTGCGGCTTTGGAGCTGTATTTCTCACCGCCTGCCGACTTCAAATCATTCTCGGTCATTGACACATTCCTTCTGCTGCAGTCACTTGCCGCTGTAACCGTCAGCTTGCTGCTTTCTGCAGAGTGTTTAACGGTTATTCCATCTTTCGTATAGGAAAAAGCGTTATACTCTTTCAAAACCCCCTTGTTGTCAGTCAACGTCAGCGTCTGGCCGGCCTTAATCTGCGTGGTTTTTCCGTCAAAGTCAGGTTTCTTATCCCAGTTATCAATTTTCGTCTGTATCTGCTTTTTCCATGTGTTATAATCCGACCGAGTGTCAGCATTGCTGAAATAGGATAAAAACCCTTTGCTGTCACTGCCGTTTGCCGTATCTTTACTTACTTCCAGACTTTGCCAGATGAACATCTGCGTATACGCATAATCTCGTGTCGAAGGTGATGATTTTCTCGTATAGCCAAGATAGGCAATCTTACTCTGCAGGGAATTCTTCTGTGATACCTGTTCCACCGTATACTCCGTATCAAAACTGTTTTCCTGTCCGGGAAGCATCACATTACCATTCTCATCACGGATGATCCTGCCGCTTTGCGTACAGAAAGCCAATTTTCCGTTGATAAAATATCGGCTCATCTCCGTAGAATTGATTACCATGCCGTCAGGGTATCGGTGATAGGCATAATAACCGATAGGTACATTCTTAAACGTTACCCGCTCTGCTAAAGCCGTGATACAGCTTCCTGCCGCTAAAGTCAGCGCCAGCAATATCATCATCATTTTTTTGCACGTCTGCCTTTTTTTCTTCATCAAAAATCTCCTTTCCCATTTTATCTATATAAAAAGAGACGGTCTCCCGTCTCTTGTATTGTCTGTATCTCCGTATTATCCCAGCCTTTGCAGATCACCCTGTTTTAGGCAGTGACAGCAGAAAAGAAAAAAGAGCGATTGCTCGCTCTTATCACTTCACTATTTCACACTACTATCATACCACGTATTTTCTCCCCTGTCACCCCATTATTTACATTTTTTTACATTTTATTTCAGTGCTACAAAGATTTAAGCCTTTACGCCGTCTCTTGCCATATACAGCATGGCATTACAAATCGCCGCCGCAATGTTGCTGCCACCCTTTCTTCCTCGTGCCACAATATAGGGGATACCCAGATCCAGAATCAGTTCTTTGGATTCCACCACATTGACAAATCCCACAGGGACACCGATAACAAGCTGGGGAGAAAGCTTTCCTTCTTTCACCAGCTCATAAATTCGCACAAGAGCCGTAGGCGCATTGCCGATGGCAAAGATTACCGGTTTTCCCAACGCTGCAGCCTTGTTTATACATGCTACTGCGCGGGTGGTTCCGTTCTCCTTTGCCGCTTTTGCCACATCTTCATCTGCCATAAAACACAGAACTTCACCGCCAAAATCCTGAAGAGCCTTCTTGTTGATGCCTGCCTTAGCCATATTGGTATCTGTCACAATAGTCGCACCGTTCTTCAGCGCCTCTATAGTTTGCGCAACTGCTCCTGAAGAAAAGGTCAAGTTTTCCAGATAGTCAAAATCTGCGCTGGTATGAATGGCTCTTTTTACCACCGGTTTTTCCAACGGATCTAAGTCCGTTCTCGCCATTTCACTTTCAATAATTTCCATGCTTCTTCTCTCAATATCCTGAGGAAGTACATTCTCCAAAACAACTTTTTCTCGCATATTCTTACCTCTTTTGCGGATGCATGTCCAGCATCTCATAAATCTTATCCATATCCAGAGCCTCTCTTACCCCTTTTGCCAGCTTATTGTACTGCATTTCTTTATAGGCCTTAATATCTGTTGCTTCAAGCTTGGTATCGTCAAGCCCCTTTTCTCTCATCAACGCCGCTGCAATCTCGCTGGCAATACCGTCTCCGTCAAAAATGCCATGCACATAGCAACCATAAACATTCTGCCGGCAAATTCCATCCATCTTCCTCTCGCCGGTCAGAGATGTGATTTCCGTCAATCTGCTTTCAGCCTTGATTTCCGTAGTACCCATATGAATCTCATAGCCTTCTATCTTCAGACCTTCCAAGCCGGAGAGAATTCCTTCAAGATGCGAAAACGCTCCTTCTACCCTGGTTCTGACTTTTTCTTTCCCAAAGGTAGTCGCAACAGGAAGAAGCCCCATCCCTGCAATTGTACCGCCGTGTTCTACGCCAAAAGGATCGGAAATGGTTTCTCCAAGCATCTGGTATCCTCCGCAAATGCCGAATACCGGTTTTCCTCCGGCTGCAAATTTTTTAATCTTGGCTTCCAGTCCGTTTTGCCGCATCCAAAGCAGGTCTTCCATGGTGTTCTTTGTTCCCGGGAGAAAAATCATGTCTGGGCTCTTCAGCTCTTCGCAAGACTTTACATACCTGACCTGAACCCCCGGTATGGTCTCAAATACGCCGAAATCCGTAAAGTTGGAAATTCTCGGTGTTCTGATTACCGCAAGGTCGATAAGCGCCGCCTGACCCTTTTGGGTAAACCGCTCAGTCAAACTGTCCTCATCCTCGATATCCACATCCAGATATGGAACTACGCCAACTATCGGTTTTCCCGTCATTTCTTCCAGAGTCTTAAGACCCGGAGCAAGAATCGTTGCGTCTCCTCTGAACTTATTGATAATCAGGCCCTTTACCAAACCCTTTTCCTCTTCATCAAAGAGGGCCATGGTTCCCACAAGGGAAGCAAAGACGCCGCCTCTGTCGATATCTCCCGCCAGAAGTACCGGCGCATCTGCCAGTTTAGCCATAAACATATTAACAATATCATTTTCCTTCAGATTAATTTCTGCCGGACTTCCTGCACCCTCAATGACGATAATATCATTTTCCTCTGAAAGTTTATCAAATGCCTTTTTTACCTCAGGTACCAAAACCCTTTTCTGTTTATAGTAATCTTTTGCGCTGAGATTTTCCCATACCCGTCCGTTTACAATAACCTGAGAACTGGTATCGTTGGTCGGCTTGAGTAAAATGGGATTCATCAGAACCGAAGGCTCCACACCTGCAGCTTCAGCCTGAGTAACCTGGGCTCTGCCCATCTCCAGTCCTTCCTTTGTAATAAAACTGTTGAGCGCCATGTTCTGCGCCTTAAAGGGAACAACCTTATAGCCGTCTTCCTTAAAGATTCTGCAAAGTGCGGCCGCAATCACACTCTTTCCTGCATTGGACATGGTGCCCTGTACCATTATTGCTTTTGCCATAAGTCAAGTTCCTCCATCATTTGTATAAAGTAATCGTTTTCCTCAGGGGTTCTCACCGCAATTCTAAGGAAGTTCTCAGAAAGCCCGGGATAGTTGCCGCAGCTTCTAATCAGAATCCCTTTTTCTGCCATGGCAGTCCGAAATTGTTCTCCCTTTTCACAGAAAAAGAAAATATAGTTAGCCTCCGGTGGAAAAACACGAAATCCTTTTCCCCTAAGAGCCTGACAAAGTCGTTTTTTTTCTCTACTGATCAGTATCAGCGCTTTTTCCAGATATCCTTCTGTACAAAGTGCTGCCCTGCCTGCTTCCTGCGCCGGTGTAGAAACGCTCCACGGCTGCCCGAAGGCAAACACCTTGTCTAATAGTTCTTCGTTGGCAGACAAAAGATAACCAAGCCGAAGTCCCGCCATGGCGTAACTCTTGGTAAACGCCTTTAAAATCATCAGATTCTCATACTGACTTAATTTGCCCGTCAAAGAAAAAGCCTCCGCCTTTCCGGTCAAATCCATGAAGCATTCGTCCACAACGACGATAATGTCTTTGTCTCTGCAAACGCTGAGAATACGCTCCATCAGCGTTCTATCGGTCAAATCACCTACCGGATTATTTGGGTTGCACAGAAAGAGCAGGTCAAGGCCGTCTTCCGCCTCTATCTGTAAAAGAATATCTTCCGTCAGATGAAAACCTTCTTCCTCTCGCAAAATATGATAGACCACCTGACTTCCGCTGCTTTTCAAGCCTTGTTCATATTCCGAAAAAGTAGGCGCACAGACCATGGATTTCCCCGGTCTTAATGCCAGGGCCAGTCTAAAAATCAGATCTGCCGCACCGTTTCCACAAACCACCTGATTTGATTTGACCTTTTCAACTGCGCTGATTTTCTCAGTCAACCGTCTGCACAACGGGTCAGGATAATGTTCGCAGGAAGAAAGTGAGCGAGCAGCAGCAGCCTCTGCTTCTTTCGGCATCCCAAGAGGGTTGATATTGGCCGAAAAATCATAAACCTTCTCATATCTTTCCCCGGCAGTATAAATATCTCCGCCGTGGGTGTAATGTTTCATCAGCACATTCCTCCAATCTTTGCCGCAGCCACAATAAGAAGTAGGGCTATCACAGACGCACCATACATCAGGTGAATGGCCTTCCTTATGTGCTTAGGCTGTACTTTTTGTATCTTATCCCCAATAAACGGCTTTTTGTACAGCTTACCAAAATATACTGCATCTCCTGCCAGCTGTATCTGTAAAGCGCCGGCACAAACCGACTCACTCTGGGCGCTGTTTGGACTGGCATGGTTTTTCCTGTCACGTTTAAAAATTCTCAGAGCGCCCTTTGCGTCATAGCGAAGAACAAATGACGCTGCAATCATCAAAACTGCCGTAATTCTGGCGGGAATAAAGTTGGCTGCATCATCCAGCTTTGCCGCAAATCTGCCGAAATACAGATATTTATCATTTTTGTACCCGATCATCGAATCCAAGGTGTTTATCGCTTTATAGGCAAAAGCCAGGGGTGCGCCGCCCAGAATAAAGTAAAACATAGGCGCAATAACACCGTCAGAGGTATTCTCCGCTACAGTTTCCACCGCGGCCTTAGTAATCTGTTCTTCATCCAGATGCGCCGTCTGCCTGCCAACAATCATAGACAAGGCTTTTCTTGCACCGGCAGGATCACTCTTCTCAAGGGCAAAATAGACCTTTTCTGTTTCCGTCTTTAGTGATTTCGCCGCCAGAATCTGATAACACATCCCTGTATTTACCAGCCACAGCATATTTACCTGCCATCCTGTTTTCGCCTCTATCCACGGTTCAATATAAATCGCCAGCAGAATTAGTCCAAGAGGAACCAGAAAAGAAAGACATACCGTAAGCAAGGACAAAATCATTCCCGCTGCAAACTCTCCCTTTGATCCCCGGGAAAACATCTTGCGCAGAATCCGCTCTCCCTTTGCGATAAAGTTTCCGATTAGACAAATGGGGTGGGGCAGCCAGTAAGGATCGCCGAAGAAACAGTCCAAAACGAAACCAATAAGCAGCGCCTCCGCCAAAAGTTCAAACATAAATTATTCTCCAAATTTCTCTATCATATATGTCACCATGGCATCTATCGTCGCCTTAGGCGAAACCATAATATCCATACCGTATTGGGATGCCGCCGAAGCCGTTTGCTCTCCGATACACATGGCTTTTACTGCCGAAAAGTCAATCGTTTTGTTTGCTGCAGCAAATGCGTGGACGGTAGACGCGCTGGTAAAGGCAACCACATCTACTGATTCATCGTAGCTGACCAGACTGTTTTCTTCCTCCGCGAGGGTGTCATAAATAGGTATATCGTCAAACATAAGACCTGCAGCTTCAAGCGGCTTGATGACTTCTGCCGTTCCTATTGCCGCTCTTGGAATGAGGATTTTCTCATTGGTCTTAACCGTTTCAGCCAGACAGGTACCCAATGCACCACCATGGTAAACCTGAGGCACCAAATCTGTGCTGATTCCTCTGTCCCAAAGAGCCTTGGCTGTTCCGCTGCCTATGGCAGCCACCTTCAACCCTGTCAAAATACGAATGTCAAGCTGCAGGCTCTTCAGCGTTTCAAAGAAGATGTTCACCCCTGCAGGACTGGTGAAAGCCAGCCAGCTATAACTTTCGATTTCTGCCAGCGCCTTCTTTAGCATTTTGTTGTCGGAAATCGCCTCCGTTCTGATTGCCGGAAGAAGGACCACCTCTGCACCTGCCAGTTTTAACTGTTCTGCCAGCTTAGAAGCTCTGTCCCGAGGTCTTGTCACCGCAATTTTCATTCTGCCGAGAGGTCTTTTTTCTGCCCAGGCAAAGTCATCAGAAAGGCTGCATACCCTGCCGACAATAATGATTGCCGGGGTTTTTATCTCTGCTTTTTGCGCATCCTCATGGAGATGCGCTATGGTGGAAACTACCCTTCTCTGATGGGCTGTCGTTCCCCTTTCTAATACTGCCGCCGGCATATCTTTATCCATACCGGCATTCATCAGTCCTTTGCAGATTTTCCCCATGGAGCCTACGCCCATAAGAAAAATCAAAGTTCCGTTAAGTTTTACCAGGGAGGCATAATCCACATCCGCTTCATCTGCGCTTTTGGTATGACCGGTAATCACATGAAAAGAAGAAGTAAAGGACCTGTGGGTTACCGGAATACCGTTATAGGCCGGTACGGATACAGCAGAGGTAATACCGGGAACAACTTCAAAAGGAATATTATGTTCAGTTAATAGTTCCAGTTCCTCTCCCCCTCTTCCAAAGACGAAGGGGTCTCCGCCCTTCAGGCGAACAACACGCTTGCCGCAAAGGGCCTGCTTTAGCAGAATCTCATTGATTTCCCACTGAGGCACAGGATGATTTCCGGCAATCTTTCCCACATCGATTAACTCTGCTTCTTGTGGAATCATAGCCAGAACACCGTCTCCCACCAGCTTATCGTAAACCACCACCTCAGCCTGTTCCAGCACTGCCTTACCCTTTAGGGTAAACAGCCCCGGATCTGATGGGCCTGCGCCTACAAGCCAGACTTTTCCTATTTGTTTATTCACCATGATCCACTTCCTCCTTCAGTCTCATTGCAAGCTCTATAGCCAGTGCTTCTCCATTCTGACTGCTTCCCTTAATTTCACCTTTCTTATACCGTCCTGTATCCGTGTTCACATACAATCCGTAAATCGAAATACTTTCTCCGTCATCACGGGCAAATGCGCCAATAGGCGCACTGCATCCCCCGTCAAGGGTTCTGACAAAAGCTCTCTCCGCAATGGCTTCTCTGCGGCTGATTTCATCATCCACGCAGTCCAGATAGCGATAATCTTCGCCGGCTCTTCCCTGCACAACCAAAATCCCCTGTCCTGCCGCAGGAATCATCTCTTCATGGGTAAAAGTCTTCGTAATGCGATGAGAAAGTCCCAGTCGAGAAAGTCCCGCATGAGCCAAAATCAGGCTGCCGTATTCTCCTCTATCCAGTTTATCCAGCCTGGTAAGCACATTTCCCCGAACACTTTTACTGCTGCAATCCGGATACAGCGCTTTCAGCTGAATATTTCTTCTTGCGCTGGAGCTTCCTATAGGAAGCGAAGCGTTGAGTTCTGTCTCTGTCTCCGGTAAAACCAATACGTCATACGGATTTCCCCGCTGAAAAAAGGCCACCAGAGGCAGATCTTCGCTGACTTCCATGGGCATATCCTTTAAACTGTGTACCGTAATATCCACCCTCTTGTCAAGAAGGGCCCGATCCAGCTCCTTGACAAAAAGACCCTTTCCACCGATTTGATCCAGGGTTTTATCCAGGATAATATCTCCGGTGGTTTTCATGGTCACAAGCTCCAGCTCCAGTTCCGGGTGATGTTTTTCTATTTCTGCCATCACCAGTTTTGTCTGCATAACTGCCAGCTTACTGTCCCGGCTACCTACGATCACTTTCTTTTTCATCATTTATATCCTCTAATAGCTTTCTAATTTTCTCCGTTGCCGCTCTGGCAAGGCTGTGGTCTTTGCCCTGGGCGGTGACGCCTACGGTCAAATTTCCTTTCGATGCAACCCCGGGAAAGAAAAAGTCGCAATTCTCTTTCTCCGAGGCAATGTTGGTATAAATTCCCGCTTCCCTGGCTATCCGTCCGATTCTCAGGTTAAGCTCACTGTTGTCTGTAGCCGCAATAACAAAGTCTTTTCCCTGCAGATCCTCCTGCATAAATTCTCTTTCAACTATGGTCACAGCAGATGAATCCGCCAGTTCTCTGATCTGTCCGTCACACTCCGGCGCAGTCACCGTAATGTGGCAGGAAAATCGGTTTAACGTTTTTAGTCTTCTTGCTGCAACTTTACCGCCGCCTACAATCAGCACCTGTTTTTTCTTCATGTTGACAAAGAGAGGAAACCAGTCCTGTTTCTTCTCCTGCTTCCGCTCCTGTTCGCCTTGCTGTACAGAAGAAAATGCTTCCACTGCATCTTCACCATAGGTTTCCTTTAGATACCCAATCAGCTGATCAAAAGTCATTCCATCTTCCTTCGTTGGTCTTCCGACTACCAGAATCTTTGCACCTTGATTCTGCGCAGCCTGCACCTTTTCGGAAAAACCTCCGGCGCTGCCGCTGTCTTTGGTCACCAGGATCTTCGCACCGGTCTGCTTCAGCAAAGCTTCATTCAATTCCACAGAAAATGGTCCCTGCATGCAGATTAACTTGTTGCCGCTAAATCCAAGCTCCGTACATTGACGCACCACCTCTGCCATAGGCAGAACCCTTGGATAAAGCCGCTGCCGGTAATCTGTCACTTCGGTAAAACGAGACAGTTCTTTACTTCCGATGGTCAGCAGCGCTTTTTCATCTGTCTGATTCAGATAATCTACTGCCGCCTCCATAGTTTCCACCAGAATAATCCCCTCTTGCTTTAACCGGCTTTCTCTTAGCAGGCGTATATATGGGGTAGCCGTTTTCTCCGCCGCAGCTTTAATATTCTCCGTAACAATCCGTGCATAAGGATGTGTCGTATCGATAACCATATCATAGCTGCTTTCCTTCATCATGGCCGCAATCTCATCGACATCAAGGCGCCCCTGCAGAATATGCAGTCCCTTTCTCTGTTCCGGCAGCAGCTCTTTTCCATATGATGTAGCCACACAGCAGTCTGCAGAAATCCCTTTGCCCAAGGTTTCGATAAGTCTGCGCCCTTCACTGGTTCCTGCAAAGATTAAAATCTTATTCACGTTCAATCCCCTTATAACCTCTCGGCGTTACCATCTTTCCATTGATTTCTTCCGTCTGACTGTTTCCGATGAACACCGTGGTAAACATATCCACCTTTGTATTTCTCAGCTCAGCTAAAGTCAGCACAGTACCCTGCTGACCTTCTCTGCCGATATTTTTCACATAGCCGCAGACCGTGTCCGGTTTTCTTTCTTTCAGCAGGATATCACATGCCTTTTCGAGGTAATCATGTCGTTTCTTGCTGGATGGGTTATAAAGACAGATGACAAAATCGCCTTTTGCGGCACAATCCAGCCTCTTCTCAATTAACGGATACGGCGTAAGCAGGTCACTAAGGCTGATTACCGAAAAATCATGAATCAGCGGCGCGCCCAATACGGCTGCACCGCTGCAGGCTGCCGTAATTCCGGGAACCACTTCAATCTCAACTTCAGGATGATCCTTGGCAACCTCGTACATCAAACCGGCCATGCCGTATACTCCGGCGTCTCCGCTGCATACCATGGCTACCGTATTTCCCTTCAAGGCTTCCTCAAGCGCCATTTGACAACGGTCTACTTCCTTTTTCATCGGCGTGGAAAGAAGCTTTTTATCCCTAAACGCATCTTTGACCAAATCGATATAAACCGTGTAGCCTGCAATAACCTGGCTTTCTTCCAAGGCAGCCTGGGCCATGCCGGTCATCTGTGCCTGTTCACCGGGTCCTATCCCTACTACATATATTTTCATTTATTTATTCTCCTTAGCTCTTAATGGTATCTTTTTGGGCAGACTTAAGGAGTGCTTCTACACACTTCTCCCACTGCTCCTGTTCCAAAGTATCCTTTAGTCCGAAAATCAGTTTATTTACCGCTCTGCCAGCAGCGGATTCTACAATCTGCTCTACCTGAGCAACTGTATCTTCTTCTAAACCAAGCTGCCTAAGGGCTTTATCCGCACGCAAAACGCAGTCTTCTTCAACCGCTCTGACCGTTTCTCTTACCTTTGGAACTTGTCTTCTGAATTCTATCCAGTTAATGATTTCCTGCCTGTATGCGCCGATAATCTGTTTGGCCTCGGCTATACCGTTTTCAAGCAAATCCGTATCGACTTCGCCTTCGAGATGATCCACATCGCAGAGTCTAATTCCGTAGGCTGTTTCGATACTCGGATCAATATCCCGAGGTACTGCCAAATCGAGCCACAGACTGCCCGGTTTTACCTGCACACAACCTGCGGCAAGTCCTTCTCGCGTAACCGTATAATGGGGACTTAAGGTTGCGCTGATCACAATATCCGCCTGAGGGATTTTCTCATATCTCTCCTCGTAGGCAATCATCTCACAGCCCTTTGGCGCAAGGGACGCAAACTCTTCGCCATGATGATACTGCCTGCGCAAAGTCATCATGACCTTTGCACCGGATTCGATCAAATGGCTGGCAATCAGCGCCGCCATTTTACCATTGCCAATGATCAGGCAAGTTTTTTCATCTAAACTGCCGTAAGCCTCTCTTAATTCTCTTACGCCACTATCTGCAACTGATGGATTGTATCCTGTCAGTTTCACCGAAGTTTTTACCTTCTTTGCCGCTGCAATACTGTTGAGAAAAACCTTTTCCAAAGTTTTTCCCGTGGTCTTTGCGCTTCTGGCCAGTTCAAGGGCATCCCTTACCTGGGTAATAATCTGGTCTTCACCGAAGATTTTGCTGTTTATCCCGCAGGCTGTTACCATCAAATGCTCAATGGCAGCCTTTCCTTCTCTTACGGTGAAAAAATTATCATGATCTTCTGGTGACCCGCCTTTCAGGCTGCAGAGAATCTCTGCCGGGTTGGGAACCGATACATCATTCTGACTGATCCACAATTCTGTCCTATTGCAGGTAGAAAGAAGAATGCAGCCGGATATTCCTGTAATCTTACGAACCTCTTTCATGGCCAAAACAGCTTCCTCCTTGGTAAAAGAGAATCTTTCCCGGTCTGTAAGGCATGCTTTGCTATGGTCAATTCCGACCATTTTTACCTGCATTACTTTTCTGCCTTTCTGTATTCATGACTGAATCCCGGATCATATAATAAGGAGCGATCATACTGATCTCCCAGAAAACCGCCGACCAGGATCAGCGCTGTCTTGGTTACGTTATGCTCTGCCGCCATTTCTGCCAGCGTTCCTACAGTACCGCGCATAACCTTTTCGTCCGGCCATGTAGCTTTATACACGATTGCAGCAGGTGTATCTTTCGTATATCCCCCTGCAATCAGCTCAGCAGTAAGTTCTTTCAGCATTCCTGTGCTTAAAAAGATAGCCATGGTTGCGCCATGTGCGGCAAAGGAGCGGATGCTCTCTTTCTCCGGAACCGGTGTTCTTCCTGCCATTCTGGTGATAATCACGGACTGAGAAACATCGGGCAATGTATATTCAGCCTTCAGTGCAGCTGCTGCGCCACAGAATGAGCTGACGCCCGGTGTAACTTCATAAGAAATACCCTCTTCATCCAGTGCGTCCATCTGCTCTCTGATTGCGCCGTAAATGCTAGGGTCTCCCGTATGTAATCTGACCGTAGTCTTGCCCTCTTTTTCTCCCTGTTTCATGACTTCAATCACTTCTTCCAGGGTCATGGACGCGCTGTTATAAATCTGGCATCCCTCTTTTGCAATAGCAAGATGATCAGGATTCACAAGGGAACCTGCATAAATGATGATGTCTGCTTCCTGCAGCAGTTTATAACCTCTTACGGTAATCAGGTCTGTGCCTCCCGGACCTGCGCCTACAATATGTACCATATGTTCTCTCCTATCTCTTTTTTACTACAAGTACAGAAAAATAACTTGCATTCTCTTCGATTTCATCCAAACTGTCATAGACTCTTTCGCCTTCCATGCCGCAGCGCTCCACCATGCGCACAGTTTCGCCTCTTTTCTGCAAAAGCTCTTTGACTTCGCCGATTGCCTTTCCGCTTTTCATCAGTACCTTTGTACCTTCAAGGTTAAGGGCGTCTTCAAGACCTTCATAGGAGGCCGGAATAATATGAAGCCCTTCTGAAGCTTCTGTCAGCGCCTCGCCTAATTTTGCCGAAACAGCGCAGAAAGACGGCACACCCGGCACGATTTCCGTATCCCTGCCGGCATCCTTTACCAGATTATGCACATAACAGTATGTAGAATAAATGCTTGGATCGCCCAGTGTTAAAAACACCACCGTTCTGCCTGCATCTATATGACCAATCACGGTTTCCGCCGCCTGTTTATGGGCCCGCTCCAAAATATTTTGATCTCTGGTCATCGGCATATCGACTTCCAGAATTTCTTTCGTCTCCGCTTCCGGCACTGCCTTTCTTGCGATTTCATATGCTACGTTAACTTTCTTTCCTGATCTGGGCAAAACAATGACATCACATTCTCTGATCAGTCTTGCCCCCTTCAGTGTAAGAAGCTCCGCATCTCCGGGTCCCACACCGATTCCGTATAACTTTCCCATTCTATTTCTCCTCATTTTTCCTCAAAAGCTGCGGCACATTTTCCGTCTGTGCAAGAAGTCCGTATTTGTTGGAAAAAATAATTGCTCCGCAATTCTTCATTCCGGTTCTTCGCTCCATATGTAAGCAGACCCGTCTTGCCGTCTCCTCCATAGTCGCTTCTGCAAGTCCTGCCTCGCCTAAAATCCGCACCGCTTCGTCAACCATAACACAGCCAAGGATGTTCTCCACAAGATTCTGATCTGCGCCGCAAGCCTTTGCAATATCTGCCATAAAGTCCATTCTGCCGTCACCGTATTTACTATGGGTATTCATCACACCCCCTGCGACCTTAATCAGCTTTCCCAAGTGTCCACTGAGAACTACAGCCTCAAACTGTTCTTCTACAGCAAAGTCTAAAGCTTCGCCAATAAAATTACTGCTTTTTACCGTCATCTCCTCTGTGATATCCGTGCTGTCTTTCAAAAATCGTTTTCCGTAATTTCCCGGTGTAATCACTGCCGTTCTGTTGCCTGCTGCTCTGCAGACCTGCATTTCCACCTTTATGGTATCGATCAGCGCCTGTTCGCTCATGGGCTCTACAATCCCTGTAGTACCAAGAACGGAAATTCCCCCTTTTATGCCCAGTTTGGGATTAAAGGTTTTTTCGGCCAGAGAAACGCCTTCCGGAATAGAAATGATCACTTCTGCAAATCCGTCATAATCTGCCCGTTCCATCTCGGATTTAACAGCCTGTTCAATCATTTTTCTCGGCATTGGATTGATGGCAGGTTCTCCAATGGAGCAGGCAAGTCCCGGCTTAGTCACTGTGCCGATTCCCAAACCACCTTTTAAGAGAATATTTTGCCCCATGACTACTGTGCCCGGCTGACTGCATCTTTCCTCGAATTCACTTCTGACAACCAGTCTTATCTGAGCAAAAACCAGCGCGCCATTGGTCACATCAGGGTCATCTCCGCTATCCTTTTTTACGGCGCAGACAGCCATGTGTTTTTCTTTTTCTTTATGTAAAACAGGTAGAGCAAGTCTTTTTCCCTGGGGAAGCAAAATTACTGCTTTCTCCGGAAACTCACCCGTAAGCGCCGCCCGTGCGGCTGCTCCCGCTGCAGCTGCGCTGCAGCTTCCTGTCGTAAATCCTTTTCTCATTCTATCTCTCTTTTCAGATGCTGGATATACATCTGTCTTATTCCTTCTATCTCACCTAAACCTTTTAGTACGCACTCAACATCAAAACCTTCTGATTTCAATATGTTTTTCCATGAATCCTCGTCATCTCCCGCCATATCATTGATTGCGTGGTCTCCTGCAACAATCATAAACGGCATCAGTCTGACTTTTTTACAGCCTGACTGCTTCAGTGCCGGCAAAATATCCATAAGCTCCGGATATCCTTCTACTGTACCGACAAAAACCCGGGGATAACCCATAGCCTTAAACCGGTAATCGAGGGCTGCATAAGCTGCATCGGCAAAGTGACCTGTACCATGCCCCATCAGCACCAAGGCTGTATCTTCACCGAGATCCCCGTTCTCTTCCATAATGATTCTTACAGCCTGCTCATAATCCTTTGAATCCGTCAAAAGGGGTCTACCAATCACCATTTGTTCAAACCTATCTGCATAAGGCGCAAGCATGCTCATCATTTTTTCGTATTCGTCCCCATTGATGATATGGGTAGGCTGAACCAAAAGATTTTTGTATCCCTGACCGCAGATTTCCGCTACGGCCTCCTCAGTATTATGAATCATCATGCCGTCCCTTTCTCGCAGGCGCCTGATAATCATACCGCTGGTGAAGGCCCTCTTCACCTCTGCTTCTGCAAAAGCCGCCTGCAAATCCTTTTCGATAGCCTCTATGGTCTTTTCTCTCGTCTCTTTATAGCTTGTACCGAAACTCACGGTTAAAAGTGCTGTATCTTTCATTTTATTTATCCTCTCTGCCCATTGTTTTTTTGATATAGTGTTCCAGTTCATCTTCATTTACCGGCGGAGTTAAACTATTTTCTAATATGCCTGCTGCCGTAAGATGATCAAATAGCTTTAGTACAGCAGGTTTTTCCAGATTGGTGGTCTGCAAAAGCTCTGCATCACGCAGTACGTCCACAGGTTTTCCCTCTCCGATAATTTTTCCCTCATGAAACAGAATCAGTCTGTCCGCCCAGGAAAGGCTTCTTTGCGCATCATGGGTGGCGATAATCACGGTAATTCCTCTGTCTGTCAGCTGATCGATGATATCGTCAAGGAGCTTGATGTGCTTTGGATCCAGACCCGAGGCCGGCTCGTCCAAAATCATAATCTCCGGCTCCATAACCAGAATATCTGCAACAGCAACCCGCTTTTTCTGCCCCCCACTCAAAAAATGAGTCGGTTTCTCACTAAAACTTTCTATATTCAGGTCGCGGATAACCGCTTCCACTTTTTCTCTGACCTCCTGCGGACCATAACCTATGTTGAACAGACCGAAGGAAATCTCCTGTCTCACACTGGAAGAAAACAACTGGTTGTCCGGGTCCTGAAAGACAATGCCCACCTTACGCCGTACCTCAATCAGACCTTTTCTCGAGTAGTCAATTTCCTTACCGTCAATGTATACCTTCCCCGACGTCGGCCTGGAAATTCCGTTCAGGGTGAGGAAAAACGTAGACTTTCCCGAACCATTCGCCCCCATAATCGCGATTCTCTCACCGCGCTCGATGTTAAGATTAATCCCGTCAAGGGCTTTGGTTCCGTCTGCGTAAACATATGTAAGGTCTTTTGTTTCTACGATGATATCTTTCATTATATGCCCCCGTTTAATTTACATGTCGCGGATAAAATCCCCAAAACCAGAAAGAATGCCAAAACTGCCACAATCTCTTTCTTTTGCGCCTTCTTTGTATCCCATAATACCTGTATCCGTCCATCATAGCATCTGGATTCCATAGCGTCATAAAGTTTATTTGACTTGTTCAGCGCCCTGATTAAAAGTACCGACAGCATCTGTCCCATGGATTTGATTCTCTGTCTAAACGTAATATTGCCCAGACGGCATTCCTGTGAAAGCATGATAGCCGCCGCCATATCGCTTAAGGTAAAGATAAATCTGTACATGAGAATGGTGATTTCCACAATGAGCCATGGCAAATGAAGCCTTTTCAGCACCTGAACAATATCCAGCATAGGTGTGGTCAGCGAGAGAAAATAGAGGCAGGATATAGAGCCCAGTGCAATAAATATCAGCCTTACCGCATAGGTTAAAGACGCCCTACTGACGGCAAGATAATGATTTCCCAGGGGCAGATTAAACAGGTCCATGGGTCCATCAGAAAAATTCACCGCAATGGCAATTGTCCCTAAAACAAGAAAGGACAAGGGCAACAGCATCAGTCTGGTATAACGATAAAGGGATACCTTACTGAAGTGAACAGTAAGGTATCCCATAACAAGCAGAATAAAAGACGATACAACAAATGACCTTACCGCAACGCAAACGAAAAGTGTTCCCACTGCCAAACAACTTTTCAGCGCCGGACTTCTGTCCCTTATTTCCGATGCGTATGCCAATTTGTCGATAAGTATCATTTATTTTTCTTCCTCTTCTCCCTGATCAGATTTACTATATTTTTTCCTCGCTACCAGATAGCCCAGACCGTAGGCAAATACGCCCGCGCCAAGAGCCGCCTGCAAACAGAACAGTAAAGATTCAGTCTCTCCTCCCGGTGGTTCCAGAATCGGAGAATACCATGCTTCGTAGTCCTTATCAATCTCGGTGATGGCTTCTTCTGCTGCGCCGTCTGCACCGCCAAATTCCGAGTCCTTGATTATGCTCAGCGGAATAATGGCAATCACTACACAAAGACCCAAACAAATCAGCGCAGTTCTTAAATTCTTATTCATCTTATCTGCCTCCCTTCAAATATCCAAGCTGGGTAAGCTCTGGTGCGGCAAAGCTTTCCAGACCCTTCATCACCGCCACAGTCACCAGACCTTCGATGATTGCAAGAGGAATCTGGGTTATGGCAAAGATGCCCAGGAACTCCGTTAATGAAGCCATTACGCCCCCCACCTCTGCAGGATGGGCCAACGCAAGCTGGCAAGATGTAATGATATAAGTAAATAAATCTCCAAGACAAGCTGCTAAAAACACGCTGATTGTCTTTGAGATGTTCATTTTATCGCATAGTTTATAAATTCCGTAGGCAAGAAATGGTCCTGCAATTGCCATAGAAAAGGTGTTTGCACCTAACGTGGTCAGTCCACCGTGGGCAAGCAGAATGGCCTGAAATAAAAGCACCAGTATACCGATCACTGCCATGGCCGATGGGCCAAACAAAATTGCGCCAAGCTCGGTCCCCGTAGGGTGAGAACTGCTTCCGGTAACGGAAGGAATCTTCAGCGCAGACAGGACAAACGCATATGCGCCTGCCATCATCAGAATCATCAGTACCTTTCTGTTCTGCTGCAGCGTCTTTCTGATGGATAAAAATCCCGCAATCAGAAATGGCACGCAGATAACGCCCCAGGCAATACAGTAGCCCGGCTGCAAATAGCCTTCCATAATATGCATTGCGCTGACCGGCTGCACAACACCGAAGACAGCCACAAAGGTCAGACTTAGCATCAATCCAATTCGTGTTTTTCTCTTCATTTTAACCTCCTAAAAAAAATACACTATTTCCATAAAACAAACAGAAATAATGCACACACTCGTACACTTTCCCATCCTTCGTAAGAAAATGTAAACATCTAAATGACGTCAATATATATAGGCAGGTCTCCTGACTCAGTCGTCAATGCTATGTCCCATCTTCCCATAAAAGATACAGTGATATTGGGGGACGTGGCTCTTACCTTACAGTGGCGTGACCGTGCGGGATTCTCACCCGGCTTCCCTATTCTCTCAGCGGGGGTTTTGCTGAGCACCTATATATTTAAATTGTCCAGATTATTATATCATCTAAAGATTGTGCACACAACACCTCTTTTGTGATTTTTCCACAAAATCCTATATTTCGACGGCCGCATCTCCTCTGGTTTTGCCGTAAGCTCTGCAGGCTTCAAGAAAGTTTTCCGCCAGTTTCAGATTGGTATAATAATGAATATGAGGAAAGCCGCCCAAAAGATTCTTGTAGGACACCATCGCATCCCAGTTTCTCTTTCGCAGCGGTTTCTGTCCATGGGCAGCCTTACCCGGGTTTTCGCTGTCCCAATAATGGAACTCATGGGCCTTAAACGCTGTTCCCGCACATCCTGCAACGGTATCTTCGTTCAGAACCATATCTAAATAACCAAATCGGTTCAACTTTCCTATAGGAAAACAGCCGCCCTCAAGAATGCCTGTCATCGGATATCTTTCTCCGCACTCATCTTCAATCCACTGGTGCAGGTACATAAAACCGCCGCACTCAGCAAGACAAGGCATACCCTTCTCAATACTTTCTGCAATTGCTGTTTTCAACCCCTGATTTTCAGAAAGGGCATGCAAATAAAGCTCCGGATATCCGCCGCCAAGCAGCAATCCGTCAAGGTCAGCCGGCAGAGGATCTCCGGCTACTGGACTGAAAGAAATCAGCTCAGCACCCATTTCTTCCAAAAGCGCCAGATTATCGTTATAATAAAAGCAAAAGGCATTATCCTTTGCAATACCAATTCGCACAGCACTCCCTTTATGGATTTCCGGCAGCGTATAGGTCAGCGGCTTAGCTTCCTCTGCAAGTGAAAGAAGACCGTCAAGGTCAACCGTCTCTTCAGCCTGTCTGCTGATCTGCTCGATGATTTCGTTAAGATTGCCGATTTCATCTGCGGTAACCAGTCCCAAGTGACGGCTTTCAAGGCACGCCTTTTCCATAACCGGAAAAAAACCAAAAACGCGGATTCCCAGCTCAGCTTCAATTATCTTCTTCAAATCGCCATATATAGACGGGGATACCCGATTGAGAATTACTCCTCGCACACCGCTGTTCTCCCGATATTCCAGAAAACCTTTTATTTCTGCCACGATGGAAACGGATTTTCCTTTTCCATCGATAATCAGCACTGATGGGGTTTCTGTTACCGTTGCCAGGTCAAAAGCGCTGCCCCTGGCAGAGATACCGCCTATACCGTCATAATATCCCATGACCCCTTCCATAACCGCAAGGTCAGAAGGTCTGTCCAGCAGATACCTGATGGTATTTTCATCGTTAAAGTATAGATCAAGATTGGCTGACGGAATACCCAAAACTCGGGTATGAAACATAGGATCGATATAATCCGGTCCACATTTGTAAGCGCGCACCCTTCTTCCCATGTCAGAAAAAGCCTTTAGAAGACCACAAGTAATCGTGGTTTTTCCACTGCCGCTTCCTGTAGCCCCAATCAAAATTCTAGGCACATTAAACTGTTTGTCCATCTTCTTCACCATACTTGCTATAACCCTGTCCACTAATAATAAAGACCGGATTTTGTCCGTTCATCATATGATAAGCGCCGACCTTTTTCGCCTTTGCAACAGAAAGCTGCACAGTTTCCACATCAGCCAGTCCATACTTCTGAAATACGCTTTCCGCTTCTGCCAATGTCTCCAGTGCAATGGCATTGACCACAAGTCTGGCCTGCGGATTTTTTTCCAGGACAACCCTTACGATTTCGTCCAAATTTCCTTTGCTGCCGCCGATAAACACCTTATCCGGTGCAGGCAGGTCACTGAGAACAGCCGGTGCCATACCTTCTACAACCTGAATATGATTAAGTCTAAACTGATTTGCGTTCTCTCTGATTAAGCGGACGCCCTCCGGATTTGTCTCTATTGCAAAAACCTTTCCTGCGGGAGCCTGCGCCGCAAGGGCTACCGTTACCGATCCGGTTCCGGCGCCAATATCGTAAACAATATCTTCTCTTTCACAGCGCAGCTTGGATACCGATACGGTTCTGACTTCTTCTTTTGTCATCGGTACACTTCCGCGGACAAAGGCTTCGTCAGGTATACCTGCCCCCGGAGATAATCGGCCTTTCTCTGCCTGACCAAAGACAAACATCACACCAAGGGGATCAAACCATCCGGAAGCCAGTTCTTCGGCAGTTCCACAGGTAATCCTCTCATCCTCATAGGAAAGTCTTTCCCCGATGATCACCTCTGCGCTGCCCATTCCCCCTTCAGTCAGTATCCGGCAGACTTTCTCTGCCGTCATATTACTACCGAGAAGAAAAAACGTCTTAGAAGATGCCGATACTTCGGCCAACACATTTTTTTCTCTGCCATGAAGGCTGGATACGTTAACATCATCCCAGGAAATGCCGTTTCTTGCAGCAAGATACTGAAGCGAACTAATTCCCGGTGTAACATCCCATACAAGGTCTTCCCTTCCGGAAAGTCCCTGTATAAGTTTTTTGGTTCCGCTGAAAAAACCGGTGTCACCCGACATCAGCACTGTGATTTCTTCCTCTTCATGTCGGTCCTCGATTAGAGAAAGAATCTTGTCCGGCGCTACAGCCTCTGCCTGGGGCGCGTCGGTCTCAGCAGAAAAAGCCTTTAGCATTCTGGATGCGCCGATGAGAAAGTCACTCTTTCTGATTTTTTTCAGGCCCTCAAGGGTAATCGTATCCGGGTTTCCCATACCGATACCGATAATATGTATGTTCTTCATAAACCACCTTTAAATTTCTAAAAAGCTTTCGATGACATTCAGGGTTTCTTCTATATCCTCTTCTCTGTGGGCTGCGGAAATAAATACTGCCTCAAACTGCGCCGGCGCAATATACTGACCGTGGTTCAACATATGCTTATAGTACCTGCTGAAACATTCCAGATCGGAGGTCTTCGCCTGTTCAAAGTTTGTCACCCTGCTGTCAGTAAAGAAAATGGAACCGATAGACCCCACCTGATTAACCGTGTAATTTATGCCTTTTTTGGCGAAGATTTCTTTTATGCCGCCAAAGAGTTTATCGCCCATAGCATTGATGTGGGTATAAACCTCAGGATGCTCTGCAAGGTAGGTCAGCTGGGCCAGTCCCGCTGCAACGGCAATGGGATTCCCCGCCAAAGTACCTGCCTGATAAACCGGACCCAAAGGCGCAATTCTGTCCATAATTTCCTTCCGTCCACCATAAGCGCCTACCGGAAGTCCACCGCCGATAATCTTGCCGAAGGTCGATAAATCCGGTTTCACACCGTAAAGCTCCTGGGCGCCGCCCAAAGCCACACGAAAACCGGTGATGACCTCATCAAAAATCAGCACAGTGCCTTCTGCAGTACACAGATCTCGAAGAGCCTGCAAAAATCCCGGCGCCGGTGGGACAACACCCATATTGGCTGCAACAGGTTCTACAATCAAAGCCGCGACTTCTCCTTTATTTGCTGCAAAAAGTGCCTCAACACTTTCTATGTCATTAAAGGTCGCAAGGAGCGTATCCTTTGCCGTCCCCTCAGTCACACCTGCGCTGTCCGGATCAGACCCCTTCTGAATCAGACCCGACCCCGCTTTCACCAGAAGACTGTCATGATGGCCATGATAACATCCCGTAAACTTGATGACTTTATCTCTTCCCGTATAGCCTCTTGCCGCTCTGATGGCGCTCATGGTTGCCTCTGTACCGGAAGTTACCATTCTCACTTTTTCCATGGAGGGAACCAGCTGGCATAAAAGGCGAGCCATCACCGTCTCCGGCTCTGTGGCCGCACCGTAACTGAGTCCTTTATGTATCCGTGATTCCACTGCGCTGACAATCTCCGGATGGTTATTGCCCAGAATCATCGGTCCCCAGGAGCCGATATAATCCAGATACTTATTTCCGTCTGCATCATAGATGAACTGACCGTCAGCTCTTTCGATAAACCGTGGAATATCATGTACTGCCCCACATGCCCTTACCGGAGAATTTACGCCGCCGGGAATATATTTCTGCGCTTCTTCAAATAGCTTTGCTGATTTTTCTCTGTTCATCATTATCCAATCCTTCCTGTATCAATCATTTCTGCAATTTCTTTTGCGAAATAGGTAATGAGCATATCTGCTCCGGCTCTAAACATGCTGACCGTAGTTTCAGCAATAATTGCCTCCTCGTCCACCATACCTGCGGCTGCAGCCGCTTTAATCATGGCATATTCTCCACTTACACTGTACGCTGCTACCGGTACATTTGTCGTATTCTTAATCTCTCTGATAATGTCCAGATAAGACAGGGCCGGCTTTACCATTACCATGTCTGCCCCTTCTTCGATATCCATCAGCACTTCCTTCACAGCTTCTCTTCTGTTGTGAAAATCCATCTGATAGGTCTTTCTGTTGCCCTTAAATCCACAGGAGCCTGCAGCTTCTCTGAATGGTCCATAAAAAGCCGATGCGTATTTTGCCGCATAGGACAAAATCGGTGTATCGATAAATCCGGCCTCATCAA
Organism: Emergencia sp.; assembly: GCA_036305845.1. GTDB lineage: Bacteria > Bacillota > Clostridia > Peptostreptococcales > Anaerovoracaceae > Senimuribacter. The sequence continues at coordinate 182,120 of JAXKAR010000040.1, forward strand.
GAGCCTGTCTAATCGCTCTGACTCTTCCGTCCATCATATCAGAAGGCGCCACCATATCTGCGCCCGCAGCCACCTGGGATACAGCAGTTTTCGCAAGATAAGGCAGAGTCTTATCATTATCCACACTGTCTCCTTTGATAATGCCGCAATGTCCGTGAGATGTGTATTCACACATGCATACGTCTCCAATATAAATCAGTTCCGGTACAGCCTCCTTTGCGGCAGTCAGGGCCTTCTGCACTATGCCGTGTTCGTCATAGGCACCTGAGCCTACCTCGTCCTTGTGATCCGGAATACCAAAGAACATCACGCCTCTGATTCCTGCTGCGGCAACCTCCTTCAGCGCAGGCACCATGGTATCCACGCTATATCTGTACTGTCCCGGCATTGCTTCGATCTCTTTTACAATTCCTGTACCCTCTTCAATAAACATGGGATAAATCAGCGCACTTTTAGAAATTCTGGTCTCTCTGACCATATCCCTGATATTTGCGTCCATACGTAGTCTTCTTCCTCTATTTAACATATAATACCTCCTCATTTACTGCTATTGCTACGGTAACACCGTCTATGGCTGTCTTTTCCACAATAGTTCTCCCCTGTCCGCTGGCCAAAACCGCCGCTCTCTGACACACATTGGAGACCCCTGTGATCTTTTCTACAAATTCTGACCGGGGAAATTCTCCCTTTGCTGTCTTGAGTTCCTGTTCTGAATAGGTAATCAGTGGCAGGTCTCTCTCTTTACAAAAGGATAAAAGCCCCGGCTCATCTTTTTTCAAGTCGATGGAAGCCACTTTCTCAATGGCCTCTTCCAGTATATCATAGTCGTCAAGAACCTTTTTTACTGCTGTCTCAATCTTTTCCTGAGGCGTATCTCGCCTGCAGCCAATGCCTAAAGAAAGACGCCTCGGAATCAATTTCAGCTCCTTGGCAAAAACCCTCTCTCCATACCAGGATATATTGATGCCCAGGGGAAGCTTTTCCTCTGCCAGCTGTGCGTCTTCAATTCGCAGCGGTATATCACTGCGGATACCAACCCTGCCGTCATGAAGAAGCGTCATGGAAATCTCTTTGACAATTTTTATGTCCTGTATAATAAGCCCATTCTCCACTGCCCACTTATCTGCTGCAAACCTGCCGTTAATATCTGTAGAAGTGGTCACTACCGGTACACTATGCAAATGCTCTGCCAGCATCTGCGTCAACAAGTTGGCGCCGCCCACATGACCGGAAAGTAAAGAGATGACGAAGTTTCCGCCGTCATCAATGCAAATTACCGCAGGATCTTCCGTCTTGCTTTTTAAAAGCGGCGCAACAGTTCTTACGGCAATACCCGTTGCCGAAATAAAGATAACCGCATCTGCCCAGGTAAACATTTCTGCGCACCAAGACGTTAAACTTTCTTCCTTTTCTCTGGTTTTGCAGGTATAGCCAATGGCCTCAAGAGCCGCCTTGGTCTTTTCTGCCGTTGCATGACCCATTTCTGTAAAACAAACAATTCCGGCATTCATTTCTATTCTATCCTCATCTCTCTTCTGCACCGCCTATGCCCGCGGATGCGTCTTGTCATATACGTCCTTTATGCGATTTTTCGTCACTGATAAATAAATCTGCGTCGCCATAATATCTTCGTGTCCCATCAGTTCCTGCAGGGATTTCAGATCTGCGCCGTTTTGTACCATATGAACGGCAAAAGAGGTTCGCAAAATATGTGGTGTAATTCTGTCCTCGAGCCCGGCCTGTCTGCCATACTGTTTTAGAATCTTCCAGAATCCCTGACGGGAAAACGGTTCTCCCATATAGTTGACAAAGAGAATCCCCTCAGGATTACAGTCATCCTTTCCTTTGAGAAGGGCGCTGCGGCTTTCGAGAATATATCTATCCAGCGTTTTTCTGGCAATCGTTCCCATTGGCACGATTCTGGCTCTGCCATGTTCACCGTTCAGGGTTATAAAACCCATCCGCAGATTCACATCTGACAGTTTCAGCTCAATAATCTCCGAAACCCGGATTCCTGTAGCATATAAAACTTCCAACATGGCTCTATCCCGAATGCCCTTAATCGAGTCGTCCGGTGTCGTCAGCAGCTGCTCCACTTCTTCTATGGTCAGATAAACAAGTTCTCGCTTTTCGATACGAGGCGCTCTGATATCCTCTGTAGGATTTTCTTTTATCAAGTTCTGTTTCTGCATAAACTTATAAAACGACCGCAGGGAAGACAGTTTTCTACTGACTGTCGCCTTAGATTTTCCGCTGCTCTTCAGTTCCATCATGTACGCTACCACATCTGTGTTAGAACCGTTTGTCAGTGCATAAATTCCTCTGTTTTGCAGAAAAGCAGAAAATGCCTCTAAATCTCTTCTATATGCTTCCACGGTATTTGCTGCCGTTTTCTTCTCGTTTCTTAAGTAATCAAGAAATGTTTGTAATTCCACTTTGTTCACGACCTTTTCTCTATCATATTTTCTCATCAGCAACATATCCTTCATAAGAAAGAGGAGGTTGTCTATGAGTAAAAAATTCATTATCTTTGCAGCGGTGCTGCTGATTGCCAGTTTTTCTTCGGGGATTTTTACCGAAATTGTCATATCCTCAGAGGTACTGAAGATTCCGGCCAAGCTTCCCGGCGTTATCGCCGTCATTTTTGATTATCTCAAAGATGATTTCCTGACCACCCTTGCAGCCCTGCTCTTTTCGGTCAGTGTATTTCTGATGCCACTGATTCCCCTTATGTTCATCGGAAAAACCTTTTCCCTGGGTTATTCTGCAGCCTATCTTCTTTCCTCCAATGCAGAAAACGCATGGGGAATTCTATTTTCTGCACTGGTTCCCCGTGGAATCTTCAAAATTCCCGCCTACATTGCGCTTGTCATCGTTTCTTTTGAAACTGCTCGCTTTATGAAGAATAACTACCACAGTCCCAATGTGCTGAAACGGGGCATGCCCAAACATCTACTCCGTTTCCTCGCCTGCTTCAGTCTTCTTGCCATGTCCAGCATTCTGGAAGCTGTCCTTCTGAAAAGCGTGCTTTAGTCATCAGAATAGCTACCTGGCTTTTCCCATCTTCAATTTGTCCTTCCATGACCATCTGATAAAGCTGATCAACCGGATACTCTTCGATTTCTATGGCCTCATTCTCGTCAAAATCGGTCTCTCCTGCCGTTAGCCCTGTTGCAAGGTAAAGATAGAGTTGCTCCTGAGAATATCCTACAGAGGGATACATTTTTGTCAGTGGGACAATATTCCGGGCCGTATAGCCTGTTTCTTCCTTAAGCTCTCGTACAGCTGCAGCAAGAGGAGTTTCTCCGGGATCGATTTTACCCGCAGGAACTTCCAAAACTACACGCTGGGCGGCCTTTCGATACTGTTTAACCATAATCATCCTGCCGTCGTCCTTCACTGCGGCAATCACACTGCCACCGCCGTGTTCCACAATTTCTCTGAAAGACTCTCCCTGCTGAACCGTAACTCTATCTACACGAAGGTTTACGACTTTACCTTCGAAAATCCTCTCAGTGCTTAACGTTTTTTCCTCGAATACCATCTTCTTCCCTCCAGATTACAGATAAAAACAGTATAACATACTTCCGGGCGCAGATAAACCCAGAAAGCAAAAGCGCCGCTTATCTCCCATAAAAAAAGAGGCTGCCGTAGAATAACGGTCAACCCCAAGTCTTTATCTTCATACAGCCTATCTTGGCTCTATAATCAATTTAATTGCCGTTCGTTCCTCACCATCGATTTCGATATCGGTAAATGCCGGCACACACACCAGATCGATTCCACTGGGCGCTACAAATCCTCTGGCGATAGCCGTAGCCTTAATTGCCTGATTCAGCGCACCTGCACCGATTGCCTGAATTTCTGCACCTCCTTTCTCTCTTAAAACCCCTGCTAATGCCCCTGCTACCGAATTGGGATTTGACTTAGCTGACACCTTTAATATTTCCATACTGTTTTCCTCCTGTTAAAATACTTGTTTCCTCTATTATACTTTGCGGTATACACAAAAAGTAGGGGAATCGGTCAACAAATTACTTTATTTTTCAATTTTTTTCATTAAAGACTGTCAATAACAAGGTAAAATGTCACCCCTAAAAGAGTTAATTATCGAGCGAAAATGTCACCCCCCTCAAGTGTTTTGAGGGGAATAGCTTTAATATTTTGCACTGAAGATTTCATGTA
>JAXKAR010000041.1:0-25196 GCA_036305845.1 Emergencia sp.
ATCCGAGGAGAAAACTGATAGTATTAAGATTAGACATAATTCATAATTCCTTTTGTTATTTTGGTTTGCAGTTAAATGATAAAATGGAATTAGAATTATGTCTATTATTTTCTAGCTACCCCCACAGAAATTATACAACCAATTGACTTTATTTTTTTTATCTGTCAAATTTGTCAACATTTATGCGCTTTGGGCTTGAAAAACAAAGGGAGTACCAATCGTTTTGTTGACAAATATCCGGAAAAAATCAAGAAGTGTCAACATAGCATCGATGACGACACACCAGATAGCAAAGAAAGCGCGCAAGAAGAATTTGCGGTTAATCCTACAGATAAACTCTCGGCGGTCTTGCCGGAATTCTGCCGATAATATCATTTTTGTTGGTACCGGCCAAGGCAGCAGCTTCAGCAATGGTCATAGAACCGTCTGCGCCATCGCCGTAAATAATAGCTTCCATGCCTTCGATTATATCCGGTACGTCAGTAACATCAGCCATGCACTGATCCATACAGATAACGCCGACAAGGGGAGCTTTTACCCCATTGATTACCACGTACCCTTTATCCCGCAGGTTTCTTGGATATCCGTCTGCATAGCCGAAAGGCAGAGTGGCGATGATGCTGTCTCGCTTCGCTTTCCAGAGGTAGTCGTAGCTGACGCCTTCTCCTTGGGGAATTCGATGAAGCTGGGAGACAGCTGTACGGAAGACCATGGTCTGACGTACAGGCAGATGACCTTTGTGAAATCCCTGCATGCCGTAAATCAGTGCGCCCGGCCTGATCATGTTCATCCGATATTGGGGAAAATCTACGGCAGCGATACTGTCTGCAATATGTTGATAACGGAAGTGACAGCCCTTTGACGCCAACTCAGCGATAAAATCTGTAAATCGGCAGAACTGCTCTTCGTTTTCCTGATTGCCGGCAAGCGCCAGGTGGGTGAATATGCCTTCAACTTCCAGACCCGGAAGAGCAAACATTTCTTGAATTTCCCGGGCAAAGTTTTCTCCCGGCGCACAGCCCAGACGGTGAAATCCGGTATCCACTTTGATATGTATGCGAGCAGTCTTTCCTATAGATAAGGCAAGCTCACTGAGTATTTTTGCCTGATCCAGACGGAAAACGGTCTGAGTAATACGATTTTCCACAACGTGGTGCAACAGTCTGTCCGGGGTGTGACCTAAAATGAAGAGGGGATAATCCGGATAACTGCGGCGCAGCTCCATGGCTTCCGATAAAGTTGCCACGGCAAGATAGGCCGCCCCGTGTTCCATGAGAGTTGGGGCAATACCAATAGCGCCGTGACCGTAGCCATTGGCTTTAACCACGGCCATTACCGCCGTATCTTTGCCGACCATCTCTCTGATTAAGTCTATGTTTTCTCCTATGCGGGAAAGATTTACCTGAATTTGCGTATCTCTGAAATCTTCTGTCTTTACCATGTTTTGCTTTCCTCCTCTAAGAGTGTTAAGGTTCCGGTGACTTCGGTCAGAATGCCGGTAAAAATGGCTCGTTCGTCAGGGCAGAATTGATCGCTGTGGATTGGATAGGCAAAATCTTCTCCGGGTGTTCGGACGCCGATATTGTAATAAATACCCCGGCTGCCATGACAGAAATAGGCAAAATCATCGGCGCCCAGACTTGGCTTGGTGTTGAGCAGGACGTGTTCTTTACCCAGCGCTTCCTCGGCGGATGCTTTGATCAACGCCAGAAGTGCATCATCGTTTTCCAAAGAAGGGTAGCTGTCATGGAATTCCACCTGACACTGAGCGCCGTAAGCGGCGGCAGTAGAGGTGCAGACCTGTTCAATCTGCGCCTTGATGAAACTTCGATTTTCCAGGTTCAATGTTCTGATGATGCCGGAAAATTTTGTCTCTCCGGATACAATATTGTTTTTGGTTCCGCTGTGAAATTGACCGACGGTGATTAAAGCGGCATCTGCCGGATCCATCCGTCTGGTAATGATGGCTTGTAAATTGGTAACCATAGCGCAGGAAGTCAGGAGAGAATCCACACCATCGGAAGGGTGGGCGCCGTGACAGGATTCTCCGGTTACGGTTACATAGAATTCGCAGGAAGCCGCATTCATTGCTCCGGCAGTAAACTGGACGTCCCCTGTGTCCACGGTGGTTTCTACATGAAGTCCGATGACACTGTCGATTTTCGGATTTTCCAGACAGCCGGCGTCTATCATCTGTTTTGCACCGCCGATAGTCTCCTCGGACGGCTGGAACAAGAGGCGAACACTTCCGGGAAGATCTGCTTTCATTTCGTTTAATATTTCTGCTGTTCCCAAAAGTATAGCAGTATGCATATCGTGACCGCAGCCATGCATAACTCCCGGAATCTGAGATTTGTACGGCGTATCGATCTGCTCCGTTAAAGGCAGTGCGTCAATGTCGGCGCGAAGGGCAATACCATGATGGGGATTTTTACCGGGAATTGTGGCACAGACACCGTGTCCGGCAATATTTTTTTCAAAAGGAATGCCCAGCGCCTCCAGCTTAGCGCAGATTTTCGCTTCGGTTTCTTTCTCATTTTCGCTCAGTTCGGGATGCATATGCAGATCCCTGCGGAAAGCAACAGTCTTTGCATAAACGCTCTCTACTCGCTGTCTGATTTGCTCTATTGTGTACTTCATCGTGATCTCACCCTCCATTGTTTTTCTTTTTATGGAGATACAATGCAATTCCCGTGCCTATATGACAAAAAAGAAAAAATTGGCATAAGACTTGCTATTTAAATTATTATAGTTAAGAACCAGTGTTTTCACAAGGAGGAAAAAATGAGAATTATTGACATGCATTGTGACACGTTAATCGAAGGGTGGAGACATCCGGAAAGAAGCTTTTATGATGGTGAAACTTCCATCAATCTGAAACTACTCAAAGAAAACGGCTCTCTGGCGCAGTTCTTTGCCATGTATCTTTCCCGGCAGGAAATGGAGACTATGGATGCATATGATATTTTAAAAGGAATATACGGTTATTACCGCCAGATGATGAGCGCCCATAAGGAGCTAATCGGTCCGGCATATAGTGCTGCGGATATTTTGGAAAATGAAAGACAAGGCCGGCTTTCTGCATTTCTCACCGTAGAGGACGGCGTTTTTCTGGATGGAAAAATGGAGCGGCTGGAGGAAGTTTACAACATGGGCGTGCGGTTAATTACGCTGATGTGGAACTTCGAGAATTCTGTAGGATTTCCTTGCAGCGATGATCCTGAGGCGCATCGGAAGGGGCTGAAACCTTTCGGTATTGAAGTGGTAGAAAAGATGAATGCGCTGGGTATGATCATTGACGTTTCCCATATGTCAGAGGGAGGCTTTTATGATGTGGCAAAATACAGTAAAAAACCTTTTGTTGCGTCTCATTCCTGCGCGCGAAGCCTGTGCAATCACAGAAGAAACCTGACTGACGATCAGCTGAAAACCCTGGGAAATGCAGGAGGATTTGTAGGCGTAAATTTTGAGTGTTCTTTCCTGAAAGAGGGTTCCGACAGAGCAACGTTTGATCAGATTGCGGAGCATCTGGTATACATGAAGAATAAAGCCGGAATAGAAGCGATAGGATTCGGTTCTGATTTCGACGGTATTGATGACAATGGAGAACTGGTAGATTACAGCGGATTTTCAAAGCTGCTGTCTGTGCTGGAAAAGAAATTCACCTATGACGAGCTGGACAAAATCTGTCATGACAATGCCCTCAGGGTCATAGGTGATGTAATCGGAAAGTAAATACGGTAAACGCCTGGGGCTATTACAGCTGAGCCAGGTTCTGCATACCATCCTTTATTTTTTCGAACTGATTTGCGGTGATGGCCATAGGATAATAAATTTCCTCCCGGCCGTCTTTCAGGGCAAATACAATACGTGCGCCCAGAAGGCTGTCGGTTCTTGGATTGAGTATATTGCCTTCTCCGTCCTTTAAGTCAACGGCCTGAAGCTCTTCAATGCGGAACTTTGGCTGTTTGCCTTTGGAAGGATCAAGATCCGGCATGATGACGATGCCGTTTTTGATGTCGATGCCGGCGGTGAGTACGGAAATCATAATAACCAGGCAAATGAGAAAGACGATGGCAGAGAGAATAAATCCCACAAGCCAGAGCTTGGTGCCGCCGCCGAAAAGACCTGCCACGGATATGGAGAAAAGGACGATACAGAGAAACATGGACAGACCTGTTACCAGGGCGCCTCGTTTGTTAATCACTGAGAAATGAGCGTTCAAAATGGATACCTCCTTGATTTATGTTTTTGATTCGTATATAATGCAGAGTAATAACCGCAGAAAGGATATACCAATGGGAACAACAATAAAAGTCGTTATCGGCATAATCATTATTATCGCGTCCTTTATTTATATTTTGAAAAACCGGAGCCAATCCATGATGGACGCGCTGATGAAAAAACGCCGGGAAGACATGGAGAAGGCGCTGGCCGAACTTGGGGTCAAGGCAGCCGATGAAGAGCTTGCCATAAACCAGCCACAGTCTCAGGACGTGCAGGAAGCGCCTGCGGACGCTGCAGAAGAAATTACAGATTCGGAAGATCTGCGTATTTGACCGGAACAGCGTTTCTGTCGTAGAAATGCCACCATTCTCCTTCGTAAGGGGTGAATCCGGCCTCTACCATGATATCCCGCAGATATTCACCGTTTTTACGAGCCTGTCCGGTTGTCTGCAAGCAATCGAGACGGGCTTTTTCTGTAAAATCATCGAAGTCACTGGGCATAACCAGTTCATTTCCTCCCATATCGGTCAAGGTGACATCTACGCACTGACCGTTCATATGGGAGTTTTTAAATTCTTTCAGAACCGTCATGTCAGGCGGGTAGGCGACAAAATCGTTGTCGGGGAGAAGTTCCCAAAACCGCTTCTGTGCGCTGATCGGCCGGTAGGCGTCCCAGACCTTCATGCGGAACCCGTCTGCCTTTGCTCGATTCTTTGCAAGAATCAACTGTTTTGCCGTATGTATGTCGATGTAACATTCTGAAGAGGCGTAGACTACACTGCCGGTAAAGTTGTCGGAGCCGGCATACTTCAGATCGATGATAAATTCATCATCGATATCCAGTAGCCGAATCAGATTGCCAAACTGTTTCATGGGACTATCCTTAATGGCTCTGGAAAAGCACGATAACCAGGGTGATTGGTGTGGAGCAGCTCATAAAGGTGACGACTGCAAGAAACCCATAAACAATGGCTGCAATCTTCCATTTTTTGCCGTATCCGGGCAGTACGGTGAAATTCTTGATGACTTGCAGATCTTCCCGAGCCTTCATTGCTTTGTAGAATCTGTCAATTTGCAGAACCTGAACGATGCCGGATCTGAAGAAAGGCAGAAAGAAAAAAGGCTTATCCACCTTTGGATCAGGGTTTTGCTTGTCATAGAACTTTACCCCAAAGGTGTCAAATACAGCCGTTTTTGCCTGAGAAAACTCCATGGATCTGCTTTTTCGCAGCAGACGGTTGGAATAGGTCAGGCTGTTTTCGTCATAGACGCTGCTGCAGAATTTGTGACCACGGAAGAATATGACCAGTATTGTAAACAGCACCGCGTAAAGCAGCAGGGTAAGTGGGATATTGGTCGCTTCGTAGTACTCCGGAATCTTGTAGATGATGATTTGCATCATGATGATAAAGCGAAGCAGGGTGTAAATCAGCAGTGTAAAAATGAAAACCTGCTTTGCTGTATGGGTGGGGCGATATTGAATTTTATGCATCTTTATTTCTCCTTAATCTGAGAGGGAAACAAAAGTCGTTTCCGTCCATTATATTACTATTAAATTAAAGCAAGAAATATGCCTGATTACAAGGGGTATTTTTCCTTCTTTTTGTTTGGAAGTTCCGAAAAATAGGATATGGCGTCCGAAAAACAGGACAAGTTGGCGTGAAATTTGACGAAATTTGTTAAAGTATGCGAATTTTTTAACGATTTAAAGATTTCCTGCTTTTGGCATAATAATTGCGGTAATGAAGAATGTCTTAATAAATTTATGTATTTTTTTCCGAATAGACGATATATCTGGCGAGCAGGTCATAATTCGGATAAAAGTCCGTAAATTTAGAAAGAGAACAATACGCAATTATTTGACGTAAAATTATCTTTAGGAGGAAACTGAATTATGATGAATTACATTTGGGTGGCATTCGTTGTCATCGCAGTCATCGCCGGCGGCGTTACCGGAACTATGGATGCAGTTCTTGGAAACATTTTCGAGTTTGCGCAGTCAGCGGTAGACATCGCGCTGGGTCTTATCGGCGTTATGGCATTCTTCTGTGGCCTGATGAAGGTTATGGAAAGAGCCGGTCTTTGTGAAAAGCTGGGTAGAGGCATCGCTCCGGTTATGAGACTTCTGTTCCCGGACGTTCCGGCTGACCACCCTGCAAACTCTGCAATGGCGCTCTACATTGCCGCTAACGTTTTAGGTATCGGTAATGCGGCTACACCGTTCGGTATCAAAGCTATGCAGGAGCTGCAGACCTTAAACAAGACCAAGAATATCGCAACCGACGCTCAGGTTATGCTGCTTGCCCTCGCAACGACTTCTGTAACATTGATTCCATCAACGGCAATCGCACTCCGTGCCGGCGTGCAGGCTGAAGGCGCTGCAGAAATTATCGCACCGGTTATCATTGCTACAACAATTTCCACAGTAACCGGTATTATCTTCACCATTCTGTTCGGCAAGATGAAGAGATTCAAGTATGATTACCTCATCGAACAGGATATCGCAGCAGGAACAGTTGAAATCAACGAAGAATATATTGGCGCTGATCCGATTGTTCTGCCGGAAGATTACAAATCCGCTAACGCTAAAGAAGAAAAAGTTTCATGGTAAGGAGGGAAAGACATGACAGCAGCATTAGAAATTATCTCCATATGGGCGATTCCTGTTGTAGTAGCAGCAGTCTGCTTCTATGCAATTTGTAAAAAAGTTCCTGTGTATTCTGTCTTTACAGAAGGCGCAAAGGAAGGCTTTTCCACAGCCGTAATGATTATCCCTTACCTGGTAGCAATGCTTTGTGCAATCGGTATGTTCAGAGCGTCCGGCGCTATGGACTGGCTCTGCAGCCTGATTGACCCGATTACCAGCCTGATTAATCTTCCTGGTGAAGTTCTGCCAATGGCAATCATGAGATCCTTCTCCGGCGGCGGTGCAGAGGGTATGATGGTAGACCTGATTACCCAGTACGGAACACAGTCCCAGATTGGACGTATCGCTTCCGTAGCTTTAGGTTCAACAGAAACTACATTCTACATTGTAGCTGTTTACTATGGTGCAATCGGTGTATCCAACCCAAGACACTCCATCGCAGCTGGTCTGATGGGCGACTTGGCATCCCTGATTGCTGCTACAGTAATCGTAAACGTAATGTGGTTCTAATCCAATAATTAAAGGATGGGGAACATGAGATATCCAGAGAAATTAAAACAGGGAGATACCGTGGGTCTGATCTGTCCCAGCTCAGCCATAACGACAGAGAAAATCGGACAGTGTGTAAAGACCATGGAATCCCTTGGATACAAGGTAAAAACAGCGGATAATTTAGATACAGACTACGCAGGATATATGGCCGGAACTGGTAAAGTCCGCGGAGAATGGATCAACAAAATGTTTGCCGATCCTGAGGTAAAAGCAATCTTTTGCATCAGGGGCGGGGACGGAAGCAGCCGGGTGATGGAACATCTGGACTATGATCTGATCAGGAAAAATCCAAAGATTTTTGTCGGCTATAGTGATGTAACAAATCTTCACCTTGCGCTGACGCAGAATTGTGATCTGGTCACCTTCCACGGCCCAATGGTTTCTTCCAATATCATAAGTGATTTTGACGAGGAGACCAGAAATTCCCTTTATAAGGCCATAGAGGCTGATGAAGAATATGAATTTGAAAATCCTGCAGGATTCGATATTCAGGTTCTCAAAGAGGGAAAGGCTGCAGGCAGACTGACGGGCGGAAACTTATCCCTCCTCTCTGCCAGCATCGGAACACCATATGAAATGGATACAAAGGGAAAAATTCTCTTTATCGAGGAAGTATGTGAGCCGATGAGTAAAATTGAAAAATGGACCTATCATCTGAGAAACGCAGGAAAGTTGAACGACTGTGCAGGAATTATCCTGGGACAGTTCACAAAAGTTGTCAATGATGAATGTCCGGAGTATGATGTAATCCAGTGCATGACGGATATCTTTGAAGGTTTGGATATTCCCGTTATATATAATGTACAGTCCGGTCATGGAAAGCCGATGATGACCCTGCCAATGGGGGCGCTTTGCACGATAGACACGCAGACCGGAAAGATTATATTCACACCAGAGAGATAACAAACATTACATAAAACCTATCTTTGCAATCAGGCGGAGGTTTGTGCCTCCGCCTGAACAACCATGAATATAATGTTGAATAAATGACTTTACATAAACAGATAAGACAATTAGGAGAATAGGATGATCAGAGAAATCAGAGAGAATACGCTGTACTTTGACGGATGCAATACAGTAGAGCTGGCGAAGAAATACGGAACACCGCTGTATGTTTACGCAGAGAGTGACATCGTAGGCAGATTTGACGAATTAAAGAAGACATTTACCGAGAAATATCCAAATACCAGAGTTGCTTATGCAGCGAAAGCCTTTTTCCCGCTGGCTATGGCAAAACTTGTGGAACGGGAAGGCATGTGCGTTGACGTGGTATCCGGCGGAGAGCTTTACACAGCCATTAAAGCAGGTTTTCCGGCAGAAAGAATTGAGTTTAACGGCAACAATAAGCAGCCCGAAGAATTGGAAATGGCCATCGAATACGGTATTGGCAGAATTATTATCGACAGCCTGCAGGAGCTTGCGCTGATCGAAAAAATCTGTAAAGAAAAGGGAAAGACAACGAAAGCCCTTTTCAGAATTACACCGGGTGTAAAGAGCAGCAGCCATGATTACATTGTAACAGGGAAGAAGGACTCCAAGTTTGGTATCCCTCTTGATGACGAAGTGGTTATGCCGCAGATTAAGGCCGCTATCGATTCGGAATATGTAGATTTTTACGGTCTTCATTTCCATGTGGGTTCTCAGCTTTTTGATAATGATTCCCATCTCCAGGCGCTGGATATTATCCTGAATCTGGTGAGCAAGATCAAAGACGCTTATGGTTATGACATAAAAGAGCTGAATCTGGGCGGCGGTTTCGGCGTTACTTATGTAGACGAAAACAGAATGCCGTTTTCCTACTTCCTCGATCCGATGATGGAAAGAATTGAGGCGTATTACGCTAAACAGGGCGTGGAAAGACCGAATGTGGTGATCGAACCGGGCAGAAGCATTGCGGCTGAAGCAGGAATTTCTCTCTACACCATTGGCAGCATCAAAGACATCAAAGATGTTAGAAAATACGTGTCCGTTAACGGCGGGATGACGGATAATATTCGCCCGGCGTTATATCAGGCAGAATATACCGGCGTGATTGCAAACAAGGCGAATGAGGAAAAGAGCGAGACCGTTACGGTTTGCGGAAAGTGCTGCGAATCGGGAGACATTCTGATTAAAGACCTTGCCATTGCACATCCTGAAACCGGAGATACTTTTGTAATTTTCTCTACCGGCGCCTATGGATACACCATGGCAAGCAACTACAACAAAAATCCAATCCCGGGCGTAGTATTCGTTCACAACGGGGAGGACAGACTGGTTGTAAAGCCGCAGACTTACGAAGATATGATTAAGAATGAAATCATGTAGAACAGGCAGACACAGTTTCGGCAGAGACTGTGTCTTCTGCACTATGGGAGGAAACTATGGGACAATTTCAGAGAGAAGATTCTATATACAGCATTCCTCAGACGTTTGCAGATAAAACCATTAAAAAGTGTCCTTTCTGCAAAACCTGGGAGCCGGGATGGTTGGTACAAACGGAATGGAAGCTGCTGGGGGGAGATTACCGTTTTAAATGTCCTCATTGCGGCAGTATTCTTCGGGCCAGTCAAGCCGATGTCAGCGGACTTTCCTTTACCACGGCGTCTTTTCAGGGACAGTGGAAGAAATATAAGGGAAAAGAGAACCGAAAGATTTACTTTACCATTGAAAAGATCGATTTGTCTGTAAAGAATCAAAAGAATATGATTTATGAAGGCAGTGAAGTGACGCTGGAAGAGCTTGCGGCTATTGCCAGAGAGGAGAACTGAAATGCGGTTTACGAAGATGCAGGGCGCAGGAAATGATTTTATCGTTGTGAACAACATGGACGGAAAGATTGAACCGGAAACATACGGTGATCTTGCTCGGCGTTTTTGTCCGAGGCGAATGTCTATAGGCGCTGATGGTTTTATGATTGTAGAACCGGCTCGCAGAGGTGGAGATTTCCGCATGGCTTTTTATAACAGTGATGGCAGTATGGGAGAAATGTGCGGCAACGGCGCCAGATGTATTGCCAAGTATGGCTATGAGAAGGGAATTGCCGGTGAAGAGATGGTCATTGAGACTACAGCCGGAGAAGTACAGGCATGGCGGCTCTCAGAAAGAGAGTATAAAGTGCGGCTGAACGATATAACGGTTCTGGAAAAGAAATCTCTGGAAGCGTTGGGAGAAACTTGGGACTGTGCTTACGTAGAGCTGGGGAATCCGGGAATTCCTCATTTGGTTTTAGCCTATCCGATGCTGAAGGATACTTCGGCGGAATCTCTATGGGCGCTGGGAAAGGCGCTTCGCAGTCATGGGAATTTGTCGAAAGGCGCCAATGTGAATTTTTATGAAATTACGGATACTGACAGGGTTTTTGAACGAACCTTTGAACGAGGGGTAGAGGATTTTACCTACGCCTGCGGAACAGGAACCGGGTCAGTGGTCGGCGTATTGGCCGGAGAAGGACTGGTAACCGGCAGACATACCGCCGTTGACATGGAGGGGGGAACCCTTTTTATCGATGTGGAGCGAGAAGGCGAGAATATTACAGGGTTATACCTCAGCGGGCCTGCGGTTATCGTGGCAGAAGGTGAAACCGGAGAGGTGTAGCGTATTAAGCATTTGGATAGGGTATTGCAAAGTGAAAATGGTTTTGCGTTTACTGAAAATCGGTCAAATATACGGGGAAAAAGTAAAACCTGCCCATTCACAACGGCAATTCGTAAAGAATTTACTGAAACCGATGCAATATCGTCAAAATGCAGTAAAACCATTGCCTCGATAGATCGAATACGACGATTAACCGGGATAAAATGTGTCGACTTTTACTTTTTTTCCTTGAAATCAATAAATTTTCAGTAAATGCAAACGGGTTTTTGCTCTTTTGGCGTGTAGGATTACGGTTGAATTTACAGAAAATTATGATATAATGTAAGTAGATAAGTAGCTGCAAAACTAATCAAGAAAAGGAGGTAACACGATGAGTCAGAAACAGGACCCAAACCAGAAACTCTTTGAACACATTGAAGAGCACGGCTTCTATAAGGCAATGGCAAAAGAATCAATAGATGAATATTTAGCTAGGGAGCAGAGAAAATCTCCGGAGGAAAGACAGCAATTCATAGATGGTCAGTGGCGCGATCCGGATGATCTGGACGGAAGCAGGATGGCCAAGCAGAGAAAGAAACTGGGCGCCGGTGTAATTGCAGGCGTAGCGATTCTTCTTGCAGTTTGTGTGGCAGTCTGTATACATATGACCGGCGGGTTTTAAGAAATAGGAGACAACATGAAAGTATACATCAGTGTGGATATCGAAGGAATAACAGGAGTCACCTCCTGGGATGAGACAGAACTGAATCACCCGGATCATAGGGCGGCGGCTCTGCAGATGACAAGAGAAATGCTGGCGGCCTGCGAGGGCGCTATTGCGGCAGGAGCTACGGAAATTTTGATTAAGGATGCTCACGATTCAGCCAGAAACATGGATATTACCGATTTACCCGGTGAGGCGCGGATCATCAGAGGATGGACCAATACGCCGGAGTCGATGATGGCCGGCATAGATGAGACCTTTGATGCAGCTGTATTCATCGGTTATCACAGCGGCGCAGGGTATGACGGAAATCCACTGGCACATACCATGAACCAGGGAAACAACCATGTAAAGATTAACGGTAGGAAGGCGGCAGAGTTCGATATGAACACTTATGTTGCTGCATATTACGGCGTACCGGTGGTCTTTGTCAGCGGTGATGAACAGCTTTGCCATCACGCAAAAGAACTGGTTCCGGAAATAGAAACAGTGGGCGTAAAGTCCGGAATCGGTAACGCTACGTTCAGTATCGCACCGAAAAAAGCCTGTCAGCTGATTGCTGATGGAGTCAAGGCGGGTCTGGAAAAGATAGAGCAGTGCAAAATCCAGTCACCGGAGACATTCGAGATGGAAATCAACTTCAAGAATGCGGTCAGCGCACTGCGAGGCGCATACTATCCGGGGGCAGTGCAGGTAGACGAAAAAACCGTCAGATTCACAGGAAAAGATATTCAGGAGATGATGACGGCCAGAATGTTTATTTTATAAAGTGTACATAAAGCAGGTTTAGATCCTAAGATCCGAACCTGCTTTTACATAGAAGCGAAAACCGCGTGTTGGAGACGCGGTTTTCTTTTGCTTTGAATTATGGAAATCAGCTTCATTTTAATGAGCTTATCTTTATTATAAGTTTGCAGACCGAGATCAACAAGAGACAGAGTGTAAGAATGTTTGTGGTCCGAAAAAGACAGACTGTAAAGAAGAAAAGACAGAAAAATGGAAACTCTGTCTTTGAACTTTTGCTCAAGGTGTATTATAATGACGGTAAGTGAAGAGGGGGAACACCGATGAGCAAAAAAACTACTGTTAAAGAGCTTCTGAATACACCGTACCTAAAGGGTCTGTGTACTGTCGTAGCGGGAGAGAAGGGGCTTGACCGACAGGTTACCTGGGTACACATTTTGGAAGTTCATGATATTGCCAGCCAATACGTAGACGGCGGAGAGCTTGTTCTTGTCACCAGCAAAGAGTTTGCAGACAAGAAAGTGGCGCTTCGGTTTTTGAGTGAGCTGATCGAAAAGGACATCGCAGGTGTGTGTATCGACACTACGCTGTACTATCCACAGATCGATGAAGAGTTGATTCAGCTGGCAAACAGGTACGACTTGCCGGTGATTCAGCTTTACCAGTTTACCCGTTTTATTGATATCAGCAGGGGACTGAATACCCTTATCCTCAGTGAAAAGTCTGTTCTGTTTCAGAATGCAGAGCGTTATGACGCGGCGCTGGCCGCCATAGCAGGTTCGGCTGCATTTACAGAAAAAATCCGCTATACCACTGAATATCTCAATTTGGATGCTGCTTACCTTCCGGTGGAGGGAACGGCCTACTATACTTCAGCCGAAATAGAAAATCATATGAAAGAGAACTTGCGAAGGGAGAGTCTGATCGGGCTTAAGGAAAACGAAGTTCTCCAGCAGGGAAATTTGATTGTAAAGGGCTTGTTTGTTTTCCACAGAGTCTATGGTTATCTGGCCTTTTTCTCTGATAAAGGACCTCTTACCGACTTTGAGGAAATGATTTTTTCTCGGCTTGCGATCAATCTGCGAAACACTCAGATTAACGAGATGAAGGAAAAGGAGCTTCTTCTTATTCAGCATCACGACTGGATTGAAAAGTGGTTGGCCGGCGAGCTGGAGGAAGAAAAGATTAAGGCGAATCTGAAAAAGATGGGTTACATCGAGGACTTCAGCCAGTTCTATGTGTGCAGTATATTAGCCCATAAAAAGACGCCGTCGGAAATTGAGGAGCGTAAAAGTGAGAAGCCGGAAGAGTATGCGATGCTGGATACCTTCCTTGCCGGAATTTCCGTCGTTTTCAGAAAGGCCTATGAAGAAGAGAATCTGATTGCCTTGACATATGTCAAAGATCCGGTCATTACCTATATTATTGCAGGGAAGAAGACGGATACCGATCTTAAGCGGAGGATAGAAAAAGCGGTTAGAAAACTCCAGGAAGGAGAAAACCCTTACATTGATTTTAGGAAGAGTGTATTTTCCGTAGGTCGAAAGGTTTCCGACTACACACAGGTCAAGCGGAGCATGGAGACTGCCGCACAAATGTTAGAGGCAAGAGAACTGGCAAAGGACGGTCTGATTTTCTTCGATGAGCTGTACATCAAAGAGATTTTCAGAGCGGTAGATTCTCTTGGGGTTCTGGATAGATTCATCTCTGATACGTTGGACACCCTCCTTCTGCCGGAGAACCGGATTCTGTTTCAGACCCTGAAGACGTATTATGATTGCAACTGCTCCAAACAGAAAACTGCGGCGGACCTTTACATCGCCAGACAGACCCTGTATCCACGCCTCAAGAAAATCGAAGATATTCTGGGCGAGGGTTTTGACGAGGGGGAAAGAAGACTGGCATGCGAATTTGCAATCCATGCCCATCTCTATATGCAATCCAAGGAGTGAGCATCCATGAAAGTACGCTGTGCAAAACTTGATATAGATGTTGACTAAAATCTTTTCGTCGCAGGAAACGGCATGACAGCATAAAAATACGGGCTGCCGCATTAACGAAAAATCAACGTTAATGCGGCAGCCCCGCTTTTATAGTAAAGTTAAGTCAAATGGAAATTTTTAGGCGATTTTATTTTGAAATCATCCTACCCTTTCCGAAAACGTGAACACAAATCTGGTTTTACTGAAGGAAAGCATTTTTCCAAGAAAAAAAGTAAAACCAAGAGCATAGCTCCAAATTATTTCATCGCTTCATGTCGGTTCGCTCTGAATCTTACTGAAAAATCGACTTATCATTAGAAATTCAGTAAAATTGCAGGATTGATGGATTCGATAAAATCGATATCCCCGCTATTATTCAGTTGCAGTTAAGACGTTTTACTTTTTCTTGTGCGATTTTGCTCTTTTTCAGTAAATCGATTTATCGTTTCACTGCAGTATCCCACTTTTTATCCAAACAATAACATTTTCTTCTATATTTCTACAATATTTTCCATTTGAATTCCGACGCGCTTTTGCAACACGCCCATAATCGATTAACTTATTTATTTGGTATAGTTATCAAAGTAACCC
Source organism: Emergencia sp. (assembly GCA_036305845.1). Lineage (GTDB taxonomy): Bacteria > Bacillota > Clostridia > Peptostreptococcales > Anaerovoracaceae > Senimuribacter. The sequence goes on from JAXKAR010000041.1 coordinate 15,023, forward strand.
TGGATGTAAATGAATGGAGTACCTTTGTCTCCGCTGCCACTGGTCAGGTCGCATAAAGAACCGATCAGGTCAGTCAGCTTTCTCGGGGTAGTTCCCTGTGCAACCATAGCATCACCCAGTTCTTCATCCTTATTTTTGATGTATTCGCTGATTGCGGCTTTCAGTTCATCGCCTTTCAGTTCAGCGAAATCGTTGTCAGCCAGATACTTCAGTTTAACTTCGTTTGGTGTGCCTTCCAGACCTTCCGTATATCCAGGGGAAACTACAGGGTCTGCCAGTTCCCAGATTTTTCCGATAGGATCTTTAAAAGCGCCATCGCCGTAGATCATGACTTCCACAGTTTTTCCGGTCAGCACCTTCAGTTTTTTCTGGATACCCTCTACGAATTCCTGGCAGTGGATTGGGAATAATTTGATGGTGTCCTCTGTGGATTTGTTTGAACCGAGAAGACCGTACTTATCGTTGTATCCGCTGCCGTCAACGCTTGCAGTCAGAATGTCATCCATGCCTAAAACTACTTCAGCGCCGGCTTCTGCAAGGAGTCTCTTGGTTCTTGCTCTGGTGTGAATATCACAGGTCAGCACATTCTTGGTGTAATCCAGAATTGAGCGCGGATTGTTAGAGAAGATTACTTCTGCTTCAGCGCCTTCTTCTTCAATTAGACCTTTATAGTAGTTGACATAATCCATGCCGGTAAAGGTATGCTTGGATTTGCCAAAGAGTTCTTCGAACTGTGCCTGGGTCAGCACATCGGAATAAGGGTTGATACCCTTGGCGTCCAACAGGTCAATATCTACCAGATGGTTGCCCACCTCGTCAGAAGGATAGCTGAGCATGAGTACTACCTTCTTTGCGCCGCGAGCGATGCCGCGCAGGCAGATGGCAAATCTGTTTCTGCTGAGAATCGGGAAGATTACGCCGATGGTTTCTCCCCCCAGCTTTGCCTTGACGTCAGCAGCGATCTGGTCTTTTGTGGCGTAATTTGCCTGGGATCTTGCCAGAATAGATTCAGTTACAGCTAAGATATCCTTGTCCTGAATGGTAAATTCGCCGCTTGCCGCAGCATCCATAACGGTGTCAATGACGATCTGGCTCAGATCATCGCCGTCTTTTATGATTGGGGCTCTAAGTCCTCTTGATACAGTTCCTACTTTTCTTTCCATATTACATCTCTCCTTTTACCTGACTGATGCCCAGATTAGCCAGCTCATCAGCCCTATTGTTCATCGTCGTGATATATTTGAAATCATCAAAACTGAAACGACTGCCGTTCCAGCCGACGAATTTCTCGTAGAGTTTGTCAAAATCCGTAGACTTACTGGCAAGGTTCACATGGCCCTTGACGCGGAAAAAGGTTACCCGGTGTCTTCTGACCAGCGCCAGAAGCTCTTTCCATAAGTCCTGATTTTCTACGGATTTTTTGGCGGCGTTACGCCATTTGTTTTTCTCCCAGCTTTCGTACCATTTTTCGCGAAAACAGTTGGAGACATAAGCGCTGTCGGAGAAAACTTCCACCGTCTGTCCATCCCTGTTCAGCGCCTTAAACGCTTCAATAACTGCGGTGAGTTCCATTCTGTTGTTGGTCGTGTTGGGCTGTCCGCCAAACAGCTCCTTGCGGTATTCGCCAAATTCCAAAATGGTTCCCCAACCGCCGGCGTTTTCGCTGCTCTGGTTTCCGGAACAGCCTCCGTCGGTATAAATTCTCAAAATCGTCATGTCAATCCCCTTTTTTATTTTTACACATGACTATTATGCATGATTTTCTTAAAAAGTACAATGAAAAAATCATGAAAATACAAAAAGATGGCAAAAAAGATGGTAACGTGGTACAATGAGGTTTATGGAAAAAATCAGAACAGGAGGAAAGGGCGATGGCGCTGAAATTTTGTTCTTTTGCCAGCGGAAGTTCAGGTAACTGTTATCTGGTAAAAAGTGAGGAAGCTACGGTGCTGATTGACGTAGGCATTGCGGGCAAACGCATAATAGAAGGTTTAACAGAGAAAGGTCTTTCCCCTGAACAGATAGACGGCATTTTTCTGACCCACGAGCATATCGACCATGTCAGGAGTCTGAAAATGCTGGCAAAAAAATCCGGTGGAGCAAAGGTTTACGGTTCGGCAGGGACGCTGATTGCAGTGTCAGACAAAATTAAAGAAGAGCAGGGAATTTCCATCTTTGCCGGAGAGGATTTTTACGTAGGCGATATGCAGATTAAGCCTTTTCGGTTGTCCCATGATGCGGCGGAGCCTCTTGGATATTCGGTGGCCAGCGGCGGAAGACAGCTTACCATTGTAACGGATACGGGCTGTATTTCCGAAGAAATGTTTCATCATATTCTGCAGGCAGATCTTTTGGTTTTGGAGGCCAATCACGAGGTGAACATCTTGCAGATGGGGGCATATCCTTATCCGCTTAAGCGGAGAATTTTAGGCGATGAGGGGCATTTATCCAATGAAACTGCAGGCAGATGCCTTTGTGAAATGCTTAAAACGAGAAATGAACAGATGCACAGACCTGTGCCAAAGGTGGTCCTGGCCCATTTGAGCAAGGAGAATAATACGCCGGGACAGGCTTATTTGACCATTCGGAATCTGCTCAATGAAGAGGATTTTTACATAGATAAGGATTTAACGCTGGAAATTGCGGCAAGAGATGAGGCCGGTGAATATATAGAAGTGTGATTTTATGAATATTTTCGTAATATGTGTTGGAAAACTAAAAGAAAAATACTGGGTTGACGCAGTAGCAGAGTACAGCAAACGATTGAAAAGCTATTGCAGTTTGGAAATTATCGAGCTGAAAGAAAGCAGACTTGCCGATAAAGCAGGTTCTGCCGAAGAACTGGCGGTGAAGGTTGCAGAGGGCGAAGAAATCCTGAAACGTCTGCGAGATAATATGTACGTAGTGACACTGGAGGTAAAAGGAAAATCCCTTTCCAGTGAGAAACTGGCAGAAAAAATAGAAAAACTGGGAATTGAAGGGCACAGCAGCATCGCGTTTGTCATTGGCGGCAGTCTGGGTCTTTCTGAGGCGGTCAGCAAGCGAGCTGATTTTAAACTGTCTTTTTCTGAAATGACGTTTCCTCACCAGATGATGCGGGTAATTCTCCTGGAACAGGTATACAGAAGTTTCAAAATAATGCGAAATGAGGCCTATCACAAATAACATACAAAAGTACTATTTACTTTTTGGGCAAAAAGACTATAATGGGGGAGTGGTTCAAAATGAACAGGGAAAAGTTTACAGTAGAGAAAAGAAAGTTGTTTTTTCTTATGGCGGTCTACGGTTTAGTTTGCGAGGTCTTTTCCCTGTTTGTTCTTGGATTTGACAGGGGATTTTTAGCGGGTATCATATTGGGAATCGGCGCAGTGACGATAAACTTTATCGTTTTAGAGAAAGTAATGGATATAGTTATATATAGAGAAAAGACCTTTTTGGCCTTCCCACTGCACTTGGGGAGGTTTTTCCTTTATGGCGCTTTTGGCTATATTTCCTTTAGAATCGGTGTGACCGGATTGATCGCTTACGGCGTCGGAATGATAGCGCTACCTGTAGCCGCTGTAATTACATATATAGGAGAAGGGAGGCAGAACTGAATTGATTAAATTTGAAGAGCTTGGTCCCAGAGTCATCCTTACGCTTTTTGATGGAAAACTGCAGATTACAGAGAGTACCTGCTACGGACTCATTATTGCAGTAGTTTTATCGGTTCTCGGCATATGGATGGGCAGCGGCCTGAAAAAGGTGCCGGGGAGAAAGCAGATTGTGGCAGAAACCATAGTCGGTTGGATTTACAAGTATACCCGAGATAATATGGGAGAAGAAAACGAGGGCTTTGCGCCGTATATCGGCAGCATTTTCGGTTTCATTTTCTGTGCAAGTGCATTTGGACTGTTTGGTCTGCGGCCTGTAACGGCAGATTTGAATGTGACCTTTGCCTTATCCGGATTGACCTTTATTCTGATTCAGGCAAACGGTATTCGCAAGTTGGGTGTGAGAGGTAAGCTGCAGGAAATGTGCGATCCTTATCCGTTTATGTTCCCATTGAAGGTTTTGGAGGATCTGACCTTGCCGATTTCTTTGTCCCTTCGACTTTTCGGCAACATACTGGGCGGTATGATTGTCGTGGAACTGTGGATGCATCTCATGGAAGTTCTCAGCGGATATTTAACAGAGGTGCCGTTCCTGCGGGCGGTGACGGTAATCCCGCTCAACGGCTTTTTCGATATGTTTGAGCCGGCTATTCAAACCTATATATTTACTATGTTGACCATGGTCTTCCTGGCGTCAGCCATGGAGGGCGTTTCATCAAAAATAACGAAAGAATAATCATTTGGAGGTAGAGAAAATGAGTTTAGCAGCAATCGGAGCAGGTCTTGCAATGGGTCTTGCAGCAATCGGTATCGGTATCGGACAGGGCATTGGTCTTGGCAAAGGTCTGGAGGGCATTTCCAAGCAGCCGGAAGCAGGGAATATGATCAGAACGACAATGATTGTCGGCATGGCAATTATGGAGACTATCGGCGTACTGACCTTTGTTATCGCCATTATCTTATCCAGTAAGTAAGGAGGCGGCAGCCAAATGAAGGTAACACAGCCACTTTTATCGCTGGACTGGAATCTGCTGTTTAGTGCGGTCACGGTAATCGTACTCTTCTTTATCCTGAAACACTTCTTTTTTGAAAAGGTTCACGCATTTATGGTGAACAGAGAAAAAGAAATTCAGGATTCCCTGGAACATGCAGATACGGTGAATCAACAGGCTCAGGAGCATCTTACAGCCTATGAGGCTCGCCTTGCAGGCGCAGAGGAAGAGAGTCGGCAGATTTTGAAAGCGGCCAGAGACGAAGCCAAGATTCAGGCTAAGGAAATTGTGGAGGACGCCAACGAAAAGGCCAGACTCTTGCTTGAACATTCTCAGAAGGAAATTCGCAGAGAAAAATACAATGCGCGTAAAGAACTGCAGGATGAAGTGGGCAGCCTTGCCATGATGGCGGCAGAACAGATTCTGGAAAGAGAATTATCAGAGGCTGACCATCAGGAAATCATCGGTCGTATCATTAAGGAGGCAGAAGAAAAACCATGGAATTGATCGTAGCCATGACCTACGGCAGAGCCATTTTCGACGCTGCCAGAGAGCTGGATAAGATTGACGAAATCAGGGAAGAGATTGAGGCTATTGACGGCATTCTGAAAAAAGAGCCTGATTATGTAAGTCTCCTTTCAAATCCGGCAATACCACTGGCGGAGAAGAAGGCGATGGTAAGGAATGTTTTTGAAGGCAGAATCAGTCAAGAAGTGCTTTCCTTTTTATATATCCTGGTAGATAAGGATAGAATGAATCACTATCATAGAATCGTCAAAGAATATCTGAAACTGATGGATAAATACAGAGGGCAGGCCTATGGTAAAATCTATTCCGCCGTACCTTTGACTGAAGAGCAGGTTGCAGAGTTTGAAGAACAGACCGGAAAACTCCTTCGAGAGAAAATCCAGCTGAAAAACAAAGTAGATAAAAATCTTTTAGGCGGGGTGAAAATCCTCATCGACGGGAAGATGATTGACGCATCTCTCCGTTCAGGGCTAAATGAACTTCGTCAGAATTTGTATAAAATATAGACAGCAGAAAGGAGGGTATGCCTCTATGAATTTAAGACCGGATGAGATCAGTGGTCTCATTAAAGAACAGATCAAGAATTATACACGACATCTGGACATTTCCGATTTCGGCACGGTTATGCAGGTCGGAGACGGCATTGCCCGCGTATATGGACTGAATAAATGTATGTCCGGAGAACTTCTCCAGTTTCCCGGCGATACTTACGGGATGGCGCTGAATCTGGAAGAAGATAATGTAGGCGCTGTAATTCTCGGCTCAGATAGAGAAATCGGAGAGGGTGACATTGTAAAGCCTATGGGCACTGTTGTGGACGTTCCTGTAGGTGACGCCATGATCGGCAGAGTTGTGGATGCGCTGGGACAGCCTATTGACGGCAAGGGGGCAATCGAAACCACTGAATACCGACCTATTGAATATCCTGCGCCGGGCGTACTGCAGAGAAAGTCAGTAAATGAACCTCTGCAGACAGGAATCAAGGCTATCGATGCCATGATGCCAATCGGCAAAGGACAGAGAGAGCTGATTATCGGTGACCGCCAGACGGGTAAAACCGCTATTGCGGTAGACGCCATTTTGAATCAGAAAGATAAGGACGTAATTTGCATCTATGTAGCCATTGGACAGAAAAAATCCACCGTTGCACAGCTTGTGCAGAATCTGGAAAATCACGATGCCATGAAGTACTCCATCGTCGTTTCTGCAACAGCCAGTGAGGTTGCACCGCTGCAATATATCGCGCCGTATTCCGGTTGTGCTATTGCAGAGTACTTCATGTACAAAGGAAAAGATGTTTTAATTATATACGACGATTTATCCAAACATGCCGTGGCTTACAGAGCCATGTCACTGCTTCTAAGAAGACCACCCGGAAGAGAGGCTTATCCGGGGGACGTATTCTACTTGCACAGCCGTCTCTTAGAAAGAGCGGCAAAGCTGTCTGATGAGCTGGGCGGCGGTTCTATAACGGCGTTGCCGATTATTGAAACGCAGGCAGGGGACGTATCGGCATACATTCCGACCAATGTGATTTCTATCACGGACGGCCAGATCTTCCTGGAGACGGAGCTGTTCTTCTCAGGACAGAGACCGGCCATCAACGCAGGGATTTCCGTATCCAGAGTAGGAGGGAACGCACAGACTAAAGCCATGAAGAAGGTATCAGGCAAGATCAAGCTGGCCCTTGCCCAGTACAGAGAACTGCAGACCTTCTCCCAGTTCGGCTCCGATGTGGATGCTGCCACTAAGAAGCAGCTGGATCACGGGCGGGTACTGATGGAAATTTTAAAACAGGGGCAGTACGGTCCTGTGGATGTGGTGCATCAGGTGATGATTCTTTATGCTGCATCCAATGGCTATATGGACGATATTTCTGTAGAAAGCATCAAATCCTTTGAAAAGCAATACTATGCATATATGGATGACCATTTTCCGGAAATCGGAAAGGAAATTCGTAAGACGGGAGACTTTACTGAAAAAACGGAGAAGAAGCTGATTAAGGGGATTTTAGAGTTTAAGAAGGTAGGTTTTATCGATGGCTGAGCAAATGCAGAATATCCAGCGCAGGATTAAAAGCATCAGCAGCACAGAGCGTATCACCAACGCCATGAAACTGGTTTCCGCTGCAAAGCTGAGAAAGGCGAAGAATGCTTTTGAAAGCGCACAGCGGTATATGGGAACCCTCTTAACCTCTATCCAGAGAATTCTGGATGACACCCCCGATGTACCGACGGAGTTTTTAGTCGGCAGCCGGGAAATCAAAAATAAATGTTATTTACTGATTACCAGCAGCAATGGACTCTGCGGTAGCTTTAACGGCAACGTTATTCGTGCCATGGATGAGACACTCAAACAATCCGGCACCCGTATTGAAGATACCAGATTGATTACGGTGGGAACCAAGGGCAAGGAATACTTTGCCGCCCGAGGCGCACAGATTCTGGTGGAACATGATGCACCGGCAGATACGGTAACCTTTGAAGAAACAAGGAACGTCAGTCAGCCGCTGATGGAAATGTATCTGCGGGGAGAAATCGATGAGATTGATATTGTCTATACTTCTTATGTCAATACCTTACGTCAGGAGGTTGTGGTGAAGAAACTGCTGCCTCTGGACATTGCCAAGCTGGAAGAGGGGACTTTCGCAAGACCGATTGAATATGAGCCGTCTGCGGAAGAGGTATTCACCTATTTGATTCCTAAATATATTGAGCTGATGATTTTCAGCGCTTGTATCGAATCTGCAACTTGTGAATATGCGGCCAGAAGAACCGCCATGGAAAATGCCAACGATAATGCGCAGGATATGTTGGCGGATCTGCAGCTTGCTTATAACCATGCAAGACAGGCGGACATTACCGACGAAATCATAGAAATTGTGGCCGGATCACAGGCGCAGGAATAGCAGGAGGAAAGTATTTTGAATAAAGGAACTATACATCAGATTATCGGGCCGGTCATCGACGTGAAATTTCATCCCGACGAGATGCCGGAACTGCTGAACGCCATAGAAATTCCTTACGGGGATAAGAAAATCGTGGCGGAAGTTCATCAGCATATTGGCGATGACGAAGTGCGCTGTGTCGCCCTTTCTTCTACAGACGGGCTGGCAAGAGGCATGGAGGCTGTGGATACAGGCGAACCGATTAAGGTGCCTGTGGGCAAAGAAGTTTTAGGCAGACTGTTTAATGTCCTGGGCGATCCTATTGATGAAAAGGGCCCGGTGGTAACGGAAGTAAAGAGCTCTATCCACCGTCCGGCGCCTAAATTTGAAGATCAGGATACGTCTTCGCAGATTTTTGAAACCGGTATCAAGGTTATCGACCTGATCGCGCCATATACGAGAGGCGGAAAAGTAGGCCTTTTCGGCGGTGCAGGCGTAGGAAAAACCGTTCTGATTCAGGAGCTGATCAACAATATCGCAACTGAGCATGGCGGAATCTCTGTCTTTGCCGGTGTTGGCGAGCGTACCAGAGAAGGTAATGATTTATATAACGAAATGACGGAATCCGGGGTTCTGAAAAAGACGGCCATGGTATTCGGTCAGATGAACGAACCGCCCGGAGCCAGAATGCGTGTTGCGCTGACGGGACTTACCATGGCGGAACATTTCAGAGATAAGGAAAAGCAGGACGTTCTGCTTTTCATCGACAATATTTTCAGGTTTACCCAGGCAGGAAGTGAAGTGTCTGCCCTCCTCGGCCGTGTCCCTTCGGCGGTAGGTTATCAGCCTACTTTGGCTACAGAAATGGGTGCGCTCCAGGAACGTATTACCTCTACCAAAGACGGGTCCATTACTTCTGTTCAGGCGGTTTATGTACCGGCTGACGACTTGACTGACCCTGCGCCGGCAACTACCTTTGCCCACCTGGATGCGACTACGGTTTTATCTCGTTCCATTACGGAATTGGGGATTTATCCGGCAGTAGATCCTCTGGCATCTTCTTCTCGTATTCTGGACCCGCTGATTTTGGGTGAGGAACATTACGAGGTTGCCAGGGAGGTGCAGGCAGTACTGCAGAAGTACAAGGAGCTGCAGGATATCATCGCCATTTTGGGTATGGACGAATTATCAGAAGCTGACAAACAGACTGTAGCCAGAGCAAGAAAGATTCAAAGATTCTTGTCGCAGCCGTTTAGCGTTGCTGAGCAGTTTACCGGCATGAAGGGCAAGTATGTACCAATCGCAGAGACGGTTCGCAGTTTTAGGGAAATTCTGGATGGCAAACACGACCACATTCCTGAGTCTATGTTCCTCTTTGCAGGCAGCATAGATGATGTCGTGGAAAAGTACGAACAGTCTAAGGAGCAGAGCCATGCCGAATAGAACTGTTGAGCTGGAAATCATCACACCGCGGGAAATGTTTTATCGCGGTCAAGTGGAGATGCTGTCTGTGACGACGACAGAAGGACAGGAAGGGTTTATGGCAAATCATGCCTGGTGCATAAAACTCCTCAAAGAGGAGGGTAAGCTTAAGATTCGTGAAGCCGGCAGCAGTGTGCTGAAAGAGGCATGGGTCAAAGGCGGTCATGTAGATATTAAAGAACACTTCGTGGTCTACGTAGACGAAGCAGAATGGGTGCAGGATTAGCTGCACGATGGATAAATGAAAACCGGAACCTTTTAGATTTATAAATCTCAGGGCTCCGGTTTTAGTATGCGATGAACAGGGAGAAAGTTTTGATGCTGAAATCCAATTAGAATAGAATAGGACAATGCCATTTCGGTGCAAAAGAAGCGTCGACAAAGTCGACAGAAGGGGAAAGAAATTATATACAACAAGCGGTATAATTCACGAGAAATAAACTTATGTTTCTATACCCTCTTCAACGATAGAGATTTGTTAATATGTTTTGTTGTATACTTAGACAAAAGTGCAAATGAATGTCAATAACAAGGTAAAATGTCACCCCTAAAAGAGTTAATTATCGAGCGAAAATGTCACCCCCCTCAAGTGTTTTGAGGGGAATAGCTTTAATATTTTGCACTGAAGATTTCAGGTACCATTTCTACGGTTTCCGTCCAATTCTGATCCCATTTTGCAGAGATATACATAG
>JAXKAR010000042.1:0-73041 GCA_036305845.1 Emergencia sp.
ATATCGGATGCCCATTTCTGCAGTTTCATCTGTTCTTTGATATTCATTAAAAAATCCTCCCTAAAAAACTTCAAAAAACCTTTAATGGTATTTTACTGTTTATTGGGGAGGATTTCGACTCACGGGTGATTTACCGTTTACTAAAGTCCTGAGGTAAGTCGCAGGGCTTTTTTGAATTCAAATATTTTATATTCTCTATTTTCTACAAAAATTATACTAAATTCAACAAATTGAAAAAGTAGGGTCGATTTATTGATATAGTAATGCTAATCGAATTGTTTTCAATATTGATTATGAAGCCTTTGGATAAGGTGAAAATAATTTTACAATTTATTATCATAAATATAAAGAATAGCTTTAAATAATATCGCTAATGAAGTATAATAATTTTAAATTATCAGAATATACCGAAGACTATTATCTGAGATATACTTGAATCACATTATTCTGTGTCAATGAAATAGATAATTATAAGTTAGGAGGCATGCGAATTGAACAAATACCTATCTTTAGTTTTCCTGTATAACAGAGCCGGATATAAGAAACTACTGCTGCTTGTGAGCGCCATTCCACTGGGATTTTTGGCTGTTTTTCTGTTTCAGATCGGTAATCCTTATGATGCGGAAACGCAGATGCTTATGGAAAGGGCTTTTACAGGTCTTTTGCCTGTGCTGCTGTTTATTGGCGTGAATCTGCTGGGTTTGCTGACTGTGATCAATGGGCTGAATGGAAGAAAGGCTCTGAAGGCGACTCATGCAACCACAGGATATACCATAAGAAGACTGCGGATGTCACCTATATCTTCTTATTTAACCATGTTTGGCTATTACCTTGCCGTTATCCTTATCTTCTGGGGCGTGGCAATCGCTTCGATTTATGCCATCGGAAAGATAGGGTTGACCATGGCAGGGGCTTCCGGTATTGACATCAAGCTTGCCCTGGGTATATTGCGAACGGACATCGGACATGCACTGATTCCAATAGCCGATCCAACGGTAATGGCGTTTAATATAGTAGCCATGCTTGCTTTAGCCGGAGAATGTGCCAAGTCCTGTTATTTGAACTGGCATAACGGAAGACCATCGGCCGGTGTGATTTTGGTGATTGTGCCCATGGTTCTTGTCTGGCTCAATCTCCTTGAAGATACCTACATATATATGGCTATCGTTATGGTGATTCTTTATGGAACTTTTTCCTTTGGCGATGTGATTTCCAGGGAAAAACGGCCCAAAGGAGATCCGTTTAAGGCAAATAAATATGCGGGAATTATGGATTTGGACAGTGATGAGTTTGATGAAAGTGATTATGCGCCACAGGTTAACAGTCCGGTTGAAATGGACGGGAATTCATCGCAAAGCGCCCTTGAGCAGATTTACAGCGTTTCGTCTAAGGCTGGTAGGAGAAAAGGACTTAGCAGGCTGAACCTGATCGGACTGCGGCGCAGGTTCATGCCTATTGGCATAAATCTGGAAAGAGCCAACACCTTATTTGGCGCATGGATTTTTATCGGCATAGCTGAACATATGATTTTTCTATTCAGATACATCACCCAGTTAAACTTGGTCAAGGAAAGCATGAAAGGTCTGTCCATTGCTTCCGGCGTGAGAATGCCGTACTTTTGGCAGCTTCAGGAACATACCTATTACGGATATATTTTGGGCATTCTGATCGTGTTCTTTGTGCAGGCCTATTGGAATTACGAATACTACAATAAAAAGACGAAAAGTGTATATGTGATGAAGCGGCTGCCTGACCAAAAAGAGTATGGAAGAACCATCTGGGCAGCGCCGGCTATACAGGCTTTGTTCATCGCTGCACTTATGGTTTTGCATACTGCAATCGATATAGGCGTGTATATTGTCGGTACACCTGAAGTTGCTTTTTATGCGGACTATCTATCCCACATCGTACCATTTTAGGAGGGCAAAAAATGATTGAGATTAAGAATGTATCTAAAACATATAAGGACAAGGTTGCCCTTTCAAACTGTAATATGCAGATCCCAAAGGGGCAGATTATCGGCCTATTTGGAGCAAATGGAGCAGGTAAAACCACATTTATGAAATGCATCATGGGATTTTTGACCTTTGATGGGGAAATTACCTTGGATGGAAAAAAGATAGACGAGACCAATATATCCAGACTGTCTTTTGCTACCGGCGACCACTCATTCTTTCCTTCTATTACGGCAGACGATCACAAGTGGTTTTACCAGATGCACTTTCCTCACTTTAATGAGAAACGGTATGAGGCGCTGATGGAATTCTTTGAGCTGCCGACCAAGAAGAAAATCAGCGAATTCAGTTTAGGACAGCAAAATCAGTTCGAAGTGGTGCTGGCAATCAGCCAGGGCGCCGAGTACATCTTCATGGATGAGCCTTTTGCAGGTAACGATGTGTTTAACCGAGAGGACTTTTATGAAGTGTTGGTTAGCGTGCTGGATAAAGACGAGACAGTCATTATTTCTACCCATCTGATTGAGGAAATTGCCGACTATATTAACAGGGCGGTTCTAATCAGAAAAAGCCAAATCATTGATGATTTGAGCGTGGATGACATAACGGCATCAGGAAAATCCCTGATCGAAATCGTAAAAGAAAAATATGATTACAGGGCTGACCGCATCAAAAAGGCTGTAGATCAGATGAAATAATCGGGAGAAAGCGATAAGTATAAAAGGAGATGTAGTCATGAAGAAAAAATCCATGATGATATTTATGCTGGTGACCGTTCTCTCCGTTGGCATGACTGTTTATGGCTGGACTTTTGTGGATAGCAGGATTGGTCAGGCAGAGCTGAGGGAAGAAACTGTCACAGGAAACAAAGCTGCAGCGGACGGGCTTACCGTTAGCTTTCGCGCTGACTCAGCAGACAGCCTCCACTGGATCAACCATTACGACTATAGCACGGGTCGGACGGAATCATCGTTCAAACGAGGCGAAATGAATAGAAAAGCGGATTCTCTGGTTTATGATGATATTCGGTTCACCGGATGGTCTGCGGCACCTTATGTTACCAGGTTAGACGATGTTGGACTAGAGGGTTTACAGGAAAAAGAAATTCAAGGATTTTATGAGGATGTGCAGAACAGGGTCATAGAAAGCGGCGCTGCAGAGACGGGAAAAATAAGGGTAAAGGATTATCTGGATTTTTATCCTGTAAGTTTCCGATTCCAGTTTGGTACGAAGTTATATAATTCGGACGATGCGCTGACCGGGCTTAAAATTTATGCAGAAAACGGCGCGACGGTTTCGGAAAGAGAAGCGGCTTATGATGAGGATGTTGCGTTGTATGCGACTTTTAATCACCTGTTCAAGATTCCGGTAATCGATAACGAATACCAGACATACAAGGTTTCTCCAAAAGAGGAGTATAACCCTAAGAAGGATTTGGGGTATACAACCGAGATAGAAAAACCGTTAGGCGAGGGAGAGGATTACTATACATTTGACCCGGTTATCGTTCTTCAAGAAGAGAACATCAAAGACGGAAAATCGTGGTTTCACCCGGATCTTACCGGCGGTCTTTCTTATGAGGCAGGAAGTGAAAACGGTGATGAATCGGATGACTCTTATATAGGGAAAAGTGCCGCTGCATACAACCTGAAAAACAGAATGCTTTTCGCTGTAAACAACAGAACGGTCAAAGGTGAGCCTGTAGATGTTTCACAGCTTTCCGGCGGCTACGGTGTATATGAGCTGCCCTTTGAGGTCATGGCAACAGCAAGCATAAGTAAAGGGCAGAGAAGCAGAACCGTAACCAACCCGGTACCGATTCTCGACGAAATAAAGATGGTTTATCCTCTGGACGAACAGGCAGAGTATATCGAGATGAGTTTATCAGGGGATCATAGATACTTATCCGTTTTTTCCGTGAAGGACGGAAAGTGTTTTGTGGAGATGATTGATGCAGATAACTGGACGTCTCCCGGACCGATTGAACTGTTTTCGGCATCAGAAAAAATGATTTATGCCTGGGGCGAGGACAATAGTTTGACGGTGACAAACCATAAGGGCGATGTTGCGGTTCTTTATCGCAGTGAAAAGGAAAACAGCCCGTATGAAGTGCTTTACAGCGGAAAGACGGAAAGCGGGTTGGATAAAGCCCTCTTTGATACAGCGTCTATGGTTAAAGAACATTCTGAAGGGAAATATGTGTGTGTGCAGGACAGCGGGCTTGCTGTTACAGTCAAAGAAGGAAAGGCGGCTCTGGTGCAGACGCTGCTGACCGGAGATCCTGCGTACAATTTGAGGAATGCGGCTCTTGAATGTGCTGTCATAGATAAGAGCGGCGTCATCTACAGGGGCAGATTGAAGAGTAATCTAGTTGACTTGGAATATGACATGAACAGCCGGGACGCCCAGTCTGCGAAAGAACTTCTTGACCTTGCAAAAGACGGTAAAGAAGATTCAGCGCTGGCGAAGTATCTGATAGAACCGGTCAGCAATGAAAACCGGGCTGAGTGGAAATGAGCAGAAAACGAAAGAAGACAATAAAAAACTAAGTTCCTTTCATTAAAAATTGACAAGACGCGTTCAAGGCCGATGCCTTGGGGGCGTTTTTGTCGTTTTCGCTGTTATAAAATCCATTGACTTATGTCTTAAACATGCTATAATTAAAAACGCAAATGATTTGCAAATTCGCAGAACCTGTATATCAGCGGATATACGGGCAAGGAGAACAAATGACAGATGTATTATTAGAGGCGGTTCATGACAGTCTGCGCCTTTTACCTTTTTTGTTTGCTACTTATCTGGTTATGGGGATTTTGGAGCATGCGGCCAGCGACAGACCGAAACAATTTATCCAAAATGCGGGCAGATTCGGACCTGTTTGGGGCAGCGTAATTGGCGCTTTCCCTCAGTGCGGATTTTCGGCAGCCGCATCCTATTTTTATATCGGACGGGTATTGACTCTCGGCACATTGATTTCAATTTATATGTCCACCTCTGATGAGATGCTGCCTATTCTTATTTCGGCGCAGGTTCCTCTATCCATGATTTTGAAAATATTGGGAGCGAAGATCATCATTGGGATGATTTCGGGATTCCTGGTAGAAATGCTATTTGGCTGGATGGCGAGAAGAAACAAGACGCCAAGAGATTTTGTACACGATAGTGAATGTTGTGCATGCAGCGGCGGAATATTTGCCGATGCGCTGGTGCATACCCTAAAAGTATTCATTTTCGTTTTTATCATTTCTGTAGCGATTGGCACGGTGATTCATGTGATTGGTGAGGACAGTCTGATGCAGTTGTTTTCCAATATACCTGTCCTTGGTGAAGTTGTAGCAGGCCTTGTAGGGCTGATCCCCAATTGTGCTGCCTCGGTGGTGATTACCCAGCTGTACCTTGACGGAATTATCGGTGCAGGCCCTATGATGAGCGGCCTTTTAGTTAGTGCGGGTGTAGGCCTTCTGGTTCTGTTTAAGGAAAACCATCATCATTTTGAGAATGTTATCATCGCTGCATTGTTGTATACCATCAGCGTAGGCTGGGGTGTGCTCATCGAAATTCTCGGCATCACGTTTTAGAAAGGGCTGGAAGCTGTGACAGAATATAGAACAACCGGCAGAAGAAAAATGCTGGATTACCTGATGGAAAATCGAAACAGTACGGTCAGCGCCGGAGATATCGGACGTCATATGAAAGCGCAGGGATGTCCGGTGAATATCACGACGATTTATCGTTACCTGGATAAATTAGAGAAGGACGGTAATGTGATCCGTTATGTTTCAGAAAAGGGGGAGAATGCGGTTTATCAATATGTGACTGCTGATCGGGACTGTGAGGAACACTTGCATCTCAAATGTACCCTGTGTGGAAATATTTCTCATCTGGACTGCGGGTTTATGAGCGAGATTGTAGACCATATGGAAAGGGATCATGGCTTTACCCTACAATGCAAGAATTCCGTTATTTACGGAATGTGCAGTAATTGCAGGAGAAACCGAAATAAGAAAAAATAAGAAAAAAGACTGATTGACGAACTTTGGGGTTTATGGTATTCTTCTTTCTAAGAAAAAAAGGAAGGTGGGATTAAACAGCATGGACGACGGCGATAGTCATGAGTACAGAATGTATTTAACTGTTCCATGTGTAATCATGTAATATGGAAGGTATTGTCAGTGCGTAATCTGCGTACAGGACAATGCCTTTTTGTGATTTTTGTCAACAATAGTGATGATATACATGTTACATATGGAGGAAAGACATGATAGGACCGATTATTTTACAGGTAATCCTGATTTTTTTAAATGCGACCTTTGCCAGTGCGGAGATTGCGGTAATTTCTATGAAGGATGCCAGACTGAAGAAACTGGCAGATGATGGTGATAAGCGTGCAAAGCGATTATCTTCCCTGACGGCTCAGCCGGCAAAATTTTTGGCGACTATTCAGGTGGCCATTACCTTGGCGGGACTTTTGGGCAGCGCCTTTGCAGCGGAAAGCTTTGCAGATCCTTTGGCGCTCAGTTTGTCTGAGGCGGGGGTAGGCGTACCGGAAAATGTGCTCAAGTCCGTATCGGTAGTGGTTATTACCTTGATTTTGGCATATTTTAATCTGGTATTCGGTGAGCTTGTTCCCAAAAGAATTGCCATGAAAAAAGCAGAAACTCTTGCCCTTGGCATGTCGGGACTGCTTCACGGAGTTTCTCGGATTTTTGCGCCTCTGGTATTTTTACTGACCGCATCGACCAATGGAATTCTGCGTCTCATGGGAATTGACCCGGATGGAGATGACGAAGAAATTTCTGAAGAAGAAATCCGAACCCTGGTTTTGGCAGGAAGAAAGCAAGGGGTTATCGACCAGGAAGAGACGGAAATGATTCAGAACGTGTTTGAGTTTGATGATATTTCGGCAGAGCAGATCTGTACCCACAGAGTCAATGTGATTAGTCTGAGTACAGAGGACAGCCTGAAAACGTGGGAGGAAACGATCTACGGCAGCGGTCATACCTATTACCCGGTCTGCGGAGCGTCGACGGATGATGTAGTAGGTGTGCTTAACACAAAAAAATACTTCAGAGGTTCGAGGGAGTCTCTGAAACAGATTATGGATACTGCCATGGAGCCGGGATTTTATGTACCGGAATCCATGCGAGCAAACAACTTGTTTAGAAAGATGAAGCAGATGGGAAATTATTTTGCCGTGGTGATCGATGAGTACGGCGGCCTTTCCGGCATCGTTACCCTGTATGATTTAATGGAGGAAATTGTGGGTGACTTGCCGTTTGATGAAGAAAAAGGGAAGAATGACATTTTAAGTCTTGGCGCGCAGCAGTGGCAGATTGCAGGAAGCGCAGACCTTGATGACGTTGCAGAGGCATTGGGTGTGGAACTTCCTTTGGACGATTATGATACTTTTGGCGGTTTTCTTTGTGGACTTCTGGGCAGAATTCCGGAAGAAGGAGAAACGCTGAAAGTCGAATTTGACCAATTTGCTGTGACCATTCATCAGGTAGAAAATCATAGGATCGGGATGACGACCGTTGAAAAATTCTAGGCAGCAAAGGATGATTCAAGTGAGGAATTTGACGTGTAACTTTTCTCGTCGCGGGTATCTATGATATAATCAGAAAAAATACAGTACGTTTAGGGATACCCGGAAAGGGGGAGAAACTGTGCATATTATTTTGACAGATGCCGCAAAGAAACAGTTGGATAAAATTTTGCAGGACGGTGAATATATGAGAATGTCGCTGATGAAGTCAGGCTGCTGTGGATTTGCGCTGAACTTTTATAAAGATAGACAGAGAAAAGGCGATTTTCTGCTGAATATTGATGGATACACCTTTCTTTATACGGATATGGAAGCGCCGCTTTTGAATGGGATTAAAGAAATTGACTTTCGCAGAAACGGAATCATGCGTGACTTTAAGGCCATTATGTGATGGGAAAAGGCTTTGATTTCCTGCGCAGTCAGTTAAAACCAGTTGAATAACAGACAGGCTTTTGTTATACTGAAAACAGAATAGGTTAATACGATATTAACGGAGGTAGAAGATGATATATACAAAAGAAGTCGAGAATATGTGCATCGTCAACAGAGATGCCAATCACGGACCTGCCCCGATTCCTGAAGAAGGTAAGTGGGTGCAGGCAAAAGAAGTCAGCGATATTTCCGGTCTGACTCACGGTGTAGGCTGGTGTGCGCCGCAGCAGGGTGCTTGTAAGCTGACCCTCAATGTGAAGGATGGCATTATTCAGGAGGCTTTGATTGAGACACTGGGGTGTTCCGGAATGACGCACTCTGCAGCTATGGCCGGAGAGATTCTGGTAGGTAAGACAATCTTAGAAGCGCTGAACACTGATTTGGTTTGCGATGCTATCAATACAGCCATGAGAGAACTGTTCCTGCAGATTGTATACGGTAGAAGCCAGTCTGCATTTTCTGAGGGTGGCCTTGCTGTAGGCGCAGGACTTGAAGACTTGGGTAAAGGTACCAGAAGCCAGGTGGGAACCATCTTCTCCACTGCAGCAAAGGGACCGAGATACCTGGAACTGGCGGAAGGCTATATTCTGGAAGAAGGTCTTGATGAGAATGACTCTATTATCGGATATAAGTATGTCAACCTGGGTAAGATGATGGATTTCATCAAAGATGGCGTAGATCCTATGGAAGCAATCGAAAAGGCAAGCGGTGTTTATGGCAGATTCGAAGAAGCTGTCAAGAAGATTGACCCGCGTAAAGAGTAGGAGGTAGCAGAGATGGAATTATTCGAAAACTATGATAGAAGAATGACCGGTATTCAGACGGTTATGGATGCATACGGCATCGGCAGTTTGGAAGAAGCCCGCAAGATGTGTCAGGATAAAGGTTTTGACCCTTACCAAATTGCCAAAGGCATTCAGCCGATTTGCTTTGAAGACGTATGTTGGGCATATGTACTGGGTGCGGCTATCGCCATGAAGAAGGGCGCAGTTACTGCAGTAGAAGCGGCTAAGGCTATTGGCGAAGGGCTTCAGGCTTTCTGCATTCCCGGCTCTGTTGCCGACGACAGAAAAGTCGGCATTGGTCACGGCAACCTTGCCTCCATGCTTCTCAGTGAAGAAACAGAGTGTTTCGCATTCCTTGCAGGTCACGAGTCTTTTGCAGCGGCAGAAGGCGCTATCGGTATTGCTAACTCCGCTAACAAGGTTAGAACCAAGCCGTTGCGCGTAATCTTAAACGGGCTGGGCAAGGATGCTGCTCTGATTATTTCCAGAATCAACGGTTTCACCTATGTACAGACTGAATTTGATTTCCACAGCGGTGAGCTGAAGGTTGTCAAAGAAACACCGTACTCCAAAGGTGACCGCGCCAAGGTTAAGTGC
The DNA here is from genome assembly GCA_036305845.1 of Emergencia sp. Taxonomy (GTDB): domain Bacteria; phylum Bacillota; class Clostridia; order Peptostreptococcales; family Anaerovoracaceae; genus Senimuribacter. The sequence continues at coordinate 9,315 of JAXKAR010000042.1, forward strand.
TACGGCGCTTTTGATGTCAGAGAAGGAGTTGCCATCATGCATCATGAGAATGTGGACGTGTCTATTACCGGAAACTCTACCAATCCGACCAGATTCCAGCACCCGGTTGCCGGAACTTACAAGAAGGAAAGAGTTCTTGCAGGTAAGAAGTACTTCTCCGTTGCCTCAGGCGGCGGTACAGGAAGAACTCTGCATCCGGACAATATGGCGGCAGGTCCTTCCTCTTACGGCATGACCGACACTATGGGAAGAATGCATTCTGACGCACAGTTTGCAGGATCTTCTTCCGTACCTGCCCATGTAGAAATGATGGGATTCCTGGGTATGGGAAACAACCCGATGGTTGGCGCATCCGTTGCAGTTGCAGTGGCTGTACAGGAAGCATTTAAATAATTATCCGCATAGAAAATGCCCGTGCTTTTATCAGCATGGGCATTTTTGAGTTCATTCGTTGTCAAGTGTTCTCGTTCATTCTCAAGTTGGGTATACTTTGGAAATTAGGGAGAGTGGCAGCGTCATCTACAGTTTCTTGCCTGCTTTATGGCAGACTTCGGTATTGGGGCAGCTGGAGCAGGTAAAGTCACAGCGTTCGTCATTGATGTCTCTTTCTCTGTTATTTTTCTCTGCAACAAGTATCCAAACGATACAGACTGCCGCAATGGCAAGACCTGCAATGAGAATATATCCAATATGGCTAAAAAAGTATTCCATTGATTTACCTCCAATAATTTATCCGGTTGATCTAATCGCATAGCATATAGTAATCGTTTAAACGACTAAATCTTTGTTTTTAATTACGACAATACATGTAGCGTTGTAAGGCTGCCCCGTTGACAAAATTTTAATTTTTTCTGTTTTTTGGCAGTATTTCCGCCTCACTCCCTTTGCAAATAGGGAGTTTTCTGACTGTATGTTGACAAAGTTGACTAATTTTTTATTTTTTGTCAAATCTGTCAACGTTTTTACAAAATATGTTGACAAAATTGACATTTTTTTTAAAATCTGTTGAATCTGTCAACAACCATGGTTTTTCTTAGAAAAAAACAAAGGGAGTATAGCTTATTTTGTTGACAAAAATCTAAAATAATGGAAAATCTGTCAACATGGAAGCCATGTGGTGCGCTCTGGCATCTGTCATACATCGCCTCTGTCTGCGCTGTCGCTTGCCAATCGGCGTGTACTGACATTACATCATGACGATTCCTCTAAAAATAGAATCGGCAGTCATGATTCAATGATTCCTTCCTTACGGCAATGCCGTTAGGTTGTGGAATCATTATACCATATTTTTTTGTCGAGTAAACCCTGAAAACGTTTGTTGAAATAATTAGATAAGTATGTTAGAATTTTAAGAGAAATCAGTCAATTTTCGCAAAGATTTGTGGAAAGAGACACCCTACCCGAGAAAAGGAGGAACGTATGAAATTTCTAAGTAGAATCAAGAAACCGCTGACTATGCTCGTCACATGTTCAATGATTATGACGCTAAGCTGCGGATTCGTTAGTGCAAGCAGCGGAGGGTCTTATAAGGCAAGCGATGCTGAAAGACTGCACAGTCATGTTGAGGCTCTGTCCGAAGGTATTGGTGTAAGGCTTATGGGAACACCAAACGAAAAGGCTGCAGCCGAATACATCAAAGGCGCTTTTGCCGAAAATGGCTATGATGCAGAAATTCAGGAGTATCAGTTACCGGAAAATCGGGCATCATCTGTTGCTGCGATAAATATAGGTGACAAGGAGTATTACGGAAATTATTACTACAGCGGGGAGCTGGACACCATCAGTGATCCTGCAGTCAAAAACTTTACGCTGACAGATCCAAAGGAAGAAGATCTCGCTTGTATTGATGGATGGGATGTAGAAAAGGGAAGTGCAGTTGTTGTTAACAACGGGATCTTCAAGAAACTTCAGCTGCTTTCCGAAGCAAAAGCAGAAGCCAATCCTGATTATCAGGCACTCAGCGCAGAAGATTTTCTCAAGATGGCCATAGAAAAGGCAGAAGCAGGGGATGCTGCAGCGCTTATCGTGTACAATGATGAGACGAATCGTTCTTTGAGACTCTCTAATGTGACGGGAAATAGTATTCCGGTATTTGCATTTAATAGAACCGTGGGCGAAGAACTGAATGACAGCAAGGCTGTAACACAGATTAGCATTATCGAAAGAGGACCATCCTGGAACGTATATGCAGTGAAGGAAGCAAGCACGGCAGAGCCAAATGCAATTATTCACGTTACCGGACACCTTGATTCCGTTATGGGATCACCTGGCGCTACAGACAATGCATCGGCAGTTGCAGCTCTGCTTGAGTTGGCGAGACTGTATAAAGATGTAGACACGGGCGGTGTTGAGATTCGTTTTATCGCAGTAGGCGGTGAAGAGGGTGGACTTAACGGCTCCAGAGCTTATGTAAAATCTTTGACAGATGAAGAAGCTGCTATCAGCATCAACTTCAATATGGATATGCTATCTACCTCTTGGGCAGGAGCAGATACTGTCAGTCTGGATATCAACCCTTATGGATCCGCTGAATTCAATATTGCAGCAGCATTGATTATTACCGGTTCGGAAGATTTGAACCTGATTGAAGGTACCAAGAATCTGAGATGGTTCCAGTATGGTGCGTCTGACCATGTATCCTTCTATGAAAGAGAAATCGATGCGGCAAGTATGATTAGAACCACCGACGAAACCGATGATATCGAGCCTGTAAATCATACAGCCGATGACTCTATGACAGCAAATTACAGCAAAGCAAGACTGGAAGAGTGTACCAATATGGTTTCAAAGGGAATTGCAAGAGCAATCGATAACAAACTGTCTAAGGTCTTAATCGGTTCTATTGATGAAAAGGACAATCAGGTTACTGTAGTCAATGCTAAAGATTTGTCTTATCTGTATGAAGCTGTTGTATTTGCATTTGAACTGGAGGACGGTTCTATAGAGGCTATTGATGGATATGCAGATGAGAACTTCAGCGTAACCGCACCGGAAGGCGCAACACTTGTTTATGCTGAAGGTATTGGAGAAGGCATTGCCAATAGAGCGGGAACTTTTGACAGACCTGTTACAGAAGCATACTCTACCGGTCTGGTTGTAAAGGATGCAAAAGACATTCCGGCTGATTATACTGCAGTAGATGCGGCTTTAGAAAAGATTCCGGAAGATCTGAGCAAATATACAGACGATAGTGTAAATGCGCTGCTTGATGCAAAAGATGCTGTTGTTCGTGGATTGGATATTTCTAAGCAGGCAGAAGTTGACGCTATGGCTAAGGCCATAGAAGATGCAATAAGCGGCTTGGAAAAGAAAGCTACAGGAACAACAGACCCTGCAGACAAACCGACAGATACGCCGGACGATAAAGACAAGCCGGCAGATAAGAATGACAAGAATAGCGGTGTTAAGACGGGCGATGAAAGTCAGCTTGCACTTTGGGCAGTACTGATTCTTGTTTCCTGTGGCGGAGCTTTTGGTCTGAAAAGATACGCAAAAAATAGAAAATAAGCATAACAATAAAAATCAATAACAGCGCTGACCAGGACGAGAGCCCGTTAGCCTGTAGCAAGAGATCGTTCCATTGGGACGGTCTTTTGTTTTACCTACTTGACAGCGAACCGTATTATATGCATAATACGGTTAAGGGAAACTGTATTATACATATGACACGGTTAGGGGGTGATCATTTGCTTTCGTTTAAACAATTTAACATTGAAGAGGGGATTCCCATCTATTTGCAGATTATCACCTATGTGGAACGAGGGATTGCTGCAGGAACCATTGTGGGAGGAGATGAGATGCCGTCTCGGCGTATGTTGTCGGCGCTGATTGGCGTAAATCCCAATACCATCCAGAAGGCTTACCGCCTTTTAGAGGAAGAGGGGATTATCGAGTCCAGAAGCGGTGCGAAAAGCTGTGTGACGGCAGATCCCGAACTGGCAGAAAAGATTAGAAGACAGCTCATTTCCAGAGATGTAAAATCTATGGTTCAGGGGATGAAACAGATGGGCATAACCAGAGAAGAGGCAATTCTGCAGATAGAAGCCGCATGGGAGGAGGATTGACGAGATGAGAGAGTTAATTACCATGGCATTTGCAGCCAGAAATACTTTGTTCAAAATATTGGGGATTTTATTGGTTTCGTCGGCAGTAGAACTGGGGGTGTTCTATCTGACGCTGCGTGCAAACGAGGCAGTGACATTAGAAGAGGGGATTGCGAGCAGCCGTATTTACTGGATATTTGCCCTTTCTTTATTGCTTACTGTATATATAATCAGTGTATACGGATGCAATCGATTTGGCAGTCACCCGGCGTACATCCTGAACAGACTGCCCATATCGGAAAAGAGAGTGACATGGCTATGGGCAGGATACAATACGATGATATTGTTTTTCTTCTGGGCATGGCATATTGGAACGGCATTGGTGTTATGTTGGATGTATACGGCCATAAAGGATATCTCTCAATTTGAGCTGACCGCCTTTTTTGCCTTTTATCGCAGTGATTTTTTCCATGGGCTGCTGCCGCTGAGTGATTTTGCAGTGATTTTGAGAAATCTCCTATTCTTTCCTTCCTTGGGGCTAAGTGCAGCGGTATTTACCATGATGCAGAGGCGGGAGAGGACTTTTCCGTTTTACAGTATACTCGCGGTACTTGGCGCAGTAACATTTCCGATGGATATCACTTGGGAAACCCCGATTGCCGTTTCGATTGTTTCCGTTTTCTTTTTGCTGCTATATGGATTTTTGATGAGGGAATTTGACGATAAACTGGAAGGGGAGGTGCCTTATGCGCAAACTTATGAAATACTGCCCGCCGGGCATTAATCCGGCAAGAGAATTAGGCTGTATCGTGGCAGGTTATAGCGTAGCAATGCTGATGGCGCTGTCCTTTTTCTTCCGATATGCTGAATGTTATAACCAACTGTTTCACTACATGAATCAGCGCCGAACAGAAGTGCTTATCGAGGGGGCGGTAATAGAGGAATTCTCTGCTATTTTGAGCTTTCGGCTTGCAGGCTTTATCGTACTTGCTGTTTCTATGCTTCTGCTGATCGCATTTCATTATGCCTACCACTATCAAGGCAGTAAAAGCATTTATCTGATGCGGCGTCTGCCGAAGCGCAGCGAATTACATAAAAGATGCATGGTCATTCCCATAAGTGTCTTTGTTTTGACGGTTTTGACTGCTATTTGTCTGTTATTCTTTTTCCACCATGTTTATATGACCTATACGCCGGCACAGTGTTTACCGCCGGAGCAGTGGAATAATCCGGGAATATTTTAGGAGGGCAATATGATTGAGATTAAGAACTTATCAAAGAAATACGGAAATACGTTTGCATTGCAGGACGTCACCCTTACGCTGAACCCGGGTGAAATCGTGGGTCTTTTCGGTGAAAACGGAGCGGGAAAGACCACCCTGATTAAGTGTATATTGGGCTATCTGCGATGTAACGGAGCGATTCTTCTTGATGGAGAACCGGTCACAAGGAGGAATATTGAGAGGCTTTCCTTTGCCACCTGCGAGCATTCTTTCTTTCCGACGATGACGGCGAGAGAACATAAAGAATTTTGCAGAAATCAGTTTGTGAAGTTCCGCGAGAAACGGTATCAGGTTCTGATGGATTTTTTCAGCCTGCCGAACAATAAGAAACTGAAATACTTTTCTGTTGGACAGAAAAACCAGTTTGAGGTCATTATGGCGCTTTGTCAGGGCGCAGATTATATCCTTATGGATGAACCGTTTTCCGGAAACGACCTGTTTAATCGAGAGGATTTTTATAAAGTTCTTCTGGGCATTCTGGAGCCGGAAGAAACCATACTTTTGTCCACCCATCTTATCGAAGAGGTGGAGCGATTTGTCAGTCGGGCGGTTCTATTGCGTCAGGGAAATCTTGTCGGCGATGTACAAGCCTCTGAACTTGAGGATCAAGGGAAATCACTGGTCGGCTTTGTAAAAGATATGTATTGCTACCAGAGCGACCGGGTTGCCCGCGCTTTAGCGGAACTCGACGAGAAGGGGGAATAATCATGAAAAAGCATTTATGGGGTTCTATCTTCTGTGGTGTCCTTGGGTTTTGTGTCATTATCTGTGCCTTTGTTCTGCTATGGGGACGATATGACCGGATTACACTGGAAGAAAAAACTGTTTTTGGAGATCGGACAAAAGCCGAAGGGGTAAGTCTGCAGTTTGATTCCATGTGGGAAAACCGCCTTTTCTGGACGGTCAGCGCAACGGTGAAACAAAACGGAACTGACGCTGATACCGATTTTAGATTTGTCGGAGATGGCATAGATGCTGCCTATTACGAGGAAAAGCCCGGACCGGATCTTGGAAATGTACAATACGGAAGCGGCGGGATAACGCCTGCAGAATTAAAAAAATTCATTGGTGACAAGTTGTATGGCGTTTTGGAAGAAATTTCCCGGGATCTTCCGGCAGGGGAGACCAAGAGCTATATTGTGCGGCTAAAAGATTATTATGACTATTTTCCGACTAATTTTTTGGGTGTGGGAGATGCGGTAGAGTCTGTAGATCGCGTTGACTATTTTCGCATTCCCGTTCCTTCCGATTACCGACATATTTTTAGTATCAGTAAGGATGATAACGGTAAGGTGATTTCTTTTGATGGACAATCGTCCCTTAGCTTGCAAAATTATGGGTTTACAGATGGGGATACGGTTTATGCCGCATTTAACCTGGTACAGGAGAATAGAAGCGCTGAGCAGGAAAATGTTATCGAAAGTCAAACCTATATGTCCCTTCCTGCTGATATGCGAGGTATACATTGTATTCCTCTTAAGAAAGGAGAAGGAACCGCGGATGAGAAGAAAACAATGCCTGATTTCAGTAGAGCAAAGCTGGGATATGGCTTGGCAGAAGATGCGGTAATTATTTCTCTTACAGAAAGCACAGATGGAGGGAGCTTGTATCTGGTTACGGCAGAAGACCGCAATACTTATTTGACCGTAATCGATAAATCGTCAATGAAAGAAGTGCAGAAGATTGATTTACATTTTACTGAAGGCAAAGATTATGATCTGGGCTCCTTTTATGACAATTTATTCCCGGTTATAGACTGCGAAAAAGGACTGGTGGTCTTTTTCGGAGATGATTTCCTTTGCTATGAAAAGGGGGATGACGGCAAGTTGAGCCTTTGGTGCAAGGATCGGGCCGACGGGCTGGAATCCATGTATGCTTACACCGAAAACGAGGCCATGGATTTTGACGGAACCAGGTTGGCCTTGGGCGTGCGAACCTTTGCTGAAACTTCCATTACTGACGACCTGGGTAATACGTATAGCGGAATAGAGACAACTACTTCGCCGGGATTGCTTATTTATGAAAAATCCGGACTGGTTTATGCCGGCATTTTCCAAAGCAGTGTTGAGAAAGATAATACAATTGATGTACAGGAAAATAAAACACCCCTGAGGGTAAGGCTGCCTTAGGGGTGTCAAATACGCACGGTGAGGTGCAAAACAGGTCATATTTGGTTTTGCTTTGATCCTGTCTTTTTTATCATAATTACGGTTACGGCAAAAGTTAGGAATTCCGTCAGGGGAACAGAAAGCCATATACCTGTCATGCCCAGTATACGGGAAAGAATAAAGGCCGCCGGGCCGATGATTAAAAGTCCGCGCAGGAGAGAAATTACAAAACCCTGCTCGGCTTTTTCCATGGCGCTGAGGTAACCGGTCATGGCAATATTGACGCCGGCAAAGAGAAATCCGGAAAAATAAATTTTCAGTCCCTCTTCGGCTATGGCCTGCAGTGCGGGGTCCCGGTTCTGGTTGAAAAGGGCGACAATTCCGTGACTGAACAGAAAAGCGGCTGTGACCAAAATCAACGAGAGGGCGACAGTTGTCAGTATGGTATCTTTGCGTATAATCTTCATCTGGCTTAAGATACCCCTTCCGTAATAATCGCTGACAAGGGGCTGCACGCCTTGAGCCACGCCGGTAAAAATGGCAACGGCAAAAAGCGCTACGTTAGCCACCACACCATAAGCTGCAACGGCTGTATTTCCGCCCAGTCCCAAAAAAAGAAAATTAAAAATCATGATGACCATGCCGAAAGACAGTTCGTTTACCATAGAAGAAACACCCAGCCTACAGAAATCACCGACTACCCGCAGAGAAAATCCGATGCGTACCGGGTGAAAACGATTTTTCTTTTTCCAAAAATGAAAAGATAATATCCCGATACTGATGACCGGAGATAATCCTGTTGCAAAGGCAGCGCCGAACATGGACCAGTCGCACAGATAGATGAATACATAGTCTAAAACCACGTTACAGCCATTGGAAATCAGAAGAGCAGCTGTAGCCAGCTTAGGGTTTTCGTCATTTCTGATGAAAGCCACAAGCAGGTGATTTACCATATAAAAAGGCGCAAAGCTGAAAACGGTTTTTATGTATATGGCGGTCATATCCAAAATGCTGGCATCAGCGCCTACAATCTGGGCAATCTGCCTGCAAAAAAAAGTTCCCAAAAGAAATATTATCATTCCCACGCTTAAGGCAGTAATCAAGGCAGTCGTAAACACCTGACTGCCTTTTTCTTTTTCTCCCCGTGACATACTGACACCGTATCGGGTTCCGCTGCCGATACCGATTAACAGTCCCAGCGCCTGCATATAGCTGAAGAGGGAAATGGCCAGATTCAATGCGGCAAGACCGTCCGCCCCAACACCGTTAGCCACGAAAAACGTATCGACAACAACATAACAGGAACTGCCCAGCATGGCCAGAATATTCAGGGATACGTACTTTGCAAACTTTTTTCTGCCCTGCAATGCAAGGCGTGGTTCTGTCATTTGTATTGTCTCCATCATTACCTCCTGCTTAATACAAAATATCCGAAAAAAAAGCGCCTCCTGAGAACCTGCTGACGACCTACCGGCTCCCATAAGACACTTGACATCATCTACCCGGTGGCAGATGAGCAGTTTTACTATTCTAACGGATATTATAACGGATAATCATCGGAAGTCAATAGATAAATCCAATCGACATACAGACGGCCGCCAGGAAATTTTTGCAGAAATTTAGCCTGATTTTCTCTTGACTTTACGCTTTAATGTGTTACTATAGTAAAGTGTGAAAGGAAAAGCGGCTTGCAGCCGTAGGAAAGCATATGAGAATTGACAAAAACGCCATGAAAAAAGAAGAAAGAGCAACCCTTGCCCTGCGAGGCCTTTACCAGCAATATGGCTACAAGCCATTTAAGATGGGTAAGTTTGAACCTTACGATCTTTATGTACGCAACAGAGATTTCATTTCCTCTGACCGCGTGATTACTTTTAGCGATATGAATGGAAGGCTGATGGCGCTGAAACCGGATTTGACCTTATCCATTGTCAAAAACTACAGAGAATTTCCCGGCTGTGTGGAGAAAGTCTATTACAGCGAAAACATTTATCGGGCGTCAAAATCTGCCAAAGTATATAAGGAGATTCTGCAGACCGGTCTGGAATGCATAGGTGAACTGGATCTTTATCATATTTGTGAGGTGACCCTCCTTGCGGCAAAGAGCCTGGGCGTAATCACAGAAGATTATGTTCTGGAAGTCTCCCATATGGGCTTGATCAAGGGTATTTTGAACACGGTAGAAGAAGAAACGAGGGCAGAGTTGATTAAGTGTATCGGAGAAAAGAATCTTCACGAGATTCGAGACATCTGCCGGGCATGCCGGATAGAGCAGGGGATTGCTGCGGCGCTGGAACTTCTCATTTCAACCTATGGCAGTTACGATAAAGTGCTTCCGGCCTTATCTGCCCTGTGCGTCAATAAGGAGGCTGAGGAAGCGGTAGGAGAGCTTGGCGATGTCTGCAGAATTCTTGAGGTAAATGGTCTTGCAGATAACATCAATATCGACTTTTCTATCGTCAACGATTTGAATTACTATAGCGGAATACTGTTCAAAGGTTTTATTCGTGGTATTCCTGAGAGTATTTTGTCCGGCGGACGTTACGATAAGCTGATGGAGCGGATGGGCAAAAGCGGCGGGGCGATAGGATTTGCGCTTTACCTGGATGCTTTGGACGTGCTGGAACGGAAAGAAAAGAAATATGACGTGGATGTGGCTTTTATCTATGACCGGAAGGACGATATTGCAGAAGTTTTGAAAGCGGCAAAGGCCATTCGCGAAACCGGTAAAACCGTTTCCGTAGAGCGAACGATACCACCTAAAGTGACTTATGAAAAAATGGTAAAACTTGAAGAAGGGAAGGTTGTGTGTCTTGAAGACAATGCTTAATGTAGCGCTGCCCAAGGGAAGACTGGGCATGAATGTATATGATCTGTTTGAAAAAGCCGGATATCCCTGTCCGGCCATAAAAGAAGACAATCGTAAGCTGATTTTTGAGAATAAACAGGCAGGTATACGGTACTTCTGGGTGAAACCATCGGATGTTACCATATATGTGGAACGAGGCGCAGCAGATATGGGCGTGGCAGGAAAAGATATATTGCTGGAATACGAGCCGGAGGTTTATGAACTTCTGGATTTGAAAATGGGAAATTGCCGTATGGCTGTTGCAGCCATGGAAGGCTTCCACGACAAAACAGAAAGAACCCTGCGAGTAGCCACCAAGTTTCCCGGGATTACCAGACGGTTTTACGAAAAGGAAAGTCGAGATATCGACATCATTAAACTTAATGGATCTATAGAAATTGCGCCGCTTCTTGGACTTTCCGATGTAATCGTAGACATTGTGGAAAGTGGCAAAACCCTAAAGGAAAACAGTCTGGAGGTTTATGATACCATCGTGCCTATAAGCGCCAGACTGATTGCCAATAAAGCAGCGTTCAAGTTTAAGACAGAGGCCATGGAGAACGTGCAGCGCGCATTGTCAGCGCTGGTGGCTGCATCGGAAGATTAGAATAAGGAGAACCGGAAGATGAGTAAATTTTTGAATGAAAGATACAGGAAGCTGCAGCCCTATCAGCCGGGAGAGCAGCCGAAGATAGATAATCTGATTAAGCTGAATACAAATGAGTCACCTTATCCGCCCGGTCAAGGCGTGGTAGAGGCAGTAAATCAACAGGTAATAGAGCGTCTCCGCCTTTATCCTGATCCGGAATGTGCGGCGCTGAAAACGCAGATTGCCGGGATTTACGGGATGAAGAAAGAAAACGTCTATGTGGCGAATGGATCTGATGATATTCTAAACTTCGCATTTATGGCTTTTGCAGACGACAGAAACGGTGTGATGTTCCCGGAAATCTCTTACGGATTTTATCAGGTTTTTGCAAAGCTTCACGGGATTCCAATGAGAAAAATTCCGCTGAAGGAGGATTTTTCCATAGATCCGCTGGCGTATACGGGTCAGGGCGCAATGATTGTAATCGCAAACCCTAATGCGCCGACAGGAACGACGCTGGCGCTTTACCAGATTGAGGAAATTGTCAGAACCAATCCGGAAAGCGTGGTGGTCATTGACGAGGCTTATATTGATTTTGGCGGAGAAAGCTGCGTGGATTTGGTACATAAGTACGATAACCTGCTGGTTGTGCAGACATTTTCCAAATCGCGAAGCCTTGCAGGCGCCAGACTGGGGTTTGCCATCGGTGCAGCGGGGCTGATCAGCGATCTGGAGAGAATCAGATATGCAACCAATCCATATAATGTCAACAGTATGACCATGGCGGCAGGGATTGCTGCGCTGCAGGAAGAAGCTTATTATCGAGCAAACTGCGCAGAAATCGTAAAGACCAGGGAGAAGACCGCCGAAGGATTGAAAAATCTTGGATTTTCGATAGTACCGTCAAAGGCGAATTTTTTGTTTGTAAAATCGGATCGGATAGACGGACAGCGGTTTTATCAGGAAATGCGGAACGCAGGGGTTCTAATCAGACACTTTGACACAGATAAGATTAGAGACTATAACAGAGTGACCATCGGTACGCCGAAACAAATGGATATTTTTCTTGATACAGCAGAGAAGATTTTGAGGAAGGCAAGTCATGAGAACAAGTGAGATAAACAGAAAAACAGCAGAAACACAAATCTGTATCCGCCTGAATGTGGATGGCAGAGGAAACAGCAAAATTGATACGGGATGCGGTTTCTTAGACCATATGCTTACCCTTTTTTCCAAGCATGGAAGGTTTGATCTGAACCTGACTTGCAAAGGCGATACGGAAGTGGACGATCATCACACTGTAGAAGATGTGGGTATCGTTTTAGGCAGCGCCTTTGCCCAGGCGATGGGGGAAAAACGGGGAATCGCCAGGTACGGGCATATCCTTCTGCCCATGGATGAAGCGCTGATTCTTTGCGCAGCAGATATTTCCGGACGGGATTTTCTGGCTATGGACGCAGTATTTCCGGCGCAAAAGGTCGGTACTTTCGATACAGAGCTGGTAAAGGAGTTTTTCCTTGGTTTTGTGAGAAATGCGGGACTGACGCTTCACTTCAAACAATTAGCAGGGGAAAATACCCATCATATTATCGAGGCCATGTTCAAGGCTTTTGGGCGTGTTATGTCCATGGCGCTGTCTATTGAGGAAGAATATAGAGACGAAATTCCATCGACGAAAGGTATGCTATAGGTGAAACCATGATTGCAATCATTGACTACGGCGTGGGAAATATTTTTTCCCTGTACAATGCGTTTGCGCATATTGGCGCAGAGGTGAAATTGACTGATGATCCGGAGGAAATCAGAAATGCGGATAAAATCGTTCTGCCGGGGGTGGGCGCTTTTGCCGCTGCTATGGAGAAATTGAAAAAGACGGGAATGGCAGATCTGGTGACAGAGGAAGTGAAAAAAGGCAAGCCCCTCTTGGGGATTTGTTTAGGGATGCAGCTGCTCTTTGAACGGAGTTTTGAATACGGGGAACATACGGGTCTTGGTCTGATCAAGGGCGATATTGTTCCTATGGAGGGAGTTGTTCCTGCGCACTGTAAAATCCCGCATATTGGATGGAATAAGCTTCTTTTTCCGGAAGAAAAAGAACGGAATCCCCTGTTTGCCGATTTGGATGAGAACAGCTTTGTCTATTTCGTCCACTCCTATTTTGGCTCTAACTGTGATGAATCTGTCATTGCTACAGTGGAATATGGCGCGGAATTGACAGCGGCAGTGGCAAAGGATCAGATTTTCGGCGTTCAGTTTCATCCGGAAAAAAGCGGAGAAACAGGTATGAAGATTTTGCAGGCATTTTGCCGGGTATAACCCGGAGAAGATAGAGGAAGAGAGGAAAATTATGAAAATATTTCCTGCGATTGATTTGCGTGATGGAAAGGTTGTTCGGCTCTATCAGGGCGATTACGATAAGATGACTGTCTATGGTGATGATCCGGTGGCGGTAGCGAAAGGGTTTGCTGCGGCAGGGGCCGAGTACCTTCACGTTGTTGACTTGGATGGCGCAAAGGATGGAGACACGCCAAACAGCCGGATTGTGGGCAGGCTGGCAGCAGAGTCCGGGCTTAAGGTGGAAATCGGAGGCGGTATCCGAAGTGAAGCTGTGATAAAAGCGTACCTGGATGCCGGTGTTTACCGGGTGATTTTAGGTACAGTTGCCGTCAGCGATAGGGAATTTACCGCAGAGATGATTAGAAAATATGGAGATAAAATTGCAGTAGGTGTGGATATTTCTCAAGGAAAAGTGGCTGTATGCGGCTGGAAACAGATCTCGGATCTTTCTGTCGACGATATTTTTGCACGACTGACAGAAGACGGCGTTTCCTGTATCATCTGTACAGATATTTCCAAGGACGGCGCAATGGAAGGAACAAACCTTGCATTGTATCGGAGATTGGCGAAGACGTATCCTGTACAGATTGTTGCTTCGGGCGGTGTATCTTCACTGAAAGATGTGGAAGCGTTGGCAGAGATTGATATCGGAGGCGCAATTATCGGCAAAGCCCTTTATACCGGGGCAGTAGATCTTAAGGAGGCTGTTGCCATAGCTGAGAAAAATGCAGAGAAGAGGAGGACTGAACGATGATTACCAAGAGAATTATCCCCTGCCTGGATGTGAAAAACGGCAAAGTGGTAAAAGGCGTTAATTTTCAGGGCTTGTCAGAAATTTCCTCTCCTGTGGAACTGGGTAAGTACTACAGTAAGAACGGGGCTGATGAACTGGTGTTTTATGATATTACGGCATCAGCTGAGGATCGCGGTCTTTTTACGGATATCCTGAAGAAAGTTGCAGCTGAAATTTTCATTCCCCTGACTGTGGGCGGAGGCATCAATACCATCGAAGATTTTGATCGAGTGCTCAAATGCGGCGCCGATAAGGTTTCAGTCAACTCCGGCGCCATTAAGAATCCGGCGCTGATTAATGAGGCGGCCAAGAAATACGGCAGCCAATGCGTTGTTTTATCGGTGGACGTCAAGCGCGTAGACGGCGAGTTCCACGTTTTTGCCAGAGGTGGAAGAGAGGATACCGGTATGGAGGCAATCGACTGGATTAGACGGGCAGAGGCGGCAGGCGCAGGAGAAATTGTGGTCAACAGTATCGATACAGACGGAGTGAAAAAAGGGTTTGATATTGTGCTTTTGCAAAGGGTATGCGAAACGGTAAAGATTCCTGTTATTGCTTCAGGAGGCGCTGGCTGTATTGCTGACTTTATCGATTTGTTTCAACAGATCCCGGATATCGACGCAGGACTTGCAGCTTCTGTATTTCACTTTGGACAGGTTGCTATCGATGACTTGAAACAGAGTCTCGACAAAGCCGGAATAAATGTGAGGAAATAAAAATGATAGAAATAAATGATTTGAAGTTTGATGAAAAAGGTCTGATCCCGGCAATCATCGTGGACGGGGAGACAAAGAAAGTGCTGACTTTAGCCTATATGAACAGGGAAAGTCTGAAAATAACCATGGAAGAGGGACGAACCTGCTTCTGGTCCAGATCCAGAAAGGAGCTTTGGCGAAAGGGAGAGAGCAGCGGTAATGTTCAGCATGTCATCAGTATTGTTGCCGATTGTGACAGAGACGCCCTTGCGGTTACCGTAAAAAAGGACGGCCCGGCTTGTCATCTGGGAAATGATTCCTGCTTTGCTTTTCCGCTGATTGAAGGGGGAGAAAAAGACTTTTCTTTAAAACAGCTATATGCTATGCTGGAAGACAGAAAAGCAGAAATGCCTCAAGGGTCGTATACCACATATCTATTTGAAAAAGGGATAGACAAGATCTTGAAAAAGGTCGGTGAAGAGGCGACAGAAGTTGTCATTGCAGGAAAGGCAGAGGACAAAGAAGAAACGATTTACGAGATCGCCGATCTTGCTTATCATCTCATGGTGCTGATGGTTCAGTTGGGTATTTCTGTGGAGGATGTGACAGAGGAGCTGGCGTCCAGACATATTATTGATCACAAAGTCAAACAGGAGAAAATGAAATGATCATACTCAACCCTAAAGGAGACAGCAATTTCCATACCCATACTTGTTATTGCGATGGAAAAGACAGGCCGGAAGAATTGGTAGAAAAAGCCATGGAGCTGGGGTTCAGCGCTTTAGGCTTTTCCGGACATGAGTATGCGCCGCAAGATACGGACTTCTGCATGAGCCGGGCAGATACGCAGAAATACTGGCAGGAGGTGCTTGCTTTAAAGGAACGGTATAAGAACCGGATTAACATTTTCCTGGGCATAGAGCGGGACTATTTTGGACAGCCAACGGAGTATGCCTATGATTATATTATTGGTTCGCTGCATTACGTAGAAAAAGATGGTGTTCTATTGTCTGTAGACAATACGGAAGAGATCATGGTGTCTAATGTTGAACAGCATTTTGGCGGCAACTACCGCAAATATGTGGAGCGTTACTATGAACACATGGCCGACGTGCTGTCTGTAACCGGTGGCAGTATCGTAGGGCATTTTGATTTGATTACCAAGTTCAACGAAGGCGGGCATTACTTTGACGAAAGCGCCGCCTGGTACAAGAAGGCTGCGCTGCGGGCGCTGGCAAAGCTTGCGGAGAGCCGGCCCATCTTCGAAATCAATACGGGCGCTATGGCCAGGGGATATCGAAGCAGACCATATCCTGACCGATTTATCCTTGAAGAAATCAACAGACTGGGATGTCCTGTCATCCTTTCCAGCGACTGCCATGACAAAGATTTTTTGAATTTGGGGTTTCGAGACATCGTGGAAAATTTACGGGATATAGACTGAATGTTGTTGCGAATGTGATAGCGTTGTGATAGAATTAAGTCAAATAAATTTATAGCTTATATTAGTTATGGAGGAAGAAGATGAAAAAATTTATTTCACTGGCCCTGGTTGCCGTTATGGTGCTTTCAATGTCACTGTTTATGGCAAGCTGCGGCGGAGACGAAGAAAAAGGTGATGGAAAAGTTCAGATTACTGGCGTAATCGCAACCCAGCTGGGCGACATGTCTTTTAATGACTCTGCAAAAGCCGGTTTAGATGAACTGGGCGAACAGGGCTACACCGTAAATACTACTGAGTGCAACACTGATGAGACACAGTATGAGCCACAGCTGAGAACTGCAGCTGAAAACTCCGAAATTGTAGTAGGCGTTGGTTCTGAGCTGACGATGATCGGCAAAGTTGCAAAGGAATATCCGGATGTTAAGTTTATCTGGGTAGATAACGTTGTAGAAGATTACAAAGATATTCCGAACCTGACTTGCATTTCTTACAAGCAGAACGAAGGTTCCTATCTGGTAGGCTATATCGCAGGCAGCATGACTGAAAGCAATGTAGTTGGTTTTATCGGCGGCGCTGACATTCCTGTAATCAACGACTTCTATGTTGGTTATGAACAGGGCGCTCTGCAGGCAGGCAAAGACTTAAAGAAAGATATCGAAGTGATCAAATCCTATACAGGCGACTGGTCTGACACCAACCTGGGTGCAGAACACGGACAGTCTCTGGCAGCTAAAGGCGCTGATATCATCTTCTGCGCAGCAGGCGGCTCCGGAAACGGCGCAATCATGAAGGCAGAAGAACTGGGCATCAAGTGCATCGGCGTTGACCAGGATCAGAGAATCACTCTGGGAGAAGGTCAGTATGCAGACGTTATCCTGTGTTCCATGATCAAGAACGTACAGAAGTCCATCGTTGACTACATCAACGAATTCTACGAAGACGACAGCAAGTGGATTGGCGGCGATGTATTCTACGCAGGTTCCGAAGGCGAATATGTAAAGGTTGCTTACGGTTCCGACGATATGGAACAGCTGGTTCCTGATGAAGTTCTGGCAGAACTTGACAAACAGATGGAAAAGATCTCCAAGGGAGAAATCGTAGTAGATACCGCACTGTAAGAGTAAGGATACTGCTTATGCAAAAGGGCGTGGCGTGTTAGCGCTACGCCCAAATTTCTTTGTAGACAAAATTATAGAAAGGCGAGGGAATCGTTTTGCAAGATACAATTGTAAGATTTGAGAATATATCCATGCAGTTTCCCGGCGTGCTGGCAAATGACAATGTTTCCTTTGATATAAAAAAAGGTGAAGTTTTTGCGCTGGTAGGAGAGAACGGTGCCGGAAAGAGTACACTGATGAATGTACTTTACGGTATCAACACGCCAACTGACGGCAATGTCTATATCAAAGGGAATCGGATGGAAAAGCACACACCGACAGAGTCCATCGAAAACGGCGTCGGTATGGTGCATCAGCATTTCATGCTGGTACCTTCTTTTACTGTGGCGCAGAATATCGTACTCAGTAAGGAACCGAGAAAAAATAAGCTGTTTTATGACCTGAAGGGAGCAGTCAAGGCCACCGAGAAACTGGTGGAGGATTACGGACTGGTCGTTGACCCGAAAGCTGTTGTAGAAGAAATCAGCGTGGGTCTGCAGCAGAGAGTGGAAATTCTGAAAACGCTGTACAGAGGCGCAGATATTCTGATTTTGGACGAGCCTACGGCTGTACTGACGCCGCAGGAAACAGAAGAACTCTTTGACGTAATCAGAAGGATTGTTCGAGAGAGAAATATGACGGTGATTATCATCACCCATAAGCTCAATGAAGTTATGGCAATTTCCGACAGAGTCGGCGTAATGCGTCAGGGTAAGCTTGTCGGCGTAGAAGAAACCAAGAACGTGAACGAAAGAATTCTTGCGTCCATGATGGTCGGCAGGGAAGTTCTCTTTGACAATATTGAGAAGACCGGTGAACCCGGCGAAGTAATGGTAGAAGTAGAGAATCTGCAGGTTACGGATAACAGAGGTCTGCTTGCAGTCTGCGGCCTCGACCTACAGGTGCGTGCAGGAGAAATACTGGGTGTTGCCGCCATTGAGGGCAACGGACAGAGTGAGCTTTTGGAAGCGATTACCGGTATGCGTCATATCGAAGCCGGAACGGTGAAGGTGGCGGGAACCGACATTGCAGCCCTAAAACCGGGACAGGTTCGTGCTTTAGGTCTTGCCCATATTCCGGAAGACAGAATTGCTACCGGTGTAACCACCCAGTCCACAATTACTGACAACCTGATCATCGGTAAGGAAACGCTGCCGGCTTTTGCCAAGTATAAGATTCATCTGAAGAAATCTTCCATTGCCCGTTATGCAGAAGAACTATTTAAAAAGTTTGATATGCGAGGCGCAGGCGTAGATACAAAAGTAGGGTCTCTATCCGGCGGAAATATGCAGAAAGTTGTCGTTGCCAGAGAATTCTCTTTCGACACCCCGATTCTGATTATCGCCCAGCCAACCAGAGGCGTGGATGTAGGCGCAATTGAGTTTATACACAAGAGCATTATCCAGAAACGTAATGAGGGCTGCGCAATTCTCCTGGTTAGCGCAGATCTTGACGAAGTATTCCGTCTCAGCGATCGCATCATTACCATGTACGAGGGTAAAATCACAGGAGAATTCAAGTCCGGCGAAATCAGCAAAATGGATATCAGTTATTATATGACAGGTCATCGTGAAGAAGCAGGAGGTGAGCAGGATGAATAAACTGAAAGAAAGAATCAATGTTCAGTATATCGGAACACTGGTCGCAAGTATTCTCATTGCACTGCTTATCGGCGGTCT
The DNA here is from genome assembly GCA_036305845.1 of Emergencia sp. Classification (GTDB taxonomy): domain Bacteria; phylum Bacillota; class Clostridia; order Peptostreptococcales; family Anaerovoracaceae; genus Senimuribacter. The sequence continues at coordinate 28,291 of JAXKAR010000042.1, forward strand.
GCTGATGACGGTGACAGGATTCAATCCTTTCGAGGCTTACGGCGCCATGATTGAGGGATCTCTGGGTTCACCCCGTTTTATCGGAAATACCCTGGAAAGAGCTATGCTGCTTTGTCTTTTGGGTCTGGCTACGGCTATTGGTGCAAAAGGAGGCCTGTTCAATGTCGGCGGAGAAGGTCAGCTTTTCTTCGGCGCACTTGCAGCGACCATGATTGGACTCTGGTTTTCCAATTTGCCGACGATTGTCGTCATTATACTGGCATTTATCAGTGCGGTTATTGTAGGCGGGTTTTATGCCTGGATTCCGGCTATGCTGAAAGTAAAGCTGGGCGTCAGCGAGGTTATCACTACTATCATGCTGAATACGGTTGCAATCAAGGTATGTACGTATTTGGTAAACGGTCCCTGGAATGCGCCTTCCAAGGCAATCGCAAAGGGTACGGATTATTTAGCAACAGATTTACGTTTTGCAAAACTTATCGACGCGTCCAATCTGACTTCCGGCTTTATCGGCGGCGCAGTGGTGGCATTTTTGATTTGGTATGTGATGAAGATGACCAGCACCGGTCTGCAGATCAAGGTGACAGGAGAAAATGAACGTTTTGCAAGATTTGCCGGGCTTCCGAGCAGCAAGCTGATGATTGGTTCAATGGTAGCGTCCGGTGCAATCTGCGGATTTGTGGGTATGTTCTTAGTCTACGGCTCCCAGGGGCATATGACTGAGGCGGTCAGCAACGAGTTTTACTTTGACGGTATGCTGGTTGCCATGATTATGAACTATAACCCGATTGGCATTATTATCATGAGCTTCTTCTTTGCCATCATGAGCATGGGTGCAGCCTATATGGATATGATGATCGGCGTTTCTACGCAGATTTACGATATTATTTTCTCTATCATTATCTTCCTGATGGCGGCAGAAAAGGGCATTACTGCGTGGCTTGAAAACAGAAAACTACAGAAAGAAGCAAGAAAGGAGTTGAAGGCAAATGTGGGAACAGATAGCAGGACTGTTTAGTGTTGGATTATTCCAGAATACGATTCGAAATGCAACGCCTGTACTTCTTGCAGCTTTAGGCGGACTGTTTACAGAGCATGCAGGGATCATGAATATCGGTATGGAGGGTATGATCCTCATGGGCGCTTTCTTCGCCGTGGTATTCAGCTTTACTTTTGCCAGTGCGCCGATGGGCGTTTTGTTTGCAGTACTTGTGGGCATTGCTGTGGGACTTTTCTTTGCTCTCTTTGTTGTAAAGCTGAAGAGCGATGAATTTATCATCGGTATGACCATTAACACCTTCGCAGGTGGTCTGACCATCTTCCTTCTGAGATCTGTATTCGGTAAGGTTGGAACTTGGACTTCTGCAGATATCAAAGGTCTTCCGAGAGTCGACATTCCACTTATTGAGGATATTCCGGTTCTGGGAGATGTCTTCAGCGGATATTCTATATTCGTTTACCTATCTTGGCTCTTTGTGATTCTGGTCTGGGTTTTCCTCTACAGAACCCCATACGGTTTCTGGCTGAGAGCATCGGGCGAGCATCCTGAAGCTCTGGAAACTGCAGGTATCAGCCCGGTAAGAATGAAGGTTATTTCCAGTATTTTGTGCGGTATATTCTGCGGGCTTGCAGGCGCGCATCTATCTCTGGGATTCCTGAACTGCTTTACTGAAGGCATGAGTGCAAGCCGTGGGTTTATCGCTTTTGCCTGTGTAGTATTCGGTATGGCAAATCCGCCAAAGGTATTTGGCGCAGCGCTCCTCTTTGGCTTCCTTCAGGCGCTTGGTCTGAGACTGCAGTCTGTAGGTGTACCAAGTGATCTGACCGCAGCTGTTCCGTATCTTGCCACAGTGCTCATGCTGGTTTACATCACCGTAAGCGGTGCAGCAAGAAAACGCAACAGAGCGAAGAAAGAACTGGAAAGAGAACAGGCATTGCAGGCAATACCAACCGAGTAGCAGAATTGTGAATTTGTGTGTTTTATGTGAAATCTCTTCCTTTCATTTGAAAATCAAAAGTGTCCATGATAGAATGAAATTATCTGGAAACGGATAGAATTTATATATAAGGATTTAGATTAGAGGATGAAAAACATGAAGAAAAAAGTTTTAGCTGCGGTACTGGTCGGAGTCTTATGTTTAGGACTGTTTGTCATGACTGGATGCGGAGATAAAGTACCGTACAGTGATTATGATCTGACAGAGTATGTAACGGTCGGAGAATACAAAGGATTGGAATACGAAATGACTTCTGTTTCTGTCAGCGATGACGAGGTGGACACCGAAATTCAGTCCCGCCTTGAGAGCAAAGCAACGACAGAAGAAGTTAAGAGCGGAACTGTAGAAGAGGGCGATCAGATTGTCATCGGCTATGAGGGCAGAATCGACGGGGAAACCTTCGATGGTGGAAGCAGTGATGAGTACGAGATGACAGTAGGACAGGCTAATTTTATTGATGGCTTTGAGGATGGACTCATCGGAAAAAACGTGGGCGATACTGTTACATTGGATCTGGAATTTCCGGAAGATTATCATGAGGAGAGTTTAGCAGGAAAGCCGGTTGTCTTTGAGGTGAATATAAAGACCAAGAAGGTTCAGAATGTTCCCGAATATAATCTGGAGTTTGTCGAAGAAAACAGCGATTATGACAATTTTGAGGATTATGAGGCTTCCGTAAAGAAAGACTTGCTTGCCGAAAAGGAAACCGATGCGGAAAACGAGATGAAGACTCAGCTGTGGAAGCAGATTATGGACAGCTCAGAAATCAAAAAGTATCCTGAAGAAAAGGATGAGGCAATTGCAGACGAACAGGAGCGGCTAAAACAGGAAGCTAGCGACAGCGGCGTGTCTTACGAAGATTATCTGAGTTCTTCCGGGTATTCGGCAGAGCAGATGGAAGAACTGCTCAAGACCTTCTATGAGAACAAGTTCTTTGAAGAAATGGTGCTGTATGCCATTGCTGACAAAGAAGGCATTGAGGTCACCGAAAAGGAATACAAGAAACAACTGGATGAACTTCTGGAAAGTTCCGGCATGGACGAAAACACCTTTGAGGATGCTTACCAGATGACAATCGAGGAATGGGCGGACAGCAGAAGCATCCGTTCTACCATGCTCCTAAACAAAGTAATGGACAAGGTTATGGAGTACGGTACAGAAAAGTAATTCCGACAGCACGTTTATTAGAAGTATAAGACCGGACTGCAGTGTGGACAGTGAACCTGTTCCAAGCGGTCCGGTCTTTTTGTTGTTTTTGGCATACCGGCAGATTCTCCTGAATATATATATCCTGTACGAGAATACATGGGAGGGATAAAGTATGCTGAGCACGGACAAACTGAAAAACAAAGAGGTCATCAATATCAGAGATGGCAGGAGTATAGGGTTTATCTATGACATTGAGGTGGATTTGGAAAAAGGAACCATTGACGGAATTGTTATTCCGGCAGAAAAGGGTATGTTCAGGCTGTTTTCTAAGCAGGATAATGACTTCGTTATTAAGTGGAATGCGATCAGAACCATAGGTGATGACGTGGTTTTGGTAGATTTGGATTTTAATCTTCCTTTAGAGCTTTAAGATTTCCCTTTTAAATTTTACCGGAATGTAGTATAATATAAAATTATATATTTTGAAGACAGACCGGTAAAGGAGGAGCGGAGATGAGATGTCCATATTGTGAGAATTCGGACACCAAGGTAATAGATTCCAGACCCACAGAAGAAGGACATGCTATCAGAAGACGGCGAGGCTGTGAGAAATGCGGTAAGCGCTTTACCACTTATGAGAAGGTAGAAGAGTCCATCATCATGGTGATCAAAAAGGATGGCAGCAGAGAGGCTTTTGATCGGAATAAAGTCATGAACGGAATTGTAAAAGCCTGTGAGAAACGACCGGTATCCATGGCAGAGATGGAGAGAGTCGTAAACGATATTGAACGAGGCCTCAATAATCTGATGGAGAAAGAAGTAGAGAGTACCTTCATCGGAGAGTTGATTATGGAGCAGCTAAAGGCGCTGGACGAGGTGGCCTATGTTCGGTTTGCCTCGGTTTACAGGCAGTTTACAGATGTGAACACCTTTATTAAAGAAATAGAGAAACTCATTGGAAACAAGTAGGAGAATAAGATGAACCATATCATTAGAATTGCCGTTGACGGACCGAGCGGCGCAGGGAAAAGCACCATTGCCAAAGCCGTTGCGGCAAGGCTTAACATTGACTATATTGACACAGGTGCCATGTACAGAGCAGTCGGTTACAAGATGCTGCAGGAAGGCATTGCCTTAGATGACCTTGAGGGGATTAAACGGCTTCTTGATTCTACCGAGATTGATTTTTCTGCCGGAGATATCATTTTAGACGGGGAAGTCATCAATGACAAAATCAGAACACCGGAGATTTCCAGACAGGCTTCTGCTTGTTCGGCTTTGCGTATTGTGAGAGAAAAGCTTGTGGAACAGCAGCAGAAAATGGGTCAGGAAAAGAGTGTCATTATGGATGGCAGAGATATTGGTACTGTGGTTTTTCCTGATGCAGAATACAAGTTTTTTATTGTTGCTTCTGCACAGATTCGGGCAGAGCGGAGATACAAAGAGCTGATAGAAAAGGGGCAGGACGTTTCGCTGGCTCAGGTTCTTTCAGATATGCAGGAAAGAGATCATAATGACACGACCAGAGAGGTTACGCCGCTTCGCAAGGCAGATGACGCTTTGGAAGTGGATACCTCCTATATGACCATAGAAGAAGTTACAGAATTTATTTGCAAGGAGATAGAAGAATAATGGCGACAGTAAGACCATTTCAGGCAATAAGGCCGGCAAGGGATAAAGCGCCCCGGGTAGTAGCGCTCCCTTATGATGTAATGAACAGAAAAGAAGCGGAGCAGATGGCAGAAGGAAATCCCTTTAGTTTTCTGCATATCAGCCGGGCAGAGATCGATTTGCCGGAGGTTTCAGATGCTTATGCACCGGAGGTTTACGAAAAGGCAAAACAGAATCTGAAAGAAAATCTGCAGGCGGGTATCTTTGTAAAAGAGGATGTTCCTGCCTTTTATCTGTATCGCCAGACCATGGGAACTCGGGTACAAACCGGAATCGTAGGCTGTGTCAGCGTGGATGAGTATGGTGATAACACAATCAAAAAACACGAGTTGACCAGAGTAGAAAAGGAAACGGACAGAATCTGTCACTTTGATGTCTGCAATGCCAACACGGAACCGGTGTTTCTTACCTACAGAGACAAGACAGAAATCAGATCAACCGTAGAAGCTTATGCAGCGTCTCATCAGGCGGAATATGATTTTGTAGGTGATGATGGTATTGGTCACAAGTTATGGGTCATCAGAGAACCGGAGATTATTCTGGCGTTGAGGGAGGCTTTTGAGGCAGTCCCCGATCTCTATATTGCAGACGGCCATCATAGAAGTGCGTCAGCCTATCAGGTAGGGCAGAATCGCAGAACCCGGCATCCTGGATTTTCCGGAGAGGAAGAATTTAACTACTTCATGGCTGTTCTTTATCCCGATGCAGATTTGCAGGTCTATGATTACAATAGGGTAGTAAAAGATCTGAATGGTAATACAGAATCGGAATTTTTAGAAAAGCTGGAGGACGCAGGTTTTTTGGTGAAGAAGAAAGGAAGTCAGCCGTACGCACCGCAGAACTGTCATGAGTTTTCCATGTATTTGGATGGCGCATGGTACAGTTTTACGGCGAAACAAGAAATTGTTCCGGAGGATGCGGTAGGTGCGCTGGACGTATCTATTCTGCAGAACCGGGTACTTGAACCGATTTTAAATATAAAGGATCCCCGTACAGACAAACGGATTGACTTTGTCGGCGGGATCAGAGGACTTTCTGAACTGGTTAGGAGAGCAGAATCCGACATGAAAATCGGCTTTGCGCTGTATCCGGTATCGATAGAAGATCTGATGACAATTTCTGATCGAGGACAGATTATGCCGCCTAAGTCCACCTGGTTTGAACCGAAAATCGGCAGCGGCCTGTTCGTACACGAATTATAAGCAAGACCATAATCGCAATGTGTCGAATAGAAAAGGCTTTAGAGGGAAAACTACCTCTAAAGTCTTTTTATTTTTGCATGGCGGGAGAATTTATGGGAAAAAGAGTTAAAACATTATCGGTTTTTACCATTTTACTGCTGGTGGCGTTGGCCGGCAGGCTGTATTATATTCAAATTGTTTGTCATCCGGCTTTGTCTGAAGGTGCAAAGGACCAGCAGGTTATTCATGTGCAGAGCGAAAATGAAAGAGGAACGATTTACGATAGAAATCTGGTAAAACTGACGGATACCTGCAATACCTATTACTATTTGATTAATCGGGAAAACTGTACTGTAGGGTTGGAACGGATAATGAAATCTATCGATGCAGAACTCGCAGGAACAAAAGGGGACGATTATCTGGTGTATAAGACAGACCATTTTAATCAGGCGGTAAATGAAAAGCTGAGAAAAGAGTATGACGCTTATGGATTTTGTAGAGGAAGCCGATATGAAGATCATCAGACGGCCGCTCACCTGATTGGCTATGTCAGTGGGGAAAATAAGAGTGGAGCGGCAGGATTGGAAAAGCAGTTTCAGTCTCGGTTGGCTTCACAGGATTCGAGTCTGTCGATGATTGGCAGCGGAACGGGAGAACCTTTTTACGGTATAGGTGTAAAGGAGACCAGAGAGCGGGAGCAGATTTCTCCCTCGTCTCTGATTACTACCATTGACAGCGCTTTACAGAAAAAAGTAGAAATCATTATGGAAGAGGAAGGCATCACCGGCGCAGTAGTCGTTTTACAGACGGAGACGGGTCAGGTACTTTCCATGGCCAGCACACCGACCTTTAACCCCAATGCGCTGGAAGAATATCTTCATTCTCAATCCGGAGAACTGGTAAACAAAGCGGTTCAAGGCCAGTATCCACCGGGGTCTGTGTTTAAAATCGTTGTTGCGGCGGCGGCTTTGGAAAGCGGAATGGTTTCTTTGGATGACACCTTTGACTGCGATGGAAGCACTGAGGTGAATGGCGTTACGCTGACTTGCGACGGAAAAGAGGAAGGCCACGGTAAAGTGGACTTTACGCAGGCTTTTGCCAAGTCCTGCAACTGTTTTTTTGCGCAAGCGGCAAAAACCATTGGTGCAGAGACAATTATTGACATGGCGCAAAGGCTGGGACTTTCTGAGAAGGTTTTGGAGGGATTTTCAGAAGAAGAGACGGGAAGATTTCCCGACCAGGAGGAACGTAGTTACAGCGGGCTTTCCAATTTGGCTATCGGTCAGGGAAGTCTTTTGACAACGCCCTTACAGATTGCTGCGATGACCAATGTTATCGCAAATGGAGGCATTGACCGACCTGTTTCTGTAGTCAGAAGTCAGAACCATGAAGAGGCAGAAGGTCAGCGGGTACTGACAAATGTCACTGCTGCAGAAGTGGCAGAGATGATGGAAAAGGTATGCACGGAAGGGACTGCCGCAGACAGCAACACCCATGTAGCCATTGCAGGAAAAACCGGCTCTGCCGAAGCAGGAAACGGCACAGACGGCGTTGTTCACGGCTGGTTCACCGGCTATTTTCCTGCGGAAGATCCAGAGTATACGGTCACGGTTATTGCTGAAGACGGAAAAACGGGCAGCGGCTCAGCGCTCCCCGTTTTCGAGAAGATTGTCAACTATCTTTACTAAGGCTGGACTTCAGCTTGGCCAGCGCCTTTTTCTCAATTCTGGACACATAGGAACGGCTGATTTCCATTGATGCAGCAATTTCGCGCTGCGTTCTGGGACCTTTGCCATCAAGACCGTATCTGAGAAGGATGATTTCTTTTTCCCTTGGGGAAAGCACCTTATCTATGGCTCCATATAAAGCCTGCACCTGAAATTTTAGATGCAGATTATCCACAATTTCATCGGGATCTGTACCCAGAATATCATTCAGACTGATTTCGTTGCCGTCCTTATCTGTGCCGATAGGCAGACTGATAGAGACTTCTTGCTTGTTCTTTTTTGCTGTTCTGATACTCATCAAAATCTCGTTTTCAATACACCTGGCTGCATAGGTTGCAAGCCGGGTGGATTTTTTGCTGGTGTAAGTATTGATTGCTTTTATCAGCCCGATGGTTCCAATAGATATCAGGTCTTCGGCCAACGTAGTCGGGCCGGTATATTTTCTGGCAATATGGGCTACCAGACGAAGGTTTCTTTCAATCAAAACGTCTTTGGCACAGGGGTCGCCAGCTTCCATCATCGCAACGTATTCTTTTTCTTCATTTTCGGATAGTGGCAGTGGAAAGGAACTGCTCATATATGTAACCCCCTCTTCGAATTTAACTATATGCGAAGAGAGGGGGTAAAGTGCATGGCTACCTGAAAATACGCCTGGACTTATTTTGGCTATTTTACTCTGAAAGACATGCAGTCAGTGCACTGACACTGGGTCGGATTCGCTTCGTGGGTATCCACGGTGATGGAATCCAGAGAGCAGTGCTGACCGTCCTTGGAAATGTTTTCGCACTGTACAACTGTGCAGCGGATGTTTGGATTTGATTTGTTCATCTTTGTTACCTCCTAATGTGTTTTCATCAGATATTTTACCCGGCTTTTCCGAATTTATTAGTTCCTTTTACTTGTAAGAAAAGACAAATAATGATATAATTTAGATTGATATTTTGCGATTAATTTGTAAAAAGAATTTTACGTGCCTGGCAATAGAAGTGATTCGGAGAGGAGAGACCATGCGAATTAAGTTATTGCCGGAGAATGAACGACCTGTGGAGAAGGCCTGCAGAACAGGCATAGAGAAGCTGTCAAACCCGGAACTGCTTGCGTTGATTTTACATACGGGAGTCAAAGCTAAATCGGCTATCGGATTGGCTGAGGAGGTTCTTTCACTTTATCCGGACGGTTTGAACGGTCTGGGCGGAAGTTCTGCGGAAGATCTTCTTAAAATCGAAGGAATTGGGAAGACTAAGGCTTGCAGTATCTTAGCTGCAGTAGAACTGGGAAAACGAATTTCCGCAAGTTCTGCAGCCAGCCGTTTCAGCATTGACAGTGCGGACAAGATTGCCGGTCTTTTTATGGAAGAGCTCAGATATCGGAAGAAGGAGCATTTTAAGACGATTCTGGTCAATGCCAAAGGAGAGCTTATCGCGGTTGATGATGTTTCCGTAGGCGAACTGACCAGCACTGTGATTCATCCGAGAGAGGTTTTTCAGCTGGCAGTCAGAAGAAGTGCGGCTGCAGTAATCTTTATCCACAATCATCCCAGCGGAGACCCTACGCCGAGCCGCCAGGACCTGGATTCAACCAGGCGGCTGGAAGAAGGCGGAGAGTTGCTGGGTATAAGAGTTTTAGACCATATCATAATTGGAGACGGCGTTTATTCCAGTTTGCGCGAACTGGGAATGATGAATTGAATTGATAGGAATTTTGGAGGTAGAAGACATGTTTAAATTTTTTTCTGCAAAGGACATGGGAATTGATTTAGGGACTGCAAACACACTGATTTACATAAAGGACAGTGGTATTGTCCTGAACGAGCCTTCCGTCATCGCTAAGGATAACAGAAGAGGAGTTACCCTTGCTGTAGGCTATGAGGCAAAGGATATGATTGGTAAAGCGCCTGCAAATATCAGCGTTGTCAGACCTCTGCAGGACGGTGTCATTTCTGATTTTGACAGAACTGCCGACATGCTGAAGGCCTTTATCGAAAAAGCAGTTTCTGCAAACAAGGTGAAAAATTTCCATGTTGTTGTCGGTGTACCAAGCGGTGTAACCGAAGTAGAAAAACGTGCCGTAGAAGAAGTTGTCAGACAGATGGGCGCAACAGAAGTTTATATTTTGGAAGAACCTATGGCTGCAGCAATCGGCGCAGGTCTCGACGTAGACAGTTCCACCGCATGCATGATTGCGGATATTGGGGGCGGAACGACAGATATTGCCATTATTGCACTGGGCGGTATTGTGGCAAGCTCATCGATCAGACATGCAGGGGATAAGTTCAACGAGGCGATTATTCAGTACATGAGAAAAAGACATGCGCTTCTAATTGGCGAGAAAACCGCTGAATATTTGAAGATTCAGGTTGGCGCAGCCTGCTTGGATATCGACGAAAATGGGGATGAGATTATTCAGTCTGTACAGGCCAGCGGCAGAGACATTATCAGTGGTTTGCCAAAGACATTGGAAGTGACAAACAGAGATATCATGCTGGCGCTGCAGGAGTCTGTGGATATGATTATCGACGGAATCAAATCTACCATTGAGAAAGCACCGCCTGAAATCGCGGCAGATATTGCAGCCAATGGTATGATTTTATCCGGCGGCGGTGGAAAGATTCATAATTTAGATATGATGATCGAAAAGAGAACCGGCATGAAGGCAAAGATCGCAGAGAACGCTTTTGAAGCTGTAGCGATTGGCACCGGAATGAGTCTCAACGATATCGAAAAACTCAAGATTTATGCGTCCAGCATAAAGAGAAGATAGGGAAGATCAGGGTATGAAGTGGATTAAAAGTCACAAGTTAATCAGTTTTTTACTGGCAGTGATTCTATTGAGTCTGGTAGTTTTGGTTGGTTCTGTAGCTTCAGGCGGTCAGGGCAACCCGGTATCGGGCTTGTTCAATCGAGTCTATGCGGCGATTGAAAAGCCGTTTTCCAAAGTGGCAGGAGGGATTTCCGACAATGTTGCAGGCATTTTCTCTTACAAAGATCTGCAGAAGGAAAACGAACAGCTAAAGGAAGAGAACGAACAACTGAAACAGCAGCTTACGGCAACTACGCTTTCAGCCAATGAGCTGCAGGAGCTGGAGCGGCTGTCAGAAGTACTGAACTATGAGGGGATTAACGATTCCAGTGATATTGTTTCGGCCAAGGTGATTACGATGGACGGAACCAACTGGATGAACATCTTTACTATCAATGCAGGTACAGAGAGCGGCATTGAAAAGGGAGACGTGGTTGTCAGCGGAGATGGTCTGGTGGGAAGGATCAGCTCTGTTGGAAAAGGATGGGCTAAGGTCAGCTCCATGATTGACCAGTCCAGCAAAATTACCTTCAAGGTTTCCGGAAATTTGCAGATGATTGGTGTGGTAGAAGGTACCGCAGACGGAAAGCTGACCGGATTTATGCTGGATAGCAGCGCCAAGGTTGCCGAAGGCGATAGATTGCAGACTTCCGGTATCGGTGTTTTTCCTGAGGGAATAGAGATTGGAAAAATCACGAAAGTGAAATATGATAGTGATAAACAGCTGCAGACCGTAACCATTAAGGCTTCTGTGGATTTTAACACATTGCAGAAAGTTTCGGTGATTCTATGAAGAACTGGCAAATGTTTATTATTTATTTGGCTGCCTTTCTTTTGCAGCCTTTTCTATATAATCTGATACCGGTACTTGGGGATAACATCAATCTTTTGCTTTGTCTGACAGTGATGTTTACCTTTCTTTATGATGACGAGGAGCAGGGCATCTTTTTCGGGTTTATCTTCGGATTGCTCCATGATTTATTCTTTGGCCTGTATGCAGGACCGGGAGTACTTTCCTTGGTCTTGTGCGGCATTCTGGTGATGATTATTAAAGCGCATATCAATGTTGAAAACTTTTTTAACGGAATACTGATTACCTTGTTTTCGACGTGGATTTATGCCAGTCTCTATTGGGGCGTTTATCATTTTCTTGGAAGCCCGTACAGCTACGTCTATGTCATGAAATGGCTGCCGCTATCACTGCTGTTTAACTGTATCTTTGCAGCAGGTCTATACTTTATTCTGATCAAAAGGGTGATTAAACACAGAAGAGATAGGTATTTTAGATGAATAAAAATTTAAAGTTATCGAAACAGAGATATCAACAGATTGTCGGCGTGATTGCTTTACTTATGGTGATTTTGGGGATTCGGCTTTTTGTTGTTACAATTATACAGCATGACAGATGGACAGAGGAGGCTGTAGATCAGAACACCAAATCCATTCTGACTTATGCGCCGAGAGGCAATATTTATGACCGTAACGGTCAGGTTTTGGCAGAAAATAAGCAGACTTTTGCGGTGAATTTTAATGCCAGCTCTCTTTCTACGGAAGAAATCAATCAATCGGCATTAACGCTGATTAACACATTGATTGAGAATGGGGATAAATATACGGACAACTTTCCAATCAAGATTACTTCAGAAGGCGAGTTTTATTACACTTATAAAGAACAGATCAGGAAATGGCTGAGCAAACAGGGTTTCAGCACGGACTTGACTGCACAGGAGGCTTTTGCGGCGCTGTGCAGAAAGTATGATCTGCCTTATGACAAAGAACATCGGGTGGAGTCTATGGAGACCCTTCAGGAAACCTATAATCTTGATCCGCCTATTTCTGTCAGATATATGAAGTATACCTATGACCAGGAGCTGAACAGCTTTTTATCCAAGTTTGGTATTTATGACGAGGATGAACTGGAAAAGGGGATTTCTGCAGAAAAGTGTTTTGAAGATCTGCGAAAAAACTACGAGATTGATAAAAATCTCAGCGACAGTGAAGCGCGTAAAATCTTTGTGATTAGAAATGAAATCGCAACGAACGGCTTTACCCGTTATTTGCCGATTAAGGTGGCTTCTGGGATAAGTGAGGAGACCATAGCCTATGTTGAAGAGGCGGGTATCCCGGGAGTGGATATTTCTTCTGAAAGCGAGCGATATTATCCGAACGGTGATACTGCCTGCCATATCTTAGGGTACATGGGCGCCATTTCCGAGAGTGAAGCAGAGTACTATGTAGAGGAAAAAGGTTATAGCGCCAGCGACCTGGTAGGAAAAGACGGTATAGAGGCTGCTTTGGAAGAAGAACTCCATGGTGAGGCCGGTGTAGAAAAGATTCAGGTGAACAGCGGTGGTGAATATGTTAAAACCGTGGAAGAAACGCCGGCAAAGAAAGGCTCGGATGTCTATTTGACCATTGATTTGGATTTACAGAAGGTGATGGAGGAGTCTCTTTCTGACGCAATTTCTTCTTCAGGTTCCAGTCAGAGCGGTGCTGCGGTTGTTTTGGATGTAAAGACTGCTGACGTTCTGGCTATGGCAAGTTATCCGACTTTTGACCCGAATATCTTTGCCGGTGGAATATCTGATGAAGCATGGGAATCGGTTCAGGCGGAGAACACAAGGGACTCCTTTGCGCCTGCGCCACTTTATAATAATGCGACGCAGGCATCTGTTCAGCCGGGTTCCACCTTTAAGCCGATTACTTCTATTGCGGCTCTGGAACAGGGTCTTGATCCATATCGTCAGATTTATGACCGTGGTGTAATTGAATATGGCGGACGTAATTTTGGATGTTCTGCATGGAATGACTACGGCGGAAACCACGGCAGCCAGAATCTGGAATGGGGTATCGGTAATTCCTGTAACTACTATTTCTTCTGTATTGCTACAGGAAAAGACTGGGGAACAGGCGCCAGCCTTGGCTATGATATTACTGTAGACGATATTATGCAGACGGCTAAGAAGTTTGGATTAGGTGAGGCTACAGGAATAGAAATCAGCGAAAGCGTTATGCCGGTAGCTACCGCAGAGTACAAGATGGAGCTGCAGGCAATCAGCCTGCGTGACTATCTTTATAATAATGCGCACACCTTCTTCCCGGAAGAGGTTGTGGATGATTATGATAAACTGGTGGATAACTTGGCCACGATTTCCGGATGGATGGAAGATAATCCGGAGTATGATGAGTTAATCGATCTGCTGGATAAAAACACCGATGTAAAGAAAAGTCAGCTGGAAGAAGTAGCAGCAAGAGTCAAGTTCGACTACTTCATTCAGGCGCAGTGGGGTGTTGGCGACCAGTTCAATACTTCTATTGGACAGGGTTATAACGCATATACACCATTGCAGATGGCTAATTATGTAGCAACTCTAGGAAATGGCGGTGTGAAGAATCAGGTAAGCTTGGTTTCCGGCATTTCCGGTAAGGGGACTACAGTGAAAGAACCTGCGGAAGATTTGAATATTTCTGATGACAATATTGAAGAAGTCATCAAGGGCATGAAGCGTGTATGCAGCAGCGGTACCCTGTCTGGGATTTTAGGCAATTTATCTGTAGAGGTTGCCGGTAAAACCGGTACTGCGGAAAATCAGTCTCTGAGACAGCCGAAGAGCGAAATCGCGTATGTCAAAGAACATCTTGGCTCTTTGAATGCTTCTGCAGGAACAGCCGTGTCCTGGTCGGAAGTGGATAAGATGATCGACACGATGATGGATGAGGATGGAGAACGCTATCCGTCCAGAGAAGATACTGTGGATGATGCGCTGATAAAAGCAAGTAATTATAAGATCAGCCAGAGTATGATTGACGCATATAAGGACGAACATGATTACTTCTCGTGGACAATTGCCATGGCGCCGGCTGACGATCCGGAAATTGCCATCGTGGTTATGCTGGTAGACGGCGGATATTCATCCAATGCAGCGCCGGTCGTTAAGGATCTGATCAACGCTTATCTTGAACAGGATAAGGCAGACAGCACAAATGTCAACAAGACTGATATGAATGGAACGAACGAAATGCAGTAGACAGAAACTGTAATTTATTGGAGGAAGAAATGGGGAAAGCGTTTTTAATTGCATCAGGAAAAGGCGGAACCGGGAAATCCATGTTTGCGGTCAATTTTGCCGCAACCTTGGCACAGCGGGGAAACAGTGTGGTCATACTGGACTTGGATCTGGGCCTTAGAAACCTTGATTTATATTTTGGCCTCGAGAATAATGTTGTCTACGATGTTTATGATGTATTGACAGGCGTATGCCGGATAAAACAGGCATTGGTTCGGGATAAACGTTTTGAGCAGCTGTATGTGATGGCTGCATCTCCGTCTCGTGATGATGGTAGTTTGACGCCCCTTCATATGAAAGTCCTGTGTGAAAAATTAAAGAACACCTATGATTATGTAATCATCGACGCACCTTCAGGTATTGATGACGGATTGGTTCTGTCTTCTGCAGGGGCAGATATCTGCATCATTGTAACCACACCGGAGTATTCTGCACTTAGAGATGCAGACACATTGGACAGAGAACTTCTTAAGCTGGGGATTCGTGACAGATATGTAGTGCTGAACAAAGTTATTGCTGAGATGATGACTGCGGGGTTTGCGCCTCGTCTCAGAGAGATTACGAATATGCTTCGTCCGACTATGGCAGGGATTATTCAGTTCGACGAGAATATTCAAATTTCTATGAATCTGGGCGTGCCAATCATTCTGAAAGAAGGCACATATATTCAGGAAAATTTTGAAAAAATTACGGATAGGCTTTTAAGCGAATAAGAGATGATTTACGGCATGGCACTTTACCATGCCGTGTTTATTTGGATATAAAGAAGTGAGATTGTATAGGCAGTTATTCATCTGGTATTTTCCATCTGGATTTATCCATATCTACTCTTCCGTCTGTGCGAAAGAAAACTCCTTCCTGTCGAAGCAGATCCAGGCTCAGATCGGCCATTACCCCTGAGGCAATTGATCCATCGGTCCGGATGACTCTGTGCCAGGGCAGGTCATCCGGACACCGGTTCATGGCAAATCCGACAATTCGTGCAGAGCGGGGACGGCCCAAGGCTTCTGCAATCTGTCCATAGGAGATGACTTTTCCATAAGGAATTTTTTCTACGATGGCATATACTTCCTGAAAAAACTCTGACATATTTCTTTCCTTTCGTGAGTATTTGTTTATAGCTATATTATAGCGCTCAAGGAAAAGGGAGGCAAGTAAACGTAGTGAAGCAGGATTGAAGAAATAGAAAAGGGCGTGACGGAAATGCCAAACTCCCAAAAAAAGGTTGACAAATTCTAATAATATGCGTATAATTATTAATGTTGTCGCTAATAATAGCGTTGTTATAACGGGTATTCCGAGGTAGCTCAATGGTGGAGCAACCGGCTGTTAACCGGTAGGCTGTGGGTTCGAGCCCCACCCTCGGAGCCAATAATTAGCTGTGCCGAATAATTGCATTTTAAGAAAAAGTCATATTCGCCGGCAAAGCACATAGAATAGAATATATGATATCGCGGGGTAGAGCAGTTGGTAGCTCGTCGGGCTCATAACCCGGAGGTCGCAGGTTCAAGTCCTGTCCCCGCAACCACGAAATCAAAACCGTCCATCGGGACGGTTTTTTGATTTCGTAATTACGGAAAGAAGGGACTTGAAGCTGCGAGCAGGTGAAAAGGGCTGCGGATTTTACCAAAGAGCACGAGAGTGCAATTTGCAGTAAAATGCGACAGCGAAAGGAGCAAAGCGAGTGGAGGAGTGAACCGCGTAAGCGGTGAACGTTGTCCCCGCAACCACGCATTAAATATCGTCCCAGAGGGGCGATTTTTTAATGTGTAGAACGAGAAAGAAAGGACTTGAACCTGCGAGCAGGTGAAAAAGCCTGCGGATTTTACCAAAGAGCACGAAAGTGGGATTTGCAAGTAAAATGCGGGCAGCGAAAGGAAGCTGTCCAAATGGCCATGCTATTAGCTAAATGACATTGAAGCAATATCAGGTTGACAAGAAAATAAATAGGGTATATCATAATAGTATCAATTGATACTATTATGGAGGGGAAAATTGCCGGAAGAAGTTAAATCACGAATTGAAAGCGAGATAGAAGTTAAATCATATATACAGAATTTGAAGTATGCGCTTAATAAGGGAGCAAAGTTAGAATTTCAAGCAAAACGTCTGGTTGATGAAAAACGTGATGAAAAATATACAAATCAGTATACTGTAAATAAGTTGTTCCCTGATGAAAATCCTATAGATGCATTAAAACGGGAATTATTAACTCTGTCTGTGGAAGAATATATGCGGACGGTTAAAGATACTAAATTTCCCAAAAGAAGCGAAATGAGAGAATTTGGTAAGGTTTATAATGGTACGGATGACATATATATTAAAATAAGGGTCGAACTATTGGGAGAATATGGAAATTTCGTAACCTTTGTCATGTCATTTCATTTTGCGGAGAAAGCGTTTACTCCGGAAATGTTTCCTTATAAAAAGAGTTAGGAGGTATTTTCATGGACATGAAGATCATTAAAAGTGAAAAGAGGCTATGCTCATGTTGTATGGAAGAACATGAAGTTAAAACAGTTCTTGTTATGGAACATACCACTTTTAAGAATAGTCAAGTGGATTATGAAGCATCCTATTTGTTTTGTGATATGGCAGAAGAATTGTTTATGGATGAGCAGCAGATGCAAGAGAATGATATAAAAATGAAGGATTCTTATAGAGAAAAAAAGGGATTATTAACATCTTCACAGATAAGTAATATAAGGTCAAAATATGGTATAAGTCAAAGTGATTTGTGTGTATTGCTAGGGTGGGGTGGTAAGACTATTACACGATATGAGAGTCATCAAGTTCAAGATAGAGCACATGATACAATTTTGAAAAAAATTGCTCAAGATCCGGAATGGTTTTTATCATTATTAAATGCAGCAAAAAAAAATTTATCGGTAGAATCGTTTCAGAAATATTTCGATGCTACAACCTCATTGTATGAAGAAGACCAGGATGTATACTTAAGAAAAGCAATTGAAGCTAGCTATGCGAGATTTCAAGGAAAGCAGATGTTCCATGGAAATATTGAACTTTCACTTGATAAGGTTGTTGATGTAATAAAATACTATGCTTCGTCTATAAAAGTAACAAACCTTTACAAGGTCAAATTAATGAAGCTTATGTGGTATGCAGATGCGTTAGCGTATAAAAAAAGAGGATATGCAATCACAGGATTAGTTTATCAAGCGCTTCCAATGGGAGCAGTGCCTGTGGGACACAATTTTATCATAGATTTGAAAGATGTACCTTGCGAAGAGGTTGATATGGGTGAAACAAATGCTTATCACTTTTCTTTGAGTGGTGAGCAGAAATTTCCTGCATTGTCAAAAGAGGACAAAGAGATTTTGGATATTGTTATTGAAAGGCTAGGAAAAATGAGTAAAAATGAAATTATTAGTTTTATGCATCAAGAACAAGCATACGTTGAAACGGATTATAGAAATGTTATATCATTTAAATATGCAGACAGTTTACAAATTTAATAATGGCATAAACGATATGATTTAAAAATGGGAAATAAAGTTCTGTTGGGTTTGTCAAAGCATGATGAGGTCAACGAGCGGACTCTTGCCACGGGAAGAGATACATGGAGGTTGACGCTTAAAACAGTTAAAATCGTTTCAAGGAAATTCAAACTGAATAGCCTAGAACGTTTTTTTTAGTAGCCCGAATTCAATTATATGGTAAACGGTAAACTATCCATACTTTAATTATTTATTCAAAAGCATTGACGTTTGTTTATAATGTTTTCATAGTCATACTAAAAGAAAAGTGCGCCTATAGATGGAATAAAGCTGAATTTTACAAGGATCACTTTGATCTATTATATAAACCAAATACAGAAAGGAATGGAAATATGCTTGCCTACACTTATATTGAAACCGGAAACTTTAAACTGACGGAGAAACCAAAACCTACCATTATCGATGAACAGGACGCAATCGTCAAGGTGACCCTCGCCAGCATTTGCTCCAGTGATATTCACATTAAGCATGGCGCTGTGCCTCGTGCGGTTGCCGGAATTACTGTTGGACACGAAATGGTCGGTATCGTGGAAAAAGTTGGAGCTGCGGTTACAAAGGTGAAGCCTGGCGATCGAGTGACGATCAACGTAGAAACTTTTTGCGGCGAATGTTTTTTCTGTAAAAATGGCTATGTCAATAACTGCGTCGATGAAAACGGCGGTTGGGCATTGGGATGTCGTATTGATGGGGGACAGGCTGAATACGTCCGCGTGCCTTTGGCGAATACGGGATTGAATAAAATTCAGGATACAGTGACAGACGAGCAGGCGCTTCTTGTGGGAGACGTCCTTGCTACCGGTTACTGGGCTACTCGCATTTCGGAAATTACAGACGAGGATACCGTTTTGATTATAGGTGCAGGCCCTACGGGAATTTGTACGCTGATTTGTGCTCGTCTAAAAAATCCAAAGAAGATAATCCTTTGTGAATCCGATGAGCAAAGAATCGCATTTGTCAAGAAACACTATCCTGAAGTTCACACGATAAAACCGGAAAATTGCATAGATGATGTGTTGGCAGAAAGTGAGCACGGCGGCGCGGACGTTGTTCTTGAAGTGGCCGGCGCAGAAGATACATTTGAGCTGGCCTGGAAATGTGCCAGACCAAACGCTGTCATTACGGTAGTTGCATTATACGAAAAACCGCAGACTTTACCTTTGCCGGAAATGTATGGAAAAAACTTGATTTTTAAAACCGGAGGTGTTGACGGCTGTGATTGCGAAGAAATCCTTTCTCTCATTGAGCAAGGTAAAATCGATACAACACCGCTGATCACGCACAACTATTCGCTTTCCCAAATTGAAGAAGCCTATGATTTATTTGAAAATAAGAAAGACGGTGTAATCAAAGTTGCTATTACCATATAGATGCAGACAGAAGTTGAGAGATGTGGTAGAAAAATAAGGCAAGCTCTTTAATTTTGTGGCACAAACATTTTCTGATGATGGCGCGGTAAGATAATAAAAACATATTCTTAGGAACAGCAAAAGATAAAATAGACCGTTAACTGTGACATGGTTAACGGTCTATTTTAGTAAGAAGGTTATGATAAAGCGTGTTCGTCAAATTGCAGAACACAGTTATTCTATAATCCTGTAATCGATGTCGTTTTCTTTGGCAAAGGCTTCTGCAGCAGAGCCGGCATCGCAAAGAAGGGTAAAGTAGTTCAGCTTATATGCTCTGCCATGTTCATACATATAGCCAAAGGCACATCTTCCAAATTCAGTAACAGAAGAGGGAATATACAGTTCCGTCAAATCTGGACAGGTATAAATTCCGAATTCTTCAATTCTTGTTACACTGGTCGGAATGATAAGACGTTTCAGATAACGAAGATCGTTGAAAGCTCTGCGACCGATGACCGTGATTGTATCAGGCAGGATAATTTCCCGGGCAATAGATTTCACGCCCAGGGGAATAACATCTGTGCCAATTTCTGTAATGGTGAAGTCGCCAATTTGCGTCGGCAAGGAAATTGTAGCCTCAGGCTGTGGAATGGCAGTGAGTATCGCAGTATGATTATCTTTTTGCATATATTCAAATTGCATCAATGGACTTCTCCTTTCAATTCTGCTTTTAGATTAGTTTTCATTTTTGTTCAGCTGTTCATAGTAAGCGTTACGAGAGGACCAGTGTACCTTGGACAGGTAGTCGCTGGCGCCCTGACCATCCCCGGCTTTGAGGTAGTCCAGGATTTTCTGGTGTTCATCGTTGGTCATCCGGAGAACTTTTCGCATATCCTCATCAGGATTATCCAGATACCGCTGACGGAGCAGCTTGCTTTTTACTCTTGCGATGTAGTCAATCAAGGTATCGTTGCCGCACTTGTCGATATAGACCTGATGGAATATTTTCTGCTGGCTCAGATACATTTCGTAATTGGAAGATTCGATAGCCAGGTACATACTGTCTATGTAAAATTGCATGTCACGAAATTCACGTTCTGTCAAAACAGGACAGGCCAAGCGTGCGCAAAGTCCATCCAAAGTACCAATAATTACATATAGCTCTTCCGCCTCTTTTTCTGTTAAACTCTTTACAACGAAACCTTTTCGTGGAACATTATCCAAAATACCCTCGGTGGCCAGTTGAATCAAAGCTTCTCTTACCGGGGTACGACTGATGGAAAGTTCCTCACATATAGTGGATTCGTTGACCTTTTCTTCGGCTCGTAGGTTGCCGTTGAGAATTTGGTCGGCGATATAGTCATATACATGATCTTTTAAGGTCTTAAATCTGTTCATATCATTTATCTCCTGTCCTTTTTAGCACTTTCATATAATGTAATATATCATAAATCGGAAGAGATTTGTAGATTAGTTTGCATAAAATATATAAAATATTTTATTATAGTCGAGATTTACCTCATTGTACCTCTTGACAAAATGGAGATATATTGTATATAATATATCTATGAAATGGATTAAATCTTAAATTTCGAGAGGAGAAAGAAAAATGAAAAAGTTTAACCATGTAATCGTAAGAAGACCGTGCAGCGCAATCAAAGATGGTATTTCCGGCGGAACATACGAAGGAATTCCAAACTATGAACTGGCATTAAAGCAGCACAATGATTATATTGCAGCACTGGTACAGTGCGGCGTAGACGTAACTGTACTTCCGGCAGATGAAAGATATCCGGACTCCTGCTTCGTAGAAGACCCGGCACTGCTGACCAGAGAATGTGCAATCATCACAAACCCTGGCGCAGAATCCAGAAACGGAGAAAAGGAAGAAATCGTAGAAGCAGTAAGCAGATTCTATCCAGAAGACAGAATTGAACGCATCGTAGCACCTGGAACATTAGAGGGTGGAGACGTAATGATGGTAGGCGATCACTTCTATGTAGGAAGATCCGCAAGAACAAACGAAGAAGGAATCAAGCAGTTAACTGCAATCTTAGAAAAGTACGGAATGACTTGCAGCGAAGTAACATTAGAAGAAGTACTGCACTTAAAGACCGGAATCAACTACCTGGAAAACGATCATATGTTAGTATCCGGCGAATTCGTAACAAAACCGGAATTCCAGAAATACCACTTAATCGAAATCCCAGAAGAAGAAGCATATGCAGCAAACTGCATTTGGGTAAACGATACAGTCATCGTACCGGAAGGATATCCGGCAGTGCTGAAAGCAGTACAGGACTTAGGTTACAAGACACTGATTGTAGATACTTCTGAATACAGAAAGATTGATGGCGGACTGTCTTGCCTGTCCCTCAGATTCTAAGTCGTCTTTCCTAATATAAGAACGTAATAAAGAGGAGGACCCTATTATGGGAAATAACAATGAACAAGGCCTTGGCGTAGGCAAACTTGCGTTATTTGCAATCGGTACTACTCTTGCCAGCGGAGTCTTCAGTTTATCTGGAGACTTTGCGGCAGGTGGTGCACATACATTAGCCGTTTTAATTGGTTGGGCAATTTGTGGCATTGGTATGTTGGGACTAACCATGTGTTTCTTTAAACTAAGCGTAGTCAGAACTGACTTGACCAGTGGTATTTATAGTTATGCAAAAGAAGGATTTGGAGAGTATGTAGGTTTTAACTCAGCGTGGGGCTACTGGATGAGTGCTCTGCTTGCGCAATTATCATTTATCACTTTGCTTTTTGCAGCTCTCGGTAACTTCTTTGAGATCTTTGGGGACGGCAGCAACCTGATTTCTATGGTTATTGCTTCTGTCATTGTATGGTTGTTATCTCTGCTGGTTTTAAGAGGTGTAAACCAGGCAGTTGCCATCAATGCGGTTGTTGTAATTGCAAAGATTGTTCCAATCGTAGTTATGGTTGTAGCAATCCTTTTAGCCGGTGCATTCAAGGTTGATATCTTTATGGAAAACTTCTCCGGCACAGAAGGTGGTCTTTCCTTGATGGAACAGGTGAAGTCCACTGTATATACAACAGTTTGGATTTTTATCGGTATTGAAGGTGCAGTTGTGCTTTCCGGCAGAGGCAAGAATACAAAGGTTGCAGGTGTTGCAACAGTGGTTTCTTTTGCATCCTTATTCGTGCTGTATCTGATTATTTCTATCCTTAGCATGGGTGTAATGCCTGCAGAAGAATTAGCTGCTTTAGGAAATCCGCCAATGGCTGGGATCTTAGAAGCAGTTGTTGGATCATGGGGCGCAGCTCTGGTTAACATTGCTGTAATCATTTCTTTAGGCGGCGCAATGTTTACTTACACGATTCTGTGTGTAGACAGCGCTTATGGACCTGCTGAACAGGGATCTTTCCCAGACGCTTTGGCAAAGGTAAACAAGTTTAAAGCGCCAACTTGGTCGGTCATCGCATCAGCTGTGATTTTACAGGTATTCATTATCATCATTTACTTTAATGCAAGTACTTACCAGGCTGTATATGCATTATCCACAAGTGCGATTATGATTCCTTATGTGTTCTCTGCATTCTACTATCTGAAGCTTGTTGTCAAGGGTCAGGGACTGGAAGAAGGAAACAATAATAAGGCAATGGCATGGCTCATTGCTATCGTTGGTTCCATTTACGGTGTATGGCTTCTTTATGCCAGTGGTTTGACTTACATTCTGGCAGCAGTAATGCTCTATGCACCAGGAACAATCATGTATCTGTATAACAGAAAGAAACATGGCAAAAAATACTTCGATACCATTAGCGATTTCGTTGTATTTATCGGTCTGATGATCGCTTTGGTTGCAGCAATTATACTCACTGCAAACGGAACGATTGTACTGCTCTAATTGAATAAATTAACGATTAAACTATCTGTCTGTAGGATTTGCGGGCAGATAGTTTTTCTTTTACAAAAAAACCGGCATAGATATGCACATTTATGACGATACTATTTCATAGAATATGTGAGGAGGACGGAAAATGTCAGTTAATTTTAATATGAGCGAAACAAAAGCGAACTTGATGAAAGCCTTTGCCGGAGAAAGTCAGGCGAGAAATAGGTATACCTTTGCGGCATCTCAGGCAAAGAACAACAACCTTCATGTAATTGAGGCGGTTTTTACTTTTACGGCAAACCAGGAAAAGGAACATGCGGAGATCTTTTATAACCATTTAAAAGATATGTCGGGAGAAACGATCCATATTGACGGGGGATATCCGGTAGACATTACAGAGTCCATGATTCAGCTGTTGCGTTATGCGCAGCATAATGAGTATGAGGAACATGAGGATGTTTATCAGCATTTTGGACAGAAGGCTATGGAGGAAGGGTTTCCGGCAATTGCGAATTCTTTCCACATGATTGGTGAAATCGAAAAGACCCATGGAGACCGATTTGGGAAACTTGCTGATGCATTGGAACAAAACAAGCTCTTTGTTTCCGATGTGTCGTGCAAATGGATGTGCCTGAACTGTGGGCATGTGATGGAGGCAACCGCTGCTCCGCAGATCTGTCCGGTTTGTCAGCATAATCAAGGCTACTTTATCAGACTGGAATTGGCGCCTTACACCTGCAGCTAAAAGCTATACCCGAACCAGCTAAAAAAACTCCAGACTGATGTAAGAATGCTACACAGTTTGGAGATTTTTATGTGTCCGCTTATTTTTGCTCTATGATTTCCAGAGGCAATCCATTCGGATCCTGAATGAAGAAAAAGCGTGTTTTAGGGTTGGGCTGAATAGGACCGCTGACTATATCAATGCCTTTTGCTTTGATTTCTTCAAGAGCTGCATCTAAATCATCGACTTCGAATCCCAGTGATGGGAACTGACCATACTCGGAAGGTGTTTCATTTTTGTTGCAGATTAGCTCTAATTCTGCAGGACCGTCTGCCAAGAAGGCGATTTCAGCGTTAGGACCGGCGGGGAATCTTTTCATTAGTTTCAGTCCGATGATGTCTTCATAAAACTGAATAGATTGTTCTAAATCCTTTACTTGAACTGTTGTAAATATAAATTTCATATTTTCCTCCTGACTGTACTTTTATTGATAATGGATGTACTTAATTATATCACATTTATCAGAAAAGTTTTATTGGATATATACTATCAATGCAAAATTAGGGATGTTTTTAATTCCATCTTAAAAAGAAATATGTTAAGGTATAGGTGAAAATAAAATATTATGGAGGAAAAATGTTTACAAAACTCTTATACGGCGCAGCAATCACCTGGCTGGTGCTTTCTTTTTATAAAGATAAAGATAAAACAAAAATCGCCTTGAAGAAAGCGTGGAAATCTTTTGAAAACATTCTGCCGTCTGTTTTGACGGTGCTGCTTTTGATTGGTTTTATTCTGGCGCTGTTGGATACAGAAACCATTTCGGGATTGCTTGGTGTTGACTCAGGCATTATCGGTATGGCTCTTGCTGCGGCTGTCGGCTGTATTACACTGATTCCCGGATTTGTGGCCTTCCCACTGGCGGCCTCACTCCTTGCTGCCGGTGCAGGATACGGGCAGATTGCTATTTTTATCTCCACATTAATGATGGTTGGCCTAGCCACTTTTCCGTTAGAAGCAAAATACTTTGGAAAGCGTGTCGCCATAAAAAGAAATGTACTTTGCTTATTAATTGCAGTGTGCACTTCTTGCGTGATTGGAGGGATAATGTGATGGCTGGATTGAAAAAGATTTTCCTTCGGTATAAATTCTTTTTGATTTTGTTGTTAATCAATATAGGAATATTGTTAATCAGCCCGGAAACAGGAACGGATATTCTTTCTCTGTCTTTTTCGAGTTTTCTGGAAATGCTGTCTATTATTCCGCCGATTTTTTTATTACTTGGTTTAATGGACGTATGGGTACCGAAAGAAACCATGATGAAGTATATGGGAAAAGACGCAGGAGTAAAGGGTGGAATTTTTGCATTTATCCTGGGATCGTTTTCGGCAGGACCGTTATATGCTTCTTTCCCCGTTGCAGCTATCTTTTTGAAAAAGGGTGTATCTCTAACCAATGTATTTCTTTTTATCGGCGCTTGGTCAACCACGAAAATTCCTATGATGCTCTTTGAAATGACTCAACTTGGCGGTAAATTTGCAATTATACGGTTTTGCCTGAATTTAGTCGGTATCATTATTCTTGCAATCATTATGGAAAAAACGACAAGCAAGAAAGAAACAGACACTATACGGGAGATTGCATCTAGTCAAATAGATGGGTAAAGCGTGGACACCTGATTTTATCACATGATTTATGTGATAAAATCAGGATGATTTGGGAGCTTCTTGCATAGAAGACGATTTATTCTTCTTCCAGAACCTGATTCAGGATCATTTCCAGATCCTCTCGGCATCCGCCGCACTTATTGCCGATTTCGGCAGTCTCACACAATTCTTTTAGAGAGGTAATCTTCTTTTCTCGAATAATATCTTCAACTTCTCCTCTCGTAGTTTTGTAACAGAGACAAACTTCATAATCTCTTGATTGCTTATCCATTAGAATTACTCACTTTCTATTTTTGCAAGGTGGGCTTGACGCTATGCTCTGCCTGCGCAGCTGCCTGCGGCAACGCCGGTTAGGTTATGGAATCATTATACCACAAAATGTACGGATATATCACTGACTCTTCACATAATTGAAATACAACGCATACAAACCTGCAGTAGTATAGAGGAAAGAAGAAATGGAGGCACAAAGATGAATGGGTTTCGGTATAAATTATATCAGTTTATGCAGGGCAGAAGGGGCGTCGATCAGTTTAGCAGATTTTTAGTTATGCTTTCCTTGCTGTTGGTAGGAATTTCGCTATTTGTCGGAAAATATCCCGTTGTGTATATGATTACCTATTTTTTGGGGTTTGCAAGCCTGATTTATGGAGAGTTTAGAATTTTTTCCAGAAATCTTTATAAACGAGATGTGGAAAATTCCAAGTATCTGGCAGCAAAACAGAAAATTATCGGAGGAAAAACGCTGAGGCAAAGAAGGGCAGAACGGAAGATTTACACATTTTTTAAATGTCCGGGCTGTGGTCAGAAGATGCGCGCGCCTAAAGGCAAGGGCAGTATTAGAGTAACCTGTCACAATTGTAATACGTCTTTTGAACGGAAAGTATAATTTTGTTTTACGGCGCTTAGGCAGTTTCTGCAGCAATTTGCAGAGGCTGTTTTTTTTTCGGTCTTTTTCAAAGAATAGCAAATGGATTTATGCCTTTAGGATTGTTTTTTGCGTAGCAGTATAGCATAATAAAAGTAATCGAGGTGATCAAGATGAGAAAAACAAAAATTGTATGTACAATTGGGCCTGCATCGAAAGATGAGAAAGTGTTGCGAGAAATGCTTCTTTCGGGGATGAATGTGGCCAGAATTAATTTCTCCCATGGAACCCATGAGGAACACAAGGAGACGATAGAAACCTTCAGAAAGGTCAGAGATCAGTTGGGGTATCCGGCGGCAGTTCTCCTTGATACGAAAGGTCCGGAAATTCGTATCAGGGATTTCGCCAACGGAAAAGAGTGGTTATATGACGGACAGGATTTTACCCTCACTACAGAAGACATTATGGGTAATGCAGAACGGGTAGCCGTAACCTATAAAGATCTGCCAAAGGAGGTTGCACCGGGAAACCTGGTGCTGATTAATGATGGTAAAATTGTTATTCGCGTCAAAGAGACTACGGATACCGAGGTTAAGGGGACTGTTGTTCACGGTGGTGAAATCAGCAACCACAAGGGCATCAATTTGCCTAATGTCAACCTGAACATGCAGTATATGAGTGATCAGGATCGAGCGGATATTCTATTTGGTATAGAGAATAAGGTAGACTATATTGCTGCGTCTTTCACCAGAACCGTAGGGGATATCAGGCTGGTCAGAGAACTTTTAGACCAGAACGGCGGTCAGGATATCAAGGTGATTGCCAAGATTGAAAGTACCCAGGGCATCGAAAATTTTGAAGAAATCCTTCAGTGTGCTGACGGCATCATGGTTGCCAGAGGCGATATGGGAGTAGAAGTGGCCTACGAAAAACTGCCCGGCATTCAAAAACGGTTTATCAGAAGGTGCGTGCAGTCCGGAAAGATCGTCATCACAGCAACCCAGATGCTGGAGTCGATGATTACCAGTCCGATTCCGACCAGAGCGGAGATTACAGACGTAGCCAATGCAGTTTTCGACGGAACGACGGCAGTGATGCTTTCTGGAGAGACAGCGGCAGGCCGATATCCGGTGGAGGCTTTGCAGACGATGGCAAAGATTGCAGAGCAAGCAGAAGAAGATCAGAACACTGTGCAGACCAGAGAAATGGTATGGCATGAGATGGACGCTCTGGATGTAACCAATGCAGTTGGTCATGCTGCATGTACCCTTGCAAAAGATATTCGGGCGGGCGCAATCATGGCGATTACAAAAACCGGTTATACGGCAAGCAGAATGTCCAAGTTTCGGCCTGAGACGATGATTATTGGCGCAACGCCATATGAGAAAACATTTCATCAGCTTTCTCTTGCTTGGGGCGTATGTCCGATTATGGCCAACTATCGGTATGACATCGAGGAACTTTTTGCTCATTGTGCAAGAAAAGCGATACTTGCGGGACTAATCAAGACGGGGGATAAGGTTGTAATTACTGCCGGACTTCCTGTTGACGTTCCGGGAAATACGAATATTATTCGTGTGGTGGAAGCAGACATAAATGATACATCAGCATAACTGCAATAAAGATTACACAAAAACAGACATCAGCTTTTGCCGATGTCTGTTTTGCTACACTTATTCTTCAAATGCAGGCTGTTCCTTTTCGTTTTCCTGCATAGCAAGCACTTTTTTGTACTCTGTAAAGATAGCGTCTCTGATTTTATTCCGGGTTTCGGATAGAAGGGGATGTGCGATATCTCGGAAATCGCCTTCGCCCATCTTTCTGCTTGGCATTGCGATGAACAGTCCGTTTTGGCCCTCGATAATCTTGATATCATGAACCACAAACTCATCATCGAAGGTGATAGAGACAATTGCTTTCATCTTGCCTTCATCACTGGTTTTTCTGATTCTTACATCGGTTATATTCATAATTAACCACCTTCCTTGGTCGATCCATCTATATAAATTTATTATATCCTAAATATGGAAAATTGGCAAGGAAAATACTGAAAATTAAGATTAATCGGACACAAAGCCTTTGACTTTGGTGCCCAGACATCTGAACCCTTCTTTCTTTAGTTTTCGTCATCAAAAAGATGCATATTTGGAAAGACTTCTATGGTTCTGTTTTCTTCGTCTACATCGCCAAGGAAGACCACAGCTGTGTAATCGTCTATTTTTTTCTTTTGCGGAAGAACGCTGGCAATAGCGATCCCTGTACCTACTACGGTTACGTCGAATTCTGATAATATATCGGCAATGCCGCGGATACTGCCGCCGCCTCGCATAAAATCGTCAATAATGATGGCCTTAGCCCCAGGTCTAACTGCTCTTTTAGAAATGGACATTCTTTGCACACGATCGTAAGACCCGGAAAAGTAATTGATGCTGACAGTGGAACCTTCGGAGACTTTTGCTTCTCTTCGGATGATAACTAAAGGCAGATGAAGCTGCTGCGCAACCATGGAGGCAAGGGGAATACCTTTAGTTTCTACGGTAGCCACATAATCCGCGCCTCGATTTTTGAATTCCCTTGCAAAAACCGTGGCGATTTTCCCAATTAATTCTGTGTCAAACATGATGTCAGAGGTATAAAGAAAACCACCGCCCAAGATTCTGCTGCTGTCTTTGATTCTGCTGCAAAATTCCTCCTGTAGTGCAGAGAGTCCTGGCTGGTCTATATCAGGAACGAAACGGACACCTCCTTTTGCGCCCGAAATGGTCTCGATATATCCTGTATTCGTAACGCGAACAGCGGCGTCGGCAAGATTGATATCCTCACTGATACTGGACTTTGCAGCCCCCAAAAGCTCACAAAAATACTGCAGGGAATACAGCCTGTTTGGTGTAGCGGTCAAGGTTCTGATCATTACGCCGACTCGTTCAGTTCTTTTCATTTGGTTTCCTCCGATCATTTTCATTCTTAGATTAGAGTATAAAAATAAATAAGTTTTTTGTCAAACGATAAACATTTTTTTACTATTTATGGTATAATGATTCCATGATCTTACGGCGTTGCCGCAATGTAGGAATCATTGAACCATGACCGCCGATTATATTTCCAAAGGAAGGGTCATGTTATAATACTGAATGAAGTATGCCACGAAGCAACATGCTTTCATCATACATAATTTTGGAATTTTGCACAACACTATTTGTGTTAACGTATATTGAAGTATTTGGAGGGATAGAGGATGATTCAGTTATCTGCGTATAAGAATATACATTGTATTGGGATTGGGGGCGTAGGTCTTTCTGCAATTGCGGAGATCTTGTTATCCAGAGGATTTCAGGTATCCGGTTCTGATATGAAGCAGTCAGATATTACCGATCGCCTGCAGGAGAAGGGCGTCAAGATTTATATAGGCCATAGAGCGGAGAATGTAGAGGATGCTGAGCTGATTGTGTATTCTGCAGCTATTGCAGAGGAAAATCCTGAGATTATCAGAGCCAGAGAAAAGAATATTCCACTGGCGGGCAGAGCAGAAGTTTTAGGCGTACTGATGGATGATTTTGAACACAGCATTGCCATTAGCGGTACCCATGGAAAGACTACAACCACTTCTATGGTTTCTTTGATTTTGGAAAATGCCAGATTGGAGCCTACCATTCTGGTTGGCGGAAACCTGGCAGAGATTGGCGGCAACGTCAAGGTGGGCAGCAGTGGCTATTTTGTGACTGAGGCTTGCGAGTACAGAGACAGCTTCCTGTCTCTGCGGCCTAAGATTGAAGTTATTCTCAATATCGATTCCGATCATCTGGACTATTTTAAGGATATTGATCATATCGTAAGCTCATTCGATAAATTTGCTAAAGCTGTTCCGGAAGACGGCAAGGTAATTGCTTATGATGCTAATCCTTTTGTCAGCAGAGTTATCAGAAATATTCCGGGCGCAATTACCTACGGATACAACAAGAACTGCACCTATCATATTGCGGAAGTTACTTTCGATGCTGAGGGAATGCCGTCTTTTGATGTTTATTATGAAGGAGATAATTTAGGTACCGTCAGACTGGCAGTGCCTGGGGAACACAATATTCTTAATGCTGTAGGCGCTTTCGCATGTTGCCACCAGTTAGGCGTATCGCCAGAGGTTATTATCGACACCTTGGACAAGTTCAAGGGAACACAGAGAAGATTTGATATTATCGGCACGACAGATCGTGGTGTAAAAATTGTGGACGATTATGCACATCATCCTACAGAGATCAAGGCAACCCTGTCTGCAGCCCATAATATTCCGCATAATCGACTGTGGTGCCTGTTCCAGCCTCATACCTATACGAGGACACTGGCTCTCTTTGATGAGTTTGCAGAGTCCTTTGAAGAGGCAGACGTTTTGGTGTTAGCAGAGATTTATGCAGCCAGAGAAAAGAACATTTATAAGATTTCCTCAGAAGAATTGGCAGAAGAAATCAAGCGTAAATATCCGGAAAAGAAGGTTTATTATCTGGATACGCTGGAAAGCATTGCTAATTATGTCAAGAAGAATGCTGTAGAGGGCGATTTGGTTATTACTATGGGAGCCGGCGATATTTATAAAGTCGGAGAGCTGGTAATGGGAGAATGAGATGAACTATCAGGAATATAAGACCAGAGAAGAAGAACGACTGGCTGTTGCTATTGCACATCTGGAAAATGGCGTGGAATTCGTGGATATTCATACTGCATATATTGATGCGTCGGTGGTTATTGGTTCAGGTACAATAATTGGTCCGTGTGTTACCTTGGAGGGAGATACGGTGATTGGGAAGGACTGCAGGATTTTGCAGAATACCAGAATCAAAGATGCGCAGATTGCCGATGGTGTAGAAATTCAGTCTTCCGTTGTTCTGGAAAGTACAGTGGGCAGAAACAGCAAGGTAGGTCCTTTTGCTTATCTGCGGCCGAAGAGCAGAATTGGAGAAAACTGCAAGGTCGGCGATTTTGTGGAGGTTAAGAATTCGTCTTTCGGAGACGGTTCAAAGGCGTCTCACCTGACCTATATCGGAGATTCCGATGTGGGCAGAGACGTGAATATAGGTTGCGGCGTAGTCTTTGTAAACTATGACGGAACCAATAAGCATCGTTCAACTATAGGGGACGGAGCGTTTATCGGGTGCAATACAAATCTGGTATCTCCGGTTAAAGTTGAAGACGGTGCATATATTGCGGCAGGCAGTACGGTAACAGAGGATGTTCCGGAGGATGCCCTGTGTATTGCCAGAGCAAGACAAAGGAATATTGAGGGTTGGGCTTCGAAAAAGGGACTTTACAACAAGAAGTAATGTATACGAGCTAAGAAAGAAGAGGTACGAAAACATGAAGAACGGCGCATTTTCAGATTTTAAGGTATTTGCCGGAAATTCACATACTGAACTTGCAGAAGAGATCGCATCAATTATGGGTAAGCCTTTGGGAAAGGCCACAGTGACTAAATTCAGCGATGGAGAAATCTCCGTGAACCTTTGGGAATCTGTCAGAGGTACTGACATTTATATCGTGCAGTCTACCTGCAATCCGGTTAATGATAATCTGATGGAGCTTTTGATTATGATTGATGCCATGAAGCGGGCGTCAGCTGGAAGAATCAATGCGGTTATCCCTTACTATGGATACGCCAGACAGGACAGAAAAGCCAAGGCAAGAGATCCAATCACAGCTAAGCTGGTTGCCAATCTTTTGATGGCAGCAGGCGCTGACAGAGTGGTTTCCATGGACCTTCATGCAAACCAGATTCAGGGTTATTTCGATATTCCGGTAGATCACCTTGTTGGTATGCCGATTTTAGCCAGATATTTCAAAGAAAAGGCTCTGGAAGATGTTGTTGTCGTATCTCCGGATCATGGCAGCGTGACAAGAGCCAGAAACATGGCGCAGTATCTGAACTGTCCGATTGCAATTGTAGATAAGAGAAGGCCGGAGCCAAACAAAAGCGAGATCATGAATATCATCGGTAATATCGAAGGTAAGAACTGCATTATCTTAGATGATATGATTGACACTGCCGGAACAATCTCCAATGCGGCAAATGCAATCAAAGGTCTGGGTGCCAAGGCTGTGTATGCTTGTGCAACTCACCCTGTACTGTCCGGTCCGGCAGTAGAGAGACTTGAGCAATCCGAAATCGAGGAGTTGGTACTTCTCAATACCATTCCGATGCCGGAAGAAAAGAAAATTGATAAGATGAAGTTCTTATCTGTTGCTCCGCTTTTTGCTGAAGCCATGACCAGAATTTTTACAAATGGTTCCGTAAGCAAATTGTTCGACTAATTACACAGAAAAAGGAATAAGATTTGTTATGTATGTAATCGCAGGCCTGGGAAATCCCGGCAAGAAATACGAAAATACCAGACACAATATGGGGTTTATTACCATAGACCGGCTGGCGGAAAAGCATGACATAAAAGTAGATAAACTGAAATTTAAGGCGCTGGTCGGCGAGGGAAGAATCGCCGGCCAGAAAGTCTTGTTGGTAAAACCGCAGACCTATATGAACCTTAGTGGCGAATCGATCCGAGAGATCATGCATTTTTATAAGTTGGAACCGGAAGACTTAATTGTGGTCTACGACGATATAGATATCGAACTGGGTGCTCTGCGCATCCGTAAATTTGGAAGCGCCGGTACCCATAATGGCATGAAATCAGTTGTGTATCAATTGCAGTCTGATCGCTTTCCCAGAATTCGTATTGGCATCGGCAGTCAAAAGAAGGGTGATCTTGTCAATTTTGTTATTGGCGGCTTTTCTAAAGAAGAAGTACCTATACTTGAGCAGACTGTGGATCAGGCGGCAAGCGCCATTGCATGCATGATTGGCGATGACGTGGATATTGCCATGAACCGCTATAATACCAAGAAAAAACCAAAACCGAAGAAGGAAGAAGATGAAAAAGAAGGGAATCATTAATATTTCGGGTATCTCCGAAAGCAGATGTGCCCCGGTTATTTCCAATCTACTAAAAGAAGAAGGACAGAGCCTGATTGTAACTGCCACCGCAGCAAGAGCGGAACGATTGGCCTCAGACCTTTCTTTTTTTTCTGAAAAGGAAATACTGGTGCTGCCGGCAGAAGAACAAATTTTTCTGCGCTATGAGGCAAAGAATCATGATCAGCTTATCGAACGGCTGAAAATCTTAAAGGCGCTGAGAACAAGGCAAAGCTGCATTGTTATTGCGCCTGTTTCTGCTGCCGTAAAAAAGATTACCCCACATAGAAACTTCGAAAGCGCTTCTTTGAAAATTTCTCTGGGAGACGATGTGGATCTTGAGAAAATCAAGGAAAGCCTGGTTCGGCTGGGCTACGAAAGAATGGAAATCGTGGATACGGCGGGCCAGTTTTCTATTAGAGGGGGAATTATCGATGTTTTTACGCCGGACAGCGATCATCCATTTCGACTTGAATTGTTCGATACGGAAGTAGATTCTATCAGAACTTTTGATATCGATACGCAGAGATCAATGGAAAATCTAAAGTACATTGAAGTTTTCCCGGCAGAGCAAATGCTGGCAGATAAGACTGTATTTAACGATGCGGCAGATCGTCTGTACAAAGAGTATACGGTGCAGGTAAAAAAGCTTTTGCAAAAGGGAGAAGCTTTTCATGAAGCCGCAGAACATCTGCAAAAACGAAGAGACGAACTTTGTGAATATATTAGGAATGTATCGAACTTACAGCTTTTAGAAAACTATCTTCATTATTTTTATGGCGATACCGAGTATCTTTGGGATTACATGGAGGGTGGAACCGTCATTGTAGATGATCCAGACAGGATCTGTGAGTATCTGGATGCCAGAAGTGCAGAAATCAAAGATGATTTTAAGGTCTTTCTCGAGCGGGGACAGGTGATTCCAAGAGATATGGAATTGGTATCGGGAAGAGAAGATTTTTATAAAATCTATGAGAAAGAACCGGTCTATGTGCTGATGCCGTTTGCCAAAAACATCAAAGGCGTAGATGCGCTGGCTGAAGTTCATAGTGTGCAGAGCAGACAAGTAGTTTCCTTCGGCGGCAGAATGGAGCTTTTGGAGGCAGAGCTGAAGGAATATGTGCGAAAAGGCTATCGCATCTATATTGTATCCTCTTCTAAGGAGCGCCTTGAAAATCTGCAGGAATTTGCAGATCGGGCAGGGCTTTTGGAAAAAATCATTTTTGCTGAAGGTACGTTGAGCGCCGGTGCAGACTTTCCGGAGGAAAAGCTATGCTATATCAGCGAAAACGATATTTTCTCCGGGCAGAAGCTGAACAGGGGAAAACGAAAAAAGAAAAAGACCAAAGCTGAGCAGATTCAGTCCTTCTCCGACATGAAGAGCGGAGACTATGTGGTACATGAAAACCACGGTATTGGTAAGTTTTTGGGAATCGAACAGCTGACGGTGCAGGGAGAAAAAAAGGATTACCTGAAGATTAAATACGCAGGTAACGATATGCTCTATGTGCCCGTAGAGCAAATGGATATTATTCAGAAGTACATCGGTTCTGATGCAGCATCACCGAAGATTAACAAGCTGTCAGGCGGTGACTGGAAGGTAACCAAAGCAAAGGCCAAAGCTGCCATCGCACAGATGGCCCAGGAACTACTGCAGCTTTATGCACAGAGAAAGATGCAGAAGGGTCATGCTTTCGGTCAGGACACCGTTTGGCAGCAAGAATTTGAAGATGCGTTTCCTTATACGGAAACCGATGATCAGCTTCGTTCCATCGAAGAAATCAAAGAAGATATGGAAAGACCAGCTGCCATGGATCGGCTTTTGTGCGGGGACGTAGGATTTGGAAAAACCGAGGTTGCGGCAAGAGCTTTATTTAAATGTATTGCCGACGGTAAGCAGGCCGCTGTTTTGGTACCTACCACGGTACTTGCCAATCAGCATTACTATACGCTGAAAGAGCGTTTTGAGAAATTTCCGCTGAAAGTAGAGATGCTTTGCAGATTTCGATCAGAGAAACAGCAGGATCAGATTATCGATCAGCTGAACCGGGGACAAATCGATTTGATTATTGGAACCCACAGGCTTTTATCCAAGGATGTCAAGTTTAAAGACCTTGGTCTTCTGGTTATCGATGAAGAGCAGAGATTTGGCGTGGCGCACAAGGAAACCATCAAGCAGCTGAAGCAGAATGTGGATGTGCTGACCCTGTCAGCGACACCTATACCAAGAACACTGAATATGTCTCTGACTGGTATTAAGGATATGAGTGTCATTGAAGAACCGCCGGCGGAACGTTACCCGGTGCAGACTTATGTACTTGAACGGGATGACATGATGATCAAGGAGATCATTACAAGAGAATTAGACCGCGGCGGTCAGGTGTTTGTAGTATATAACAGAGTACGCGGTATCAACAAGCTGGCCGATCAAATTCGTGATCTGGTGCCGGAGGCCAAGGTCTGCGTTGGTCACGGTCAGATGAACGAGCATGCCCTCGAAGATGTTATGCTTAGCTTTATTAACGGTGAACACGATGTTCTTGTAGCGACGACCATCATCGAGTCGGGAATCGATATTTCCAATGCAAATACCATGATTATCATTGATGCAGATAAATACGGGCTTTCCCAGCTCTATCAGCTTCGAGGTCGGGTAGGGCGTTCCAGCAGAATGGCTTATGCCTATCTGATGTATCAGAAAGATAAAGTACTGACTGAAGTTGCCGAAAAGAGATTGAAAGCTATCAAAGAGTTTACGGAGTTCGGCGCAGGATTTAAGGTAGCCATGCGAGATTTGGAAATCCGCGGAGCGGGCAATCTTTTGGGCAGTGAACAAAGCGGACACATGATGAATATCGGTTATGAGCTTTACTGTAAGTTGGTGGATGATGCAATACGTGCGCTGCAGGGAGAAATCGTAAACGAAAACAAAGAGGAAATTTCTGTTGAAATTATGGTTACAGCCAATATTCCAAACTGGTATATCGAAAATGAGACCCTGAAGCTACAGATGTATAAGAAAATCGCTTCGGTAAGGACAGAAGCCGATGAGGATGAAATGATTGACGAAATGATGGACCGATTTGGCGATGTGCCGAGAGAAACGCTGAATCTTATCCGCATTTCCAGAATCAGAAGTCTTGCAGAGGATCTTTCTGTGACCAGAATTTATGAACAGCAGGGAAAGGTGATCGTAGCTTTTGCAGAAAAAAATCCGCTGAACGGATATGCCCTGATGCATGTCAATGAGGCATTCGGTATGCTGGCCTTTGTACACGGCGGCGCAGCCCCTTATATCCGGTTGAGCGTAAAACCTGCCGATAAATTGAAGGATACAGTGAGGCTGCTGCAGATTTTACAGGATCATAAGACGCAGCCGGAACAGATTAAGAAAGATTAGATACAAAGGTCTGATAAAAATATCGCACGGAAGAATTTTGCCGTGCGATATCTTTTAATTATAAATCTGCTTTGCGATAAAATCCGCACCGATTTCCGCAGCTTTTCTTTCTGCTTCGCCTAATGCCTTGCTTTCTGCGGCGAGAATCGTAATAGAACCGATAGCGTCTCCTTGAGAAACGATAGGGATAATCAACTTCTGATCGCTTTGAAATTTATCCTTGCTTTGGATAATGTGATCCAGCTCCGGATCAATTTTTTCTTTACCGAACTGTTTTTTTTCTTTTCCTGAAGCAGCAATAAAGGCGTCAGTATCGGAAACTGCGACCGTTCCGCCTAATATAGAGGAAGCCGTTTCGGCGAATTCAGCGGCAATTTGACTCATATCCCCAATGGGAGAGTATTTTTTCAGGATGATTTCACCACCCGCAGTTGTATATATTTCCAAGGGATCACCTTCTCTGATTCTGAGTATTCTTCTGATTTCTTTTGGAACAACGACTCTGCCAAGGTCATCGATTCTCCTTACAATTCCGGTTGCTTTCATGTAGTTTTACACTCCTTCATAACAAATAATGTAATCATAGTTTTTGCCAAGGTTTCAAAAATATACCTGTCTTGCAGCAAAAATGGTGAAAAGAGTTGGATTTATGTTGGATTTATAGGGCTGCCATGGTATAATGATTCCGCGACCCAGCGGCGTTGCCGTAAGGAAGGAATTAGCGAATTATGTATAAGCGCTTGGAGGACAGAATATGTTGTTTAAGAAGATTACAATCTTAAATAAAGATTTTGAGATTGAAGAAGATATGTATGTAGGTGTTGAGGACAGCGCCATTACCTATATCGGAAAAGAGAAACCCGAAAAGGATTTCGGACAGGAATACGATGGGAGAAACCGGATCTTAATGCCCGGCTTTTATAATGCCCATGCCCATTCGCCGATGGCATTAATGCGAGGATACGGTGAAAATTTGGCGCTTCAGGATTGGCTGTTTACCAGGATTTTTCCATTTGAAGACAAGCTCACAGGAAACGCTGTATACTGGGGAACGCTATTGTGTATGGCAGAATCTCTGCGCTTTGGTATTGTGTCTTCTTCTGATATGTACTATTTTATTCCGGATATGGTAAAAGCTGTTGCAGACAGCGGAATGAAAAGCAATCTTTCCCGCTCTATTACAAATCCCATGGAGCAGCCGTTTGAACAATTGGTTTCCTTGGAAGAAAGTAGGCAGGCGGTAAACGCTTACCATGGCGCATGTGATGGGAGAATTTTAATGGATACCAGTATACATGCCGAATATACCACAAACGAAGAAACAGTAAGAGGCCTTGCAGCGCTGACAAGAGAAGAAGGGCTGATTATGCATGTTCATGTTTCAGAAACAAGACTTGAGCATGAAGAATGCAAGGGCAGAAGAAACGGAAGAACGCCGGTGCAGTATTTCAATGACTGTGGGCTTTTCGACAGTCAGACTTTGGCGGCTCACTGCGTATGGTGCGAGGGTGAGGATTTTGATATTTTGAAAGAAAAGGGCGTTAGCGTTGCATCTAACCCGATTAGTAACCTGAAGCTAGCAAGCGGTATCTGCAATGTGCCAAAGATGATGCGGATGGGTATTAACGTAGCTATTGGTACGGACAGTGTTTCCAGCAACAACAGCCTTAACTTTTTAGAGGAAATGAAGGCTTTTGCCACTGTAGCAAAGGTGCGGGATATGGATCCTACAGTCATAACACCAAAGGAAACGCTTATGGCGGCTACGCTGAACGGGGCAAAAGCTCAGGGCAGGCTGGACTGTGGCCGTATAGAAGAAGGCTGCAAAGCGGACCTTATTGTTTTGAGAACGGATGTACCGAATATGCATCCGCAACATAACCTTTTAAATAACATTGTTTACGCATCTTCCGGAAACGATATCGTGATGACCATGGTTGACGGAAAGGTTCTTTATCAAGATGGAGAATATACAACTATTGATTTGGAAAAGACTATTTTTGAGGCAGGTGCGGCCACCGCAGAAATTTTGAAACAATTATAGAAAGTAGAAAACTTATGTCAAACAAAGGAAATAAATTTATCAAAGGCGCGGCGATTTTAGGTATTGCAGGTATTGTCATCAAACTGCTTGGTGCAATTTTCAGAATCCCGCTGACCAACTGGATTGGTGACGACGGTATGTCCTATTATGGATTTGCCTATTCAATTTATGGTGCATTACTGGTTTTGTCTACGGCAGGTATTCCCGTGGCAATTTCTCGAATGGTTTCGGAGCGGATTGCAGTAGGGGAGTATAAGAATGCGCATAAGGTATTTAAAGTAGCGACATCACTGCTCTTTTGTATCGGTATTATATCCTTTGCGCTCTGCTATTTTGGCGGAGAGTTTATTACGGCAAAACTGGGGAACCCGGAAGCTGCGCTGGCAGTAAAATCTATTTCGCCGGCACTTTTGTTCGTACCACTGTTTTCTGCATTTAGAGGTTATTTCCAGGGCAGACAAAATATGAACCCGACTGCGATTTCTGAAATCACAGAGCAGCTGATTCGAGTTATTGTAGGCTTGTATTTAGCATATAAGCTGCTGGATATGGGGCTAAAAGAAGCTGCCGCAGGGGCGTCTTTTGGCGCGTCAGCAGGATCTATTGCAGGCCTTGCAATTATTGTAGTGATTTATATGATGAACCGGAAAACGATTCATCGCAAAATAGATCTGAATAATAAGCATGTGGAAGAAACCAGTGTGTTGCTGCGCAAAATTGTTGCCATCGCTGTGCCGATTATCATAGGCAGCGAAATCATGCCGATTATGACCTTAATCGACACCGGGATTATTATGACCAGATTGCAGGCGACAGGTTGGTCCTATGAAGAAGCTAAGAGCCTTTACGGACTGCTCAGTGGTTTCTGTAATTCGCTGATTGCATTCCCGCAGGTATTTACACAGGCTGTTGCGGTTAGCTTAGTTCCGGCTATTGCGGCGGCATTTAAAATCAAAGATAAACGAGGCGTACAGGAAAACGTACAGTTAGGCTATAGAACAACGATGATCATGGCCTTTCCTTGTGCATTTGGAATTTTTGCTCTTGCTGAGCCGATTCTGCTCCTTCTTTATCCTGCACAGAAAGCCAGCGCTATTGCTGCGGTACCTACGCTGATGATTATGGCAATCAGTGTGATTTTCCTGGCCATTACACAGACTTCTGTGGGTGTGCTCCAGTCTATCGGTAAACAAATGGTTCCGGTTATTCATTTGGCAATCGGCTGTGTTGGTAAAGTGATTGTGACGTTTATTCTGGTGGGGATTCCGGCCTTCAATATTAAGGGCGCAGCGATTGGCACCATGCTTGCTTATGTTGTTGCCTTGGTACTGAATAATATCTCTGTGAAAAAGTATACGGGAACTAAGTTTAACTATGATCTGACCTATGTGCGGCCATGTATTGCTGCTGCCATCATGGGCGTCTGTGCTTTCGCTGTGCAAAAACTCACAGTCGGTTTTATGGGCAACAGCATTTCCACGCTGTTTTCTATTATGGTAGGTGCTGTTGTATATGTAATTTTGATCTTTATGATCAAAGCCATTACGCTGGAAGAAGTAGAGAGCATGCCGGGAGGAACAAAGCTGGTAAAATTATTGAGAAAGTTTGTGAGATAAGAAGATGAAGCAGGAATTTGAACGGCTGTATATAGCAGGAACAGACGCCGGCAGCGCATTGAACCGGCTGGTGGAAATCATTAAAATATTACGGGTTGAATGCCCCTGGGATAGGGTGCAGACTCATGAGACGCTGACAACGTGCATGTTGGAAGAAGCCTATGAGGCGGTAGATGCGATTTTAGAAAAAGATACGGTGAATCTCCGAGAGGAACTGGGAGACGTTTTGCTTCAGGTCGTTTTCCACAGCGACCTGTCACAAGAGGAAGGGGATTTCTCTCTTACCGATGTCATAAATGAAGAGTGCGAAAAAATGCTTCGCAGGCATCCACACATTTTTTCCGAAGAAAAAGTAAAAAGTGTTGACAAAGCCCTTGAAAAATGGGAGAATATTAAAAGCAAAGAGCATGATGAACAAAGATATTCTGACAGGCTCAGGCGTGTGCCTAAGGCGCTTCCGGCGCTGATTCGCAGTGCGAAAGTTCAGTCCAAGGCTTCCAAAGTCGGTTTCGACTGGGATGATGTTGCGGACGCTTTTGCAAAAATTGATGAAGAACTGCACGAACTGAGACAAGCTTTTGCGCAAGGCGCCGAAAGCGAGATGTTTGAAGAATTAGGGGACCTGCTTTTTTCTGTGGTTAACGTCTCAAGGTTTCTACATTTCGACGCTGAAGCTTCGCTGAACAACACAACAGCGAAGTTCATTGACAGATTTACAACAATGGAGAACATTGCAATTGAGAGAAATTTGGATTTTGAGCGTATGAGACTTGAGGAAATGGACAAACTTTGGATAGAGGCTAAGAAAAAAGAGAAGTTCAATGCTTAATTGTGTATGATTTAAGGAGGATTTTATAATGAATAAGGCTGAACTCGTTGCTGCAGTAGCAGAGAAAACAAACTTTACGAAGAAGGATGCAGAAGTTGCAATTAACGCATTTCTTACCAGTGTGGAAGAGGCTCTGGTAGAAGGTGAAAAAGTACAGCTGATTGGATTCGGAACTTTTGAAACAAGAGAAAGAAAAGCAAGACAGGGAAGAAACCCTAGAAAACCTGAAGAAGTTATCGAAATCGAAGCTTCCAAGGCACCTGTATTCAAAGCTGGTAAGGCTCTGAAGGATGCTGTAAATAAATAAGCTGATAATTAAGGACAACTTCGGTTGTCCTTTTTGTTTTGTAATCGTATTGAACATTTTAGTTTTTAAAGTAAGGTGAGAAAACAGCATGAGAATTGATAAGTTTTTAAAGAATGCAAGATTGATAAAGAGAAGAACTGTGGCCAAAGAGGCTTGCGACCAGGAGAGAGTTTCTGTTAATGAGAAGATCGTAAAAGCCGGAGCAGAAGTAAAAGAAGGAGACATCATTCATATCGCTTTTGGAAACAGCGCAATCACGGTCAAAGTGCTTAAGCTTACGGAATCCTGTCGCAAGGAAGACGCTGCAGGGATGTACGAAATCGTCGACGAAAAGTAAAAGCGGGCAGTATGATCACTTCGGTGGTCGATACTGCCCGTTTTGGTTT
This sequence comes from Emergencia sp., assembly GCA_036305845.1. GTDB lineage: Bacteria > Bacillota > Clostridia > Peptostreptococcales > Anaerovoracaceae > Senimuribacter. The sequence continues at coordinate 70,396 of JAXKAR010000042.1, forward strand.
AAAGTTATAGAATGTTTTCCGGAAGCACCTTCTCTGTTTGACGAAGATATTTTAATTGTTCGATAAAGGCAAGAAGTTCACCGCTGCTATTGGAATCATCCTTGGCACGGATATACATCAGGGTTTTTGCAATGGTGGCATCGGTGTCATTGATCGCAAGTGTGTCGGAAAAGTACAGGGCGTATTTTCTGTATTTGTGCCATGCATCATACTGAGAGCGAAATTCTTCTTCTGCTTTTTCCCAGTCGGCGTCAAGAATTGCAGGCATGACTGATTCGCTACACTGATCGATAAGATCTTCCAGCTTGTTATCAGAGTAGTGATAAAAGATACTCCAACTGCCGATTAGTATGGCGATGGAAAGAATCGATATCCAAAGTGAACGCATTTAACACACCTCCGTAGAATAGTTCTGGCCCGACACGGGAACCGGATATACGTGCAGAATACGGTTTCCGTCAAAAAATGCGACAAAGACATTCTTGACGCTGTCGATGCCTTTTCCGTTAAGCATACACATCAATGTCTGAAAATCTATCCCCGACTTTTGCAGATTCTCTTGATAAAGCACACCGTCGCTGATGATGAGAAGGGGAAGTTTTTCTTCATCAGTAGTCGTAATAATGGACAGCTGCCCGTTGGATTCCATGACAGCATACTCCACGTCAGAAAGAGACGGACAATTACCGATGCGCAGCTGTTCAAAGAGATCGTTGACGTTGATTCTAAGACGTTCCATTTCTTTGACATTGATTTTTCCCTTGTCTACAATGATGCTGGGACGACCATTAATGAAGTTTTTGAATTTCTCACTTTTAATAGAAAGGTAAGAAAAAAGAACCTGAAGAAACATCAATGTAAAAATTGCAATTACACCGGTAATCAATGAGGCTGTAGGTGTATCGATGGGAATTGAAGCAAGCTCTGCAATCATAAACAGAACGACCATCTGGAATGTTGACATTTTTGATAGTTCGGATTTTCCCATGATCCTGAGAGAAAACAGAACCACAACATATAAAATAAATGTTCTAATACAAACGATGAGCACAGTACACCTCCAAATAATTTCTGTAGGGTATTGTGTCCAAAGAAAGGATTTGCTATACTTACGTTTATGCGATATTTTAATATGAACAATGAAAAACAGAATAATACGAGACACTGTATGGCGTTTTATTTCTTTGGCTATGCAGCTATGGGCGTGATGAATCCGCTGATTAGTCAGTATCTGAGTAGTATCGGATTTAACGGAACCCAAATCGGAACAGTAACGTCGGTGGCAACTGCCATTGCCGTATTTGCATCGGCGTTTTGGGGAGATAGGTACACAAACAGCCGTGACGGGAGAAAAATCATTGCGATGATCTGTCTGGCGGCAGCTGTGATGGGAATAGTCAATACCTTTGTTACGATATTCTTCTTATTTGTTCTGTCCTATGGATTACAGTATTTCTTCCAGGGACCGGTTATGGGTGTGTCGGATGCATTGGTATTGGAAAATGATCACGATAATTTCTCCTCGATCCGGTTATGCGGCGCAGTGGGTTATGCGGCAGCAGTTTTTGCCGGAGGAAAAATTGGCGATGAGTTTGGACTGACCAATATCTTTTATATTTACATGGGATTGTATGTTCTTGCTGCAGTAACGGTTATGATGACCAGCAACAGAGAAAAACGGTCGGATGGTGAGCATAGGAAAAGTGAACGGGTTGGCTACGGACAACTTCTAAAAGACAAGAAGGCGCTGCAGCTGATTATCTGTGGAATTTTTGTTATGGGAACCAATGTGGCAAACAACACCTATTTCGGTTTTCTTTTCAAGGATGGTGGCGGAACCGTTGCCGGAATTGGAACGGCATTTCTGTTCATGGTTGGCAGTGAAGCGCCATTTATGGCGCTGGCGCCAAAACTATGCAGACGATTTACGCAAGAAAAGGTCATCGTGGCAGCAATGATATTGTCTGCGCTGCGATTTGGATTTTATGCACTCGGACCTAGCGATGAGATCTTACTGATGACATTTTTCCTTCAGGGAATGGTCAACGGCATTCTGCTGACTGAATACGTCAAGTATCTTTCCAATGCTGTTTCGCCGCATCATATCGGCATAGCCATAGCGGCATTCTACGCAGTTTCTTCAAATGGCGGTACCATTATATGTAATTTCTTTGGCGGCGTGGCCATGGATCTGTTCGGCAGTATCGGCGTATATGCATTGTTCAGCATTCTTAATTTGATAGGGGTAGTTTTATATCTGTTATTCGGACTTCATAGGACCTCCAAAACGCATCAGAAAAAGTGAGGAAAAAGTCGAAAAAAGGTATTGACACCCTTGGATATAGATGGTAATATATAAAAGCTGTCGCACGAATGGCGAGCAAATATTACTTCTAAAAATAAGTAAAAAAGTGCTTGACAATATGTGATGACAGTGATATACTAAATAAGCTGTCTCGCTTGAGTCAAGAACTGAAAACGACTTAAAAAAGTCGAAAAAAAGTGCTTGACAAGAGCAAGAAGAGGTGATATACTGAATAAGCTGTCTCAAAGAGAGCTCTTCGGAAATCATCAAAGACAGCAGAACCTAGACAACTTCATAGTGTAGAAATTTAGTCAAAATAAATTTGAACAATCAGCAAATTG
>JAXKAR010000043.1:0-2646 GCA_036305845.1 Emergencia sp.
GGCTTTTATAGCCTCTTTGGCTATTTGGGTTCTGAACTGAGATGTATAATGTGACATTTTGCTACCTCCATCCTTACTGGTATTATATCATTGTTTCCAGTGTTTGGGTGAAGGTGTCCGTTAAATAGGGTCCACATTAAAATTGTCTACTTTGTCAACATTAGACCTCAAAAACCTCTTGTTTGCAAAGGGAGTAGGACTAAAATGTTGACAAAAATTACAGAAAACCAGAAATCTGTCAACATAATAACGATTTCGCCTGCAAAATTCAAAAGGGCAGTCTTTGCTTACTCTACCGGAATCTGCAGCTGGGTGATATATTCTTCCTCGTGGTTGGTATCGTGGTTATCGATAATATAAAACTCCATAGGGTCCCCTGCAGCTTTCAGGCCTCGGGATTTGAGTTCACCGAACAGGGATTCCCACGCTGCGGGCATTTTGGCGTAGCTGCCTCGTATGGTGGTGCAGAGGTAATCTCCGGCAGGGATGATGGTGTCAAAGCTTTCTCCCTCGTCTACCCGGCAGAAGACTGCGTTGAAATGGCCGTAGGTTCCGCTGCTGATAGGGGATAGGGGAAGACTTGCCCCCATATCTCCGTTACCGATGAGGTAAAGCTGATTCTGGTTTTTCTTCTGCAGCTCTTTAATGACCAGGTCCAGGTCTTCGTCACGATAAACATTTTCGCTTAGCTTTAAGATTTTTCGCTCCGGAATGTGGCGCAGCTCAGCGCCATCGAAGACAAATTCGCTGCGCAGATGGTTTTCCATTTCGGCGATTCGTTCCGAAAGGTGGCTTTTTAGCTGGTTCAGCTGGCTGATTTTTTCTTCCACGGCGATGACTTCCCTGCGAAAAAGGGCCAGGGTCTTGTCCACATCGAAGTCCCTAAGATGGCTCTTGATTTCCTCCATGGAAAAGCCGATGGAGCGCAGCTCCCTTAGAATATTCAGGGTGCGGATATCGCTGATGGTGTACATTCGGTAACCGTTGTCGTCTCTGCCCGGCTTGAGAATGCCGATTTCTTCGTAGTAGCGGAGGGAGTCGGGTCCAATGCCGTAAAGCTTGGAAATTTCTCCGATTTTATAATATTTTTTCATTTTTTCAAAAAACTCCTTTACATTGGTATTATACCAAGGTTTATACTGGATTTAAAGACAAAAAGGAGTTGTTACTATGAATTCAGAACTAAAAAGTGATGTAAAGCGAAAATTTTTCAGTTATGCACTGCCGTCGGTAGCAGCCATGTGGGTGTACACCATTTATACGATGGTAGATGGTATGTTTGTGGCGAGAGGCGTTGGAACTACTGCGCTTGCTGCTGTCAACATCGCAATGCCGTTTATCAATACTGCCTTTGCGCTGGGGATTCTCTTCGCCGTAGGTGCAAGCACAAGAGCTTCTATTTATAAGGGACAGGGGAATCACGAACGAGCTAATCAGATTTTTACCACCAGTGCGGTAACAGTTTTTGTTCTGGCTTGGATTGTGGTTATTATCGCACAGCTTAATTTGGAGCGGTTGGCACTGATGCTGGGCGCGACGGATGCCACATTGGAATATGTAAAGGATTATCTGCGGATTATCATTCTTTTCGTACCATGCTATATGACTTCCTATAATCTGGAAGTACTGATTAAGGCAGATGGATTTCCGAAAAAGGCCATTATGACGACCTCAGCCGGAGCGGTAACGAATATCGTTTTAGACTGGCTTTTCGTTATCGTCTTCCATTGGGGGATTGAAGGAGCGGCAATCGCAACAGGGCTTTCGCAGCTGATGACCTTCTCTATATTTTTGGCTCATTTCTTATCGAAAAAGTCCTATTTCAGCTTTGTCAAAATCAAGTGGCATATCAAAGAAGTTCTTGGATTTGCCAAATTGGGGATTGCCGATAGTGTAACAGAGTTTTCTGTCGGTGTGATTATCTTCATGTTTAATAATGTGCTGATCAGAGTTTCCGGTGATGACGGGGTAGTCATCTATACGGTTATTGCTTATGTTTCTCAGTTAATTCTGATGACAATGATGGGGATCAATCAGGGCATGCAGCCGTTGGTCAGCTATCATCACGGCAGAGAAGAAACCCGAATTCACCGATATATTCTTAGAATTGCCTTGCTTAGCGCAGGGATTGCGTCTATCGCGGCGTTCGCTATAGGTGTGCTGTATCCGAACCCAATCGTTGCTGTCTTTATTGATCCGGATCTGAATATGGCCCTTTATTTAGATGGCGTGACAGCTTTTAAACTGTTCTCCTTCTCATTCCTGCCGCTTGGCGTAGTGATTATCCTTGCCGGATATTTCACCGCATTGGAAAAGAACCGTCCGGCGATGACGATTTCTATCAGTCGCGGACTTGTATTTATCACCGTTTGCCTGTTGGTCATGGCGGCGCTCTTTGGAGAAACCGGTATCTGGCTTTCCATGGCTGTATCAGAAACTTTGGCTCTGATTTTGGCGCTTGGGTTATATAAGTGGAAATTAAGTAAAGTTAAGTAAAATAAAAACAAAACCCAGCTCAGGCATTGATATGCTCCCTTCTAGGTAGACAGTTAAAATAATAAAACTGTTTATCAAGGAGGGAGCATTTTTTATGCGTAAATATTCTGCTGAAGATAAACTGCGAATGGTAAAGCTCATTTTGGAAAC
>JAXKAR010000044.1:0-15325 GCA_036305845.1 Emergencia sp.
ATAATTCCTTTTGTTATTTTGGTTTGCAGTTAAATGATAAAATGGAATTAGAATTATGTCTATTATTTTCTAGCTACCCCCACAGAAATTATACAACCCAAAGGAAAAGCGTCGAGCTTTCGCTTGACAGTGTGTGTGTTAATCCTGAACAGCCCAGAAAGCATTTTGCTGAGGAAGAGCTGCAGGATCTGAGAAGTTCTATTGTAGAATATGGCGTTTTACAGCCGATTATTGTCAGAAAAGAGAGGGACGGAAAGTATTTTCTTATTGCAGGGGAGAGGAGACTTCGGGCGGCGAAGTTGGCCGGACTGGCAAAGATACCTGCAATTATCAAAGATTTTAATGAGCGGGATACGGCGCTGATTGCCGTAGTCGAAAACGTGCAGAGAGAGAATCTCAGTTACATCGAAGAGGCCTACGCTTATAGAAAGCTGATCGAGGAGTTTGGATTGACCCAAGGAGAGCTTTCTGCGAAAATCGGAAAAAGACAGTCTACGATTTCCAATAAGCTGAGGATTTTGACTCTGCCTGCCGATATCCAGGAAAAATTAGTTGAGGCAAAATTGACAGAGCGCCATGCCAGAGCGTTGCTCAAGCTGAACGACCCGAAGATACGAGAGAAGGTATTGCAGCGGGTAGTGACGAATAATCTGAATGTAAAGCAGACAGAGAAACTGATCGAAGAGTTTCTGGCCAGAGAAGAAGCGGAGACAAAGAAAAAACGAAAAATAAATTACATAAGTTATAAGATATATATGAATACTATAAAAAAGGCATTCACGCAAATTCACGATGTTGAAAAGGGTGCGAAGATTTCCGAAGAAGACAAAGGCGAATATGTAGAATTAAAAATTGTAATTCCAAAAAACCAGGGATGTTTCACGTGAAACATCCCTATTTTTTTTCTGCAAAGTGGTGGTAAAATGATGGATAATCATATATAATACTTGTAGTAATGATTTAGCAGGAGGAAAAACATTGGGAAAAGCAATCGCAATTTTTAATCAAAAGGGTGGCGTAGGCAAGACAACAACCAACATCAATTTGGGAGCCAGCCTGGCAATGAAGAATAAAAAAGTTTTAATGCTGGATATTGATCCCCAGGGTAATACCACCAGTGGAATCGGCGTCTCTAAGAAAGACCTGCCATACACAGTATATGATCTTTTAATCGAAGACAACTTTGACACAGAGAAAGCAATCATTCATACAGGAATAAAAAATCTGGATATTATCCCTGCCAGTGTAGATTTAGCAGGAGCAGAAATTGAGCTTGTGGAAATCGAGGGAAGAGAGAGAAGACTGAGGGAGTCTATCGATAAGATTAAAGACAGATATGATTATGTCTTTATTGATTGCCCTCCTTCACTTGGTCTGTTGACCATAAATTCGCTTACTGCGGTTGAAAGCGTACTAATTCCGATTCAGTGTGAGTTCTATGCGCTGGAAGGTGTGAGCCAGCTGGTCAGCACCATTGAACTGGTTAAAAAGAATCTGAATAAAGATTTGGAAATTGAAGGGGTTATTCTGAGTATGTTTGACGGAAGAACGAATCTGTCTATCCAGGTCGTTCAAGAAGTAAAGAAGTATTTTGGGTCAAAAGTATACTCAACGGTTATTCCGAGAAATATTCGTCTGGCAGAAGCGCCGAGCTTTGGTATGGCAATTACAGAATATGACCCTAAGTCAAAGGGCGCGGAAGCATACAGAGATTTTGCAGAAGAATTTCTGGAATGGGAGGAACATAGGTAATGGCAGCCGGAAAAACGAAAAATAGAGGGTTGGGAAGAGGCCTCGATGCCCTTTTTGCTGATCAGGCGCCAGTTGCCCAGCCAAAAGAAGAAACGGTAGAAAAAAAGGCTGCAGACGATGCGGTGGTTTATATTGATATCAACGATATTAAACCAAATAAGAATCAGCCAAGAAAAGTGTTTGATGATGAAAAGATTGCAGAGCTTGCTGCATCCATCACAGAACATGGCATTATTCAGCCGTTGGTTGTGAGAAAGAAAGAAAACGGTTATGAGATTGTCGCCGGTGAAAGAAGATGGCGGGCGTCTCGTAAAGCAGAACTGAAAGAAGTGCCGTGTCTGATTCGAGAATTTACTGATGAAGAAAATATGCTCATTGCTATTATCGAGAATATGCAGAGAGAAGACTTAAACCCTATCGAAGAGGCAGAGGGTATACATCAGATGATTAAGACTTACGGATTGACTCAGGAGGAGGTCTCAAAAAGCGTCAGCAAGAGCCGGCCGTATATCACCAACGCTCTTCGACTGTTGAAACTGCCGGATGAAATTCAGAGTCTGGTTTCAGAGGGGATGCTTACTACAGGACATGCTCGGGCATTGATTTCTGTTGAAGATAGAAAACTGCAAGCTGACCTTTGCAGAAAAATCATCGACGAAGGTTTATCCGTAAGAAAAATTGAAGAGCTTGTGGCGCAGGCAGGAAAACCGCAGAAAAAACCTGCGAAAAAAGCAAAGAGCGCAGATGCTCTTCATACAGAGAGGGAACTGAAAGATATTTTCGGTACAAAGGTGACAATCAATCAGAAAGGCAAGAAAGGTACTATTCAGCTGGAATATTACAGCATGGATGAACTAAACCGATTGATAGAACTGTTGAAAACAGTGGAACAATAAAGAATGTTTCACATGAAACATAATAAGAATTAACCAAGAAAAGCCCCTTTTACAGGGGCTTTGATTATGAAAAAGAAATGTAGAGAAATACTGAAAAAATGACAGAGTTTGAACAGAGACTAAACCGCCTTATGCATGAAGCCATTTCACAGCTAAAGGCTATCGGCATCAGACCGTCGGCCTCAATAATAGAAATTACCGAAAATACTCGAGCAAAGAAAAGACTGGGATGCTGTAAAGAAAAAACGGTAAAAGGGCGAAGTACTTATACACTGGAGATTTCTACTATGATGCAAAATAAAAGCGATCAAGAAGTAAAAGAGGTAATTTTTCATGAACTGCTTCACACCTGTCCCGGGTGCCTTAATCATGGTGTTCGATGGAAGCAGTTAGCTGGCCGGGTGAATGAAGCTTACGGCTGCCATATCACCACCACAGCAGGGGAGAACCATGATGGAATTAATCAAGACCGAATTTCATACCGATATAAGATTAGCTGTACAAAATGCGGAAGGGAAACCTTTAGACTTCGGCGCAGCAAAGTTATCGACCATCCGGAATTATACCGGTGTAGGTGCGGCGGCATATTGGAAATTTATACCATATAAATGAAAGAAAGTTTGGATTCAGCAGAGAAATATGATATACTATAGGGTAGACTGAAAGTTATTATCACAAAACCTACACCAAAAGAAAGGCCGCACGTGGTATATTTAACATATATGCGTGCCGATTGTGATTAAGGGGAGCAGAAATGGCAGAAACAGCATTTGGAAAATATTTTTCATCAAGAATACCGGTGCCTATGTGCATCGTCAATAAAAAGGGAAAAATCGTCTGCGCGAACGAACATATAGATAAGGTTTTTATTTATGATGGAATAGAAGACGCTGATTTTTTTGCTTTAACAGGAATCAAGATTTCTGATCTGTACGGACCGGCTGATGAGAATTCTTATCATATCTTAGAAAGGAACGGCAGACAGTTCCGCCTGATCACCAATACAGAGAACGACGAGGAAGACGGGAATCTTCTTGTCTTTTTTAACGATGTAACTAACTTTGAGAACCTTAAGGACAGATACAACGACGAGAAGGTCTGCGTTTGTATCATCAATATTGATAACTATGACGAACTGGTAGCCAGCACTTCACCGGAGAAGCGAATGACGGCCAATGCCGAGCTTGATCGTGCGATTCGTCAGTGGGCGGTCAAGGCTAAGGGTTCTATCAACAAATTGAACAGTTCTAAATACATCATGTATTTTCAACACGCTTATGTGGAAGGCATGATCGAAAGCAAGTTTTCTATTTTAGATGAAGTCAGGGAGATCGAGACAGAGGCTGATTTCCCAATGAGCTTGAGCCTGGGAATTGGTATAGGCGGAAAAGCTTTTGTAGACACAGAAGAGAATGCCAGAGCTGCTTTGGATCTTGCGCTGGGCCGCGGAGGAGATCAAGCGGTAATCAGACGTGGAAACAAGACCGAATACTACGGCGGCAAAATGCAGACCGTAGAGAAAAGTAACAAGGGCAAGTCCCGTGTAGTGGCTCACGCACTGAAGCAATTAATTGATCAGTCTAAACGAGTGGTCATCATGGGTCATCGTAATCCGGATATGGATTGTTTCGGGGCCTCGTTAGGTATCTACCGTCTGTGCAGAATGTGCGGCAGAGAAGCCCATATCGTTCTGAATGAAATCAGTGATTCCCTGCAGGCCATTTACAAGCAGGCAAGGGAAAGCGATAACTATAGCTTTATCAACAGCAAAAAAGCGGAGAGCATAACCGATAAAGACACTCTGGTGGTTCTCCTAGATACCCATCGCCCAAGCTATGCGGAAAACAGCAGTCTTTTGACGATGACAGACAGAGTTGTGGTCATCGACCATCACCGCAGAGCGGAAGAAAGTGTGCAGAACCCGACTTTATCCTATATTGAGTCTTATGCATCGTCTACAGCTGAACTGGTCAGTGAGATTCTCCAGTATGCGGCGGCAAAGCGGTCTCTGGTCAAACTGGAGGCGGAAGCGCTTCTTGCCGGCATGACGGTGGATACTAACCGTTTTGCGGTAAAGACCGGTGTAAGAACCTTTGAGGCAGCTGCGTGGCTGAGACGATCAGGGGCGGATACTACAGAGGTTAAGCGTTTTTTCCAGACAGATATGGACAACTTCCGGGTGCGCGCCAGATGTATTGCTGCGGCAGAGTTTCACGACAGTGGAATTGCGACTTCGGTTTGCGAGGGATGGAATCAGGATGCACAGGTCATCAATTCTCAGGTAGCAGACGAGCTTTTGAATATCAAGGGAATCAAAGCGTCTTTCGTTGCCGGCAGAACGGAGAAGGGAAGAACGGTGGTCAGCGCCAGATCTCTCGGAGAGCGTAATGTACAGATTATTATGGAAAAGCTGGGCGGCGGCGGTCATTTGACTACGGCAGGCGCTCAGGTGGATATGAGCCCGGAAGAGGCTATACAGAAAGTATTGGAATATGCAGAAAACTAAGGAGGATATAAAACATGATTGTTATCTTAAATAAAGACGTTAAAGGTACCGGCAAAGCCGGAGAAGTGGTAAAAGTCAGCGATGGTTATGCAAGAAATATGCTGTTGCCGAAAGGACTTGCCACAGAAGCAACAGATGGCAACATCAGAAGCCTGGAAAAGCAAAAGGAACTGATGGCGCAGAAAAAGGCAGAAGAAAAAGCCGCCGCTCAGGAGCTGGCAGAAAAGATGAAAGAAATGAAAGTTGTCATCAAGACTAAATCAGGCGAAGGCGGAAGACTTTTCGGCTCCATCACTTCTAAGGATATTGCCGATGCAGCTAAGAGCCAGTTTGGTTTGACCATTGACAAGAAAAAAATTCAGCTGAACAGCCCAATTAAAAACATGGGCACTTTCGAAGTGGAAGTTAAACTATATCCGGAAATTGCCGGAAGACTGACTGTACAGGTTACAGATTAGTCCCAAGAGGAGACGAAGATGGTAGAAAAAATTCCGCCGCATAACGGGGAAGCGGAAAAGTCTGTTCTGGGCGCAGCCCTTTTAAGTAAGGACGCCCTGGCAGACGTGATAGACGAAGTGGAAGCGGATGATTTTTACGATGCTGCCCACAAAGAAATTTTTGCAGTCATGGTGGAACTGTTCCGCAATAATGTATCGGTAGATATCGTTACCGTTTGTGAGGAACTGAAAAAACGCAAGTCTTTGGAGATGGTAGGGGGAAGAGTTTATATCGCAAGCCTCTCTACCATTGCACCGACTACCAGTAATGCAGGCGAATATGCAAAGATCGTTGCGGAAAAGGCATCTATGCGCAGACTGATCAAGACGGCTGAGGATATTCGGGAAAAAGGCTATGAAGAATCCATGGACGCATCGGATATTCTGGACTATGCAGAAAAAGGCATTTTTGAAATCGCCCAAAGGGGACAGAAAAGTGATTTTTCGCCCATTAAGGAAGTTCTGCTGGAGAATGTGGCCATGATTGATAAGGCGATTCAGACGCAGGGTCAGGTTATCGGCCTTTCCACCGGGTTTAAACGACTCGATGAGCTGACCAGCGGTTTGCAGAAGTCAGATCTGGTAATCGTCGCGGCAAGACCGGCTATGGGAAAAACCGCTTTCGTTCTCAATGTAGCTCAAAATGCAGCGACCAAGTCCGGCGCGTCGGTTTTGATTTTCAGTTTGGAAATGTCTAAGGCGCAGCTTGGACAGCGTCTTTTGGCCATGGAATCCCGTGTCGAAATGCAGAAGCTGAAGACCGGGAATATAGAAAGAAACGATTGGGATCGAATAAACTTTGCATTGGATGTTCTTTCCAAAACCAAAATCCATATTGACGATACGCCGGGAATCAGTGTTTTAGAAATGAAAAACAAATGCCGCAGACTCAAGTCGGAAAAGGGACTGGATTTGATTATCATTGACTATTTGCAGCTGATGAAAGCCGAAGGCAGAAGTGACAGCAGACAGCAGGAAATCAGTACGCTGTCCAGATATCTCAAACTGCTTGCCAGAGAGATGGACTGTCCGGTTATCGTCTTGTCCCAGCTTTCCCGTGCGCCGGAGCAGAGACAGGATCACAGACCGATTCTGTCCGACCTGCGTGAATCCGGTTCTATTGAGCAGGATGCGGATATGGTCATGTTTCTTTACCGTGATGATTACTATAATCCGGATAACTCGGAAAAGCCGGGTGTATGTGAAGTTAATCTGGCAAAACACAGAAGCGGACCTACAGAGGTGTTCGATTTGACCTGGGTAGCCAGATACACCAAGTTCAGCGACAAAGCATAGGCTTTGCGGAAAGGAGAAGGAGCCGTGAAGATTACAGAAGAGATGAAGGTTTACCAAATTCTGGAAATGGATGAAAGCCTGGAAGCCGTCTTTGAACGTCATGGCCTGCTTTGCCTGGGATGCCCGGGTGCGGTGCAGGAAACGCTGAGAGAGGCGGCAGATGCTCATGGCATTGATGTAGCTGCGCTCCTTGCCGATCTCAATAAAGAAAGTCAAGGAATATAAGATGAATTTTGTCAAAGAAAAAATCAAAGATTTTTACCTTTTAGATTCCAGAGTTGAAAATATTTTTATCAATGAGTATATGCCGGCTGCGCCGGGTGACTATGTGAAGGTATTTCTCTATGCATCTATGTATGCAGAACATCAGAGAGAGATGACCAGCGAAGTCATGGCCGGTCAGCTGGGTATATCAGAAAAGGTTATTGGGGAAGCCTGGGATTTTTGGGAACAGATGGGCGTAATCAAAAAACGCTATTTGGATGCCGGGGGCAATTTGGATTTTACTGTAGAGTTTGTCAACATGAAAGAGATGTTCTACGGTAAAAACAATGGACCGGCAAAAGAAGAAAAAAAGAAAGCTGAAAGAGACAATGTATTTGGCAATAAAGCAATAAAGGAGCTGTTCGCTAACATTGAGAAGCTTTTTGGCAGAGCGCTTAGTTCTACCGAGATTACGCAGATTTTATCCTGGTTGTCCGATTATGGCGCAACACCTGAAGTTGTGTTGTTTACCGTCAAATATTGTCTGGAAAAGAATAAGACCAGCCTGAAATATATAGAAAAGGTTGTCAAGGAGTGGACTGACGAGGGAATCGAAACCACCGATCAGCTCAGCGAAAAACTGCAGGAGCAGGACGAAAAATATTATCGCTACCGCAGAGTGCTGAAAGCCCTTGGGTTTACCAGAAATGCCACAGAGGCAGAGCGACAGATGATGGATACCTGGTTTGATCAGATGGGCTACACCATGGAGAGAGTTTTGGAGGCCTGCACGAAGACAGCGGGAATTTCCAGTCCTAATTTTAATTATGTGAACAAAGTTTTAGAAAACTGGAGAAATGAGGCCGAGACCAAGGGCATCGACGTTAATAAAAAAGTCGTCGTCACGCAAGGCGTACTCAATCAGTATTATGATTACCTGCGAGACAAAGCTGAGCGACAGGCAGAAAGTAAGAAAAAAGAAATCTATGAGAAGCTGCCGAGAATTCAGGAAATTGACGAAGAGATCAGAAAGATGAGTTCACAGCTTTCTAAAGCATTGATTATGGGGTCTTCTGAGGAGGAGAGTAAAAAAATTAACAGCATCATGGATCAACTGGCTGCAGAACGGGCAGTGGTGCTGACAGAAAACAACTACGAGATGGATTATACCGATATAAAATACGCATGCGAAAAATGTAACGATACAGGGATTACAGATTTGGGAGAAAGATGTTCCTGTATCAAGCTGCGTACGGAAGAGGCGGAAATATGGATAAAAGAAAAAAGCTTATCACAAAAATAAGAGACGGGGCGGCAGCCATCGTCACCTGGTATGATTCGACTATGGAGAAAGTCGATCGTCGGATGGTGATTGTCCGTGACCGCGCTGTCCGGCGTATGCGCGCTTATGCCAAACGAGTCAATACGAAAGTGACGGGAGGAGCGGCAGCCATCGTTACCTGGTACGATTTGACTATGGAAAAATACGACAGGTTTATGCTGATGGTTCGTTACCGTATTGCCAGACGTATCCACGAAAGCAGAGATCAGATATTAGAAAAGAAAAAGTGGATTTTAGGTCATTTTGCCGGAGCAATTTTGGTAGCAATCGCATTGGTTGCCGTATTTAGCTCAGCTACCGGATTTCAGTATGCCTACAATGGTAAAGTTTTGGGCTATGTAAAAAATCAGGAAGATGTGACCAAAGTGTTAGATCTTGTCAGCGCAGAACTGACCAAGGAATATGACGCAAATATTGACATCAATGCGGAAAGCGATATTACCTTTGAAACCGTTTCCATTCTGGATAAAGAAGTAGATGATATCGACACCGTTCTGAAGCGGCTCACTTATTTATCCGACATGGAGGCTGAATCCTTTGGTATTTATGTGGATGGTAAGCTTCTGACCACATGCGCTACGGAGACAGACGCAAAGGCAGTTCTGGAACAGGTGCAGCGTGAATATCTGGCTACCAGTGAAAGTACAGTTTATGAAGATATCGGCTTCAAGGAAAAGGTGGAGATTATGCCTCTTGCCACAAAACTGATTTATATTGACAGTGTTGAGGAGGCCACGGAGAAGATTCTCACCGGTGGTTCCAAAGAAGTGGTATACGAAGTAAAAGAGGGGGATACCTTCTTTGAAATTACCCAGAAATACGATACAACCTTCGAAGAACTGAAGAAAATCAATCCGGACATAAAAGAAGATTCCATATATCCGGGTGATAAGATTGTCATGAATAAAGCGGTTTCCGCAGTTACGGTTGTCACCGTAGAAACATCCACCTATGCGGAAACAGTAGAATATAAGACCGTTTATAAAAAGTCATCTTCCATGTATGAGGGAGACTATACGGTTGAACAAGAAGGCGAGAACGGTAAGCGAGTCGTTACCGCCAGAATCACCAGAGAAAACGGTGAAAGTGTGAATAAACAGATCCTTGAATCAGAAACGATCAGGGAGCCTGTAAAACGGATTGTTATCAAAGGAACTAAGGAAGTGCCGAAAACACATCCTACAGGTACGCTGATTATGCCGGTTTCCGGTTATACCCTGACCTCCGAATTCGGATGGCGTTGGGGAAGAAACCATGATGGTCTGGATCTGGCAGCACCGGAAGGTACAACCATACGTGCGGCTGACGGCGGTACAGTAACCCGTGCCGGTTGGTACAGCGGATATGGGCTGTGTATCGATATTGACCATGGAGGCGGAAAGGTGACCAGATATGGTCATTGCAGCGCAGTAAATGTATCCGCAGGAGAGCAGGTATATCAGGGTCAGGTTATCGGCGCAGTAGGAAATACCGGAAACAGTTACGGCGCCCATTGTCACTTTGAGGTGAGAATCGGCGGCACTGCGGTAAATCCGTACGATTATATGTAATGAGAAAGGACAGACAGGCTATTTTAGGCCTGTCTGTCAAATTTAAAGGAAAATTTTCCGATTTTCCGGCATAGACTGAACGAAAAGGGAGGAATATGTCATGGAAAATCATCACGTATATCTGGAAAATAAACAGCGGCTTACCGTTACCGAGGTGATGGGTGTGGACGCTTTTGATGAAGAAACCATACTGGCTGATTTAAAGGACGAAAGCCTGATTATCAGCGGAAAGAACCTGCATATTGAGGCTCTGGATCTGGAAGAGGGGCGTATGGTGGCTTCTGGAGAAATCGATTCTTTCGTCTATGCGAAAAAGAAAAGTGGCCGTCGTCTTTGGGAGCGACTGGGGCGGAAAAAATGACAGCGCTGATCAAAGCGGAGCTGATTCAGCTTCTGATTATGTTTTACTGCGGTCTGGCGATCATGATGGTGTTCACCGTGAGAGATCGTTTTATTGCACGGTGTGCAAGGTATAAACGACTTTGTATTCTCATCTATCTGGGAAGCTGGCTTTGCGCAGCATTTTTGTTCAGCCACTTCCTCTATAGAGGCTCCCACGGCGTTGTCACCATGTATGGAATTCTGGCCATGGCAGCAGGCATATTATTGTGGAAAAAAGCGATTTGTGGTATAATAATGTCCGTACAAGAAGGCTGGCGAGCCGAAGGCGAAGACAGAGGCGATGTATGACAGAGAAACATACACATATTATATACAGGGGATAAGATGGAATGAGAAGAAAGCGAAGAAAGGGCAGAGTCCGCAGCTTCCAAGCAGGCGAAGGCAAGTCTGTAGAGGAACTTCGGTCAGAGCGGCAGTCTGCAGCGAAGAAAAAGAAGAGAATCAAATTTAACAGAACAAGAATCGTTCTTACCGTTATTGTGTTAGTCATGATAACGGGTGTTGTTGTATCTGTTGCTAATGTTTTTTCTTTGTGGTCTGAGCAGAAAGAACTTGAAGCCACCAGGGAAAAGCTCCTTTCAGAAGAAGAAGCGCTGAAAGAAGAATTAAAAAATGTAAACGACGTTGAATATATAGAAGAGCAGGCGAGAATGCAGCTCAAATTGATTAAGCCGGGAGAGATTCTGTATATTTTAGAGGAAGAACAGAATCAGGAGAAGGATGATGCAGGAGATACAGAAAAAGAAAATTAAAGAGGCTATTATTGTGGAAGGTCGAGATGATACTGCCGCAATTCAACGTGCTGTAGATGCAGTAACTATAGAGACCCATGGTTTCGGTATGCCGGATACCATGTGGCCGCTTATTGAGAAAACTTACAATACGCAGGGCGTTATTCTCTTTACGGATCCTGATTATGCCGGGGAGAAGATTCGCCGCCTCATTTCAGATAGGTTTCCGGATTGCAAGCAGGCATTTTTGCCAAAGGGGAAAGCGCTGAAAGGCAGCAATATCGGCGTAGAAAACGCAAAACCGGAAGACATCGTTGAAGCATTGGAAAATGCAAGATGTACCGACAGTTGTCAGACTGCTGACCTTTTTACCGTGGAAGATCTTGTTGCATGGGGACTGGCCGGCACAACAGAGGCAAAAGAAAGAAGAGAAAGACTGGGAAACCGGCTGTCCATAGGTTATGGCAACAGTAAGGCTTTCCTCAGAAAGCTGAATCAGTTCGGTATCAGCAGAGAAGAATTTTTAAAACAAGCAGAGGATTTATAATGAACTTATACGCGCCTTCTACGATTAGAGAAATCAAGGATAAATACGATTTCAAACTGTCCAAGAGTCTTGGGCAGAACTTTCTTACAGATAAAAACATTATAGACAAGATTATTGACGCCACGGAAATTACGGAAGAAGATTTAGTTATCGAAATCGGCCCGGGTATCGGGGTACTCACCGCAGAGGCGGCGCAGCTTGCCAAAAAAGTTGTCGCTGTGGAAATTGACAAAAACCTGATTCCTATTCTTCAGGACACACTTTCTGCCTTTGATAATGTGGAGATCATCAATCAGGATGTACTGAAAACCGATTTAAATCGGATTATTCATGATTCCGGTTGCCGGGGTGTGAAGATTATCGGTAATCTTCCGTATTATATTACCACACCTATCATCATGAGCATTCTGGAAAGCCATGTTCAGGCAGACAGCATCACCATCATGATGCAAAAGGAAGTGGCTGATCGAATTAAATCGGGACCGGGTACAAAAGCCTACGGCGCTTTGTCTGTAGCGGTACAATATTATTGCACGGTTTCAACTGTGGCAATTGTCCCAAAGGAGGTATTCTTCCCTGCGCCAAAGGTGGACTCAGCGGTGCTTAAGCTGAATCTTCGCAAGGAAAGACCCGTAGACTTAATTGATGAAAAATTATTCTTTCGCTGTATCAAAGCCGGATTCGGACAGCGGAGAAAGACCCTGTCAAACTCCTTAATGCAATTAGGCGATATATCTAAAAACGAGGTGTTGCAAGGGTTACAGGCCGCCGGAATTGAAGAAAAGAGACGAGCGGAGACATTGTCTTTAGAGGAATTTGCAGTACTTGCAAATTGTTTCGCAAAAGGGGAGAAATAGAGAAAAAGAGGAAGGGAACATGGACAAGTTAAAATCATTTTACAGCAAATATCTGCGCAATAGTTTCGCCTTTTGTCTGACGTGGGCGTTTTTGCTTAATTTTATCATCGAAACACTGGCAAGAAAGGGCTTTGGCGGAGTTACGTTTCTGTTTGAGAGCCCGCTGGTATTTTTCTATAATACGTTGATTATTTTTGCCACCCTGGTTGTAGCAATCTTGTTTCGGCGGAGGATCTTTGTGGTCACCGTTGTATCGCTTGTATGGCTGGCCATTGGCATTACGAATGGTATTATTCTAATTCAGCGAATGACCCCATTTACGGTAAAGGACTTAAGTGCAGTTACGGATGGCGCAACAATCATCACCAATTATTTTTCCAAGATGGAAATTATTCTTATTGGCGCAGGTATTGTTTTAGGCATTGCCGCTCTGGTGGTACTGTTTATCAAAGCGCCAAAGAAAAAAGGCAAAGTCAACTGGAAAAGAAATCTGTCGGCAGCGGCGCTGACGATTTTACTCACCTTTGGCGCCACCTTCGGCATGATTCAGATTGGTCAAGTCAGCACATTCTTTGGAAATCTGGCTTATGCATATGATGATTACGGTGTGCCTTACTGCTTTATCAATACATGGCTGAATACAGGGATACAAAAACCAAGAGATTACGATGAAAAAACGGTCAAGGCGATTTTTGACAAGAGCCAGTATGGCGAAGACGGTACCATGAAGCTGACCCAGACTGACGTTGACGAAGAGTATCCGAATATTCTGTTTCTGCAGCTGGAGTCTTTTGTGGATCCTGCGCTGTTCAACAATATTCAGCTTTCTGCCGATGCAGTACCTACTTTTAGAAAATTATCGGAGCAATATTCTTCCGGAAATCTGACTGTACCGGCATGTGGCGCAGGTACGGCCAATACGGAATTTGAGGTCATGACAGGCCTCAGCGTCAGGTTTTTCGGACCCGGCGAGTATCCTTTTAAGTCTGTACTAAAGGAAAAGGCAGCGGAAAGCATTGCGTTTGATTTGAAGTCTATGGGATACGGCACCCATGCTATCCATAATCACAGAGCTTTGTTTTACAATAGAAATCAGGTTTTTGACAATATCGGTTATGATACTTTTACTTCCTTGGAATATATGAGTGACGTACCGAAGACACCGAAAAACTGGGCAAAGGATTCCATTCTGCCGTCCCAGATTATGGATGCCATGGAGTCTACGGAAAATCAACACGACTATATTTATACGATTTCTGTTCAGGGACACGGTAAGTATCCGGAAGAACAGGTCATCAAGAATCCAACGATTGAAGTCATTGATGCACCGTCAGAGGCGATGAAATGGAAATATGAGTACTATGCTAATCAGATGTATGAGATGGATCAGTTTATCAAGGAGCTTACTGATATGCTGGCTGCTTATGATGAAGATGTGGTTCTGGTTATGTATGGCGATCATATTCCGGCGCTGGATGTTACAGAAAGCTCCTATGACGCTAAAGATCTGTATCAAACAGAGTATATTATCTGGAGCAACTTTGACATGGAAAAGCAGGACAAGGATCTGACTACCTATCAGCTGGCAGCAGAAGTTTTTGATCGTATAGACATTCATACCGGTACAACAATTAAGTACCACCAGACGGTAGATCATGACAGCAGTGACTATTTGGATAATCTGAAGATGATTGGCTATGACATGCTTTATGGTGAAGAATATCTCTACGGCGGCAGTAACCCATTCGAGCCTGTAGGTATGCAGATGGGCGTTAAAGAGATAAAGATTGAAGAAGTTGTCAGCGTTGGCGATAAGTATTATATCAAGGGACAGAACTTTACCGAATACAGCAAGATTACTTTGGATGGAGAAACGCTAAAGACGATTTATCTGGGACCGAAACTGCTGGGACTGCAAGAAGAAGTGGACCCGGCTAAAGCAAAGGATATGAAGGTCAGCCAGATTGATAAATCCAACAAGGAAATCATCAGTACCACGGAGTAGCCGAAACGGCCGAAAGGAGACACCGTCATGAAAACTTTAGAAACAGAAAGATTGCGGCTGACCATGTTTACCATGGAGGATGCAGCAGACCTGTATGATTATGCAAAAAATCCCAATGTAGGTCCTCATGCGGGTTGGTCTCCTCACAAAAGCCGGGAAGAGTCGGAAATCATTATCAGAGACTTGTTTTTGCCAAATGAAACCTGGGCCATCAGGATGAAAGATGAGACGAAGGCAGATGGAAAGCCGGGTAAGGTGATTGGCAGTATAAGTTTGGAACCGGATCGGTATCGACCGGATGCGAACAGCAAAGAACTGGGGTATTCTCTATCAGAGGATTACTGGAAACAGGGAATCATGACAGAGGCAGCAAAAGAAGTCATCCGCTTTGCCTTCGAGGAGTTGGGCCTTTCCCAAATTGGCATCTGCACAGGCCAGGCCAATAAGCGCTCCCAAAGAGTTATCGAAAAGTGCGGATTCAAATATGAGGGAACGATTAGAAGAACCTATAAGGTTTATGACGGAACATTGCGAGACTCCTTGCTTTTCTCCATGCTGAAAGAAGAGTATGAGGAGATGAAAAAATAAGAAAATGGGAAACTGTACTTGTAATATAGGTTGTTAGTCAACTGTGGGGGTAGAAGAAATTCTACTCCCATTTTTTGTATAAAGATTTAGTAGAAAATCAGAAGTATCCGTTTCTTAAAGTTAATGAACGAGCGATAGCCGTAAGAGACTCG
>JAXKAR010000045.1:0-3430 GCA_036305845.1 Emergencia sp.
CTCTTGCCTGTATAACTACGGATTTTTATATAGCTTTTCTTTACATAATAATCGATACTTTCTGATGTAACTGACAATACGTCACATATCAGAAAGGAGATGGTTTGTTATGCTAAGACAAATCAAAGTTACAGAGCTCTGCAAAGAACTGGAAGAAAAGCTGGTTGGGCTTCAGTATTCCGAAGATTCATTGCGGAGATATCGCAAAGTATTCCGGGAATTCGAGGAATACGCAGGGGATTGTGATTATTCACAGTCCAGGGGAACAGACTTCTTGCTATGGAAGTTCAAACAACTTGGAGGTTTTGTTACATCCGGAGAACACTCTAAAAATGAGATGTATTACTTTCGGGTAATCCGATCACTTGCTGAATATTTTAACTTCGGTACATTGTTCAGACGGCACGATTATGACGGGGAAATTGTTTGGCCGCTTCCCTTTAAGGAGGTGACAGAAGGGTTTTTACAGTATGAAGTAGAATACGGATGCTCCCAGTGTCACTATCGGCGTTGCCGGGGTATCATTAAGGATCTGATCCTGTTTTTGGATTCCTCGGGCATTCATCATCTCAATGGTGTTACCGCTGATCTAATGTCCCGTTTTACTGAAACAATGATCGGACTCGCCCCAGTAACGATCGCTGAAAGGTTATCTGCCCTTAGGCAGTACTTCAAGTATGCCTTTCTTCACAAGTATGTTGATCAACCTATAGAAGTATTTTTGCCCCATCCTCCACAGAGATTGCGTACAAAACTCCCGACGGTTTGGAGCGAAGAGCAGATCGAACAACTGATCAACAGTATCGATATCACTACCCCCATTGGCAAAAGAGATTACGCTATTATCCTTCTGGGGGCAAGGCTTGGTCTTCGCATTGGCGATATACTTTCTCTTACGTTCAATGACATAGACTGGGGCAAGAAACTTATTACTGTTACCCAGAACAAGACCAGGGAACCGCTATCGCTTCCGCTTCCGGATGATGCGGGGTGGGCGATCATTGATTACCTGAAAAACGGGAGGCCCGTTACGGATTACCCAAATATCTTTGTGACGCATAACGCCCCCTACAAAGGAAGCCCGTTTAAAAGTACGCTTCGGCACAACATCAATAAAGCTTTGAAAAGAGCCGGTATTCCAATCGATAAATCCAAGCGCTATGGCTGGCATTCCCTCCGTCATTCGCTTGCAACAAACTTGCTTCAGAATGAAGTGGATGCGTCCACTATCTCAGATATACTTGGGCATTCGGATCCGCAGGTGGCAAAACATTATCTCAGGGTGGATATAAACGGCTTGCGAAAATGCGCCCTGGAAGTGGAGGTGAAGCCTTATGTCAAAGAATAAGACATTCACCGGCCCCCTTGCGGAACATATACAGAGATTCCTTAATGAAAAGCGTTCCCTTGGGTATAAATACGAAGAACAAGAGCGTGTCCTCTATGTTCTGGACCAAATGAGCAAACAGTTTGACTGTTCAAATGGACTCCCCAAAAACCTTTGCCTGGCTTTTATTGAGCGGGATCCTAACTGGCGACAGAAAACGCAGGAACAACGCGTTACACTGATCCGTACTTTTGCCGAATACCTGATCAGACACGAAACCCCTGCGTACCTGGTGGACTTTTCTATCGTAACTAACAGGCACGAAGATTTCAAGCCGTATATTTTTACACATTCGCAGATCAAGGACATTTTTAATGCTGCAGATTCAATCCGTCCGCATTCTTCTAATTCGCATATTTTTTATCCAGCGATTCTGCGCATTCAGTATGGATGCGGCCTTCGCATCTCAGAAACACTCGGGCTGCGGATGAAGGATGTGGACATGGATAAAAATATCCTGCACGTTATAAACGCGAAGAACAATAAGGATCGCGATATCCCGGTGAGCGACTCGGTGATGGAGTACATCAAATGGTATGGACGTAAAACTCACGCAGCTTATGAGCCAGATGGCTTCTTTTTCAGGAGCCGCCGTGGCAATGGGCATTATGACAAAACATCTGTGAATCATTACTTCCGGGATATCCTGTTTGAATGCGGAATAATGCATGGGAACAAAAGCGATGGCGGGCCTCACCTGCATAATCTCCGTCATACTTTCTGTGTGCATAGTCTGGAAGCGATGTTGAGGAATGGGATCTCCCATCAGGTTGCGTTACCGCTGTTAATGACTTACATGGGGCATTCCTCTCTTTCCGCCACTGGCCGTTATCTGAAACTTACAGCGGAAGCATTTCCTGATCTGGTCGATCAGATCAGTAGGATATATGCTGACATCATTCCAGACCTGGAGGTAAAAACTGAGTATGAAGACGAATGATTTTCCCCGCATGCTCAGTGATTTTTTGCTGAAGGAACTGCCAGGGGTACGCAACCAAAGCAGCAACACCATTGTTTCTTACAGAGATACTTACATACGGCTATTGACCTACTGCCGAGATATACTGGGTATAAGGCCAGAAAATCTTAACGTAGCTGACCTGACTGCTGAACGGATCGCAGAGTTTCTAAACTGGTTGGAACGTAAATGCAATAACAGTATAAGCACGAGGAATCAAAGGCTTGCTGCGATTCATTCATTGTTCCGCTATATACAGATGCAGGCTCCGGAGCACATGTTTCAATGTCAGCAGGTGTTAGGAATCCCCTACAAAAAGACCAGTAGGCGTCAGGTGGGATATCTTAGCGAAGCTGAAACCAAAACATTGTTGTCCATGCCAGATACCAAAACACGTAAAGGACGCCGCGATCAGGCATTGCTCACTCTCCTATACGATAGCGGTGCCCGTGTGCAGGAACTTGCAGATTTACGCGTCGGAGACCTTCGTTTGGAATTCCCTGCCCAGGTCAAACTGACTGGGAAAGGAAGGAAAACCCGAAGCGTTCCTCTGATGGATAAAACTACCGCTCTTCTGAAGAATTATCTTTTAGAACAGCATTTGGACTCTCCATCTGACTTTGAGCATCCATTGTTCTATAACTCACAGGGCAGGAAGCTTACACGGCAAGGTATAGCGTATATCCTCAAAAAATATGCGGTTGCTTGTGAAATTGAAGAAATCTCTCCACATAAAATACGGCATACAAAGGCCATGCATCTTACAGAAGCAGATGTAAACCCGATTTTTATAAGAGACTTTCTTGGGCACACTGATCTGAAAGTAACTGAAGTATACTCAAAAACCAGCATCAAGATGAAGAAAGCTGCGCTTGATAAGATGAAGCCTGGAAAAGATGTCCTTCCGGACAAACCCATAAAAGATTGGACCGAAGACAAATCTCTTCTGGATTGGCTTAATGGATTGATGCATTAATTATGGAAAGTTGTTCGGGCGGATATTTCAGCAAAACTGTATATCCGCCAGGGCAACTTGTCATAAGAATTTGCTTGTCATAATAGATCTTATGACAAGCTTGTCATAA
>JAXKAR010000046.1:0-20017 GCA_036305845.1 Emergencia sp.
GTAATGGTCACTGTGGAAAATGGTGGGCGTTATAGGGCTCGAACCTATGACCCTCTGCTTGTAAGGCAGATGCTCTCCCAGCTGAGCTAAACGCCCGCAGTGTCCCTCACTTGTTTGCTTGGCACGTTTATAAATTATATCACATGCCCTTTAGCTTGTCAAGCACTTTTTGTCGGATTTGATTTTCATCATTTCCGTGCTGCTCTTTACGAGCGAGCCGAAAATTATATTATCACATAACCGCCTCTGTGTCAACAGCCTTTATAAAAAATCAGGAAATTATTTCCCAACCCGCTCTGTTCGTTGAAAAGTGTCGACAAAAACAACCTTTCCGGCGGAAATACTGACAAGCTGCTGCCTAAAGCCTTCTTGATCCTCCGGATGCAGTACAGCTTCGAACACAACCGTGTCAGCATAGACTATATTAGCAAATTTTACCGGATATGTAAAGCAGAAATTTTGTACTTTATTAAATACAGAATAATCCACTTTGCACTGCAGCACCGTCTGCTCCATAACGTCACAGATTCCGGCCGCCTGAAGACCTAATTTTGCACTGCTGGTATAGGCTCTGACCAGTCCGCCTGTCCCAAGTTTAATCCCACCAAAGTATCTGGTCACTACAATGACTACATTGGTAATCTCCTCTTGTACAAGCATTTGCACCATGGGCGCGCCGGAAGTGCCCTGCGGTTCACCATCATCGCTGGCCCACTGGATCTGAAACTTATCCCCCAGTACCATGGCCGGTACATTATGGGTAGCATCCTTATGCTTTTTCTTGATGGCAGCAATGAAGTTCTCTGCCTCTTCCCTGCTTTCTACCGGTTTTACGTAAGCAATAAACCTGGATTTCTCGATAATTTGCTCTGCCTGTCCTTCTCCGAGCACCGTACTATATAATTTCATATTCTTTTAACCTCTGATAATCCTCTTCACTGACTTCTGTATCAAAAAGAGTCCCCGTCTCCTGATAGTCCATAGATTTAACCAGAGCTTTTTCGCATAAATAAGAAGAAATATCTCCCCTGGTATACGGAATCAAAAATCTGGCATTCACTTTATCAGAAAAAACGACTTCCTGAATGCTGTCGATCAGCCGGTCTATATTTATGTTGTCCTTAGCCGAAACAAAGACATTGGTCAGTCCTGTAGCGGGAGGCTGAAACTCGGGCGCCAAATCAATTTTATTGAAGACCATGATTTTTTCTTTGCCTGCAGCGCCGATTTCCTCCAAAACCTGATTGGTCACCTGAATATGAAAGCTATTTTCCTCGTAAGATGCATCGACAACATGAAGAAGCAGATCAGCATACAGCACTTCTTCCAAAGTTGCCTTAAAAGCCTCCACCAGGCTGTGGGGCAGCTTGCTGACAAACCCTACAGTATCAATGAGGATAAATTCCCTGTTGGTATCCAGCCTGATGCTGCGCTGCTGCGTATCCAAGGTCGCAAAAAGCATATTCTTTTCGGTTACTGTCTTTTCCTCTTTATCTGTCTGCGAAAGAAGACGGTTCATCAGCGCCGATTTGCCTGAGTTGGTATAACCGACCAGCGCAACTACCGGTATGCCTGACTTCTCTCGTCTGGATCTCTGCACGCCTCTGGTTCTGCGAAGATCGGCAAGTTCCCGTTTGATGTCGTCTACGCGCCGTTCAATGTGACGCCTGTCAGTTTCCAGTTTCTTTTCTCCCGGACCTCTTGTTCCGATACCGCCGCCCAAACGTGACAGGGATTTTCCAAATCCGGTAAGTCTCGGCAGACGATATCTGAGCTGGGCCAATTCTACCTGAAGTTTTCCTTCTCTCGAATCCGCTCTCGCCGCAAAAATGTCCAGAATCAAAATTGTTCTGTCAATTACTCTGATTCCCACAGCTTCTTCCAGGTTTCTAATCTGCATTCCGGTCAGTTCATCGTTGAAGATAACCATATCAGCCTCCATATTGGCTGCCAGTTCTGCTACCTCCTCCACCTTCCCCTTTCCGATCAAGGTGGCTGTATTGGGTTTTTCCAAAATCTGAATCACTTTTCCCAGGACATCTATATTTGCCGCCTCTGCAAGACCTTTCAGTTCTTCCATAGAATAAGAAATGTCCTCTCTTCTCTGCAGACCGACAAGAATGGCTCTGTAATTTTCGTCTGTAATAATCTCGTTTTTTTCATTAAATCTAAGCATGGACTTAGTATACCACAAATCGCATCAAGTTACATCTAAAATATCTTCTTTCGGTACATTGACATAGCTGCCGGGTACTTCGCCCACAATCACAACCTCTGCAATCAGCACTTTACTTTTGATATTTATCGTATCGGCTGCGAAAGGCTGCAGTACTCTGACACTGCTGTCCAGCGTAATATAAATTTTGTATTTAGTCTGATTGATTCCCTGCCCCTCAAACTCAGTTTCAAAATCATAGCCGGTTACGGACAGAGGCAAAACTTTGATATTAAAGTCCAGATTGGTCTGAGAAAGCAATTTGCTGCCAAGCAGCGTGCCGTAGGAAACTGCGATTTCCCGCGGCTCCATTTCCTCATATCGCTTTGCCAGTTTACCTGCAAATCCCGATACCATTCCATTGATCAGGCTGGTATTCGACTGTACCGTCTGAATCTGGCCATCCTCTCCCTTTTCCACGATAAACAGATTTTCCTCGTAGTCCCTTCCGGAAAATTCCTCACCTATTGTCTCATTGATAATCTGGTTTATAATACCCCTTGCTTTCAGTTTGCTCACAGCGTCGATATTTGGCTCAATCTGCTGTTTTAAGCCGAGGAATAGTATCATCATCCCTGCGCCGATTAAAATCAGGCAAAACGCTCTTTTTTTCCAGACAAGATTCCTGTCTTCTCTTCCTCGTCTCATAAAAAAACCTCCCGCTACAACAATCTATGCTGCGAAGGAGGTTTTTGCCATAGGAATCCGGCACTTTAGATTTCGAAACTCTTAATACCGTCTCTTAAGAACTCATTTGTAATTTTGATTCGGGTTCCCTTCATGCCCAGGGATCTGGATTCGATGACGCCTGCGCTTTCCAGTTTTCTTAATGCATTTACAATAACAGAACGAGTAATACCGGACTTATCTGCAATCTTACTTGCAACCAACAGTCCTTCATCCCCTTTCAGTTCCGCAAAGATTTTCGTTACTGCGTCCATTTCAGAATAAGACAGGGTGGACAACGCCATCTCCACAGCGTCTTTCAGTCGGGTATCTTCTTCCTCGTCAGAAGCAATCCCCTTAGCAACTTCAAGCCCCATTACCGTAGCGCCATACTCGCAGATTGCGATATCCTCATCATCGTAAGCCTTGTCCGGTCTTGCCAGAAGAAGAGTGCCCAGTCTGTTTCCGCCAAAGATAATCGGCACGAATGTATGATACTTGCTTGCCAGCGTATAATCCTCGCCATAGTACATTTTGATACTGTCATAGGTCAGATTTGCCTTTGTTTCCTGTATAGTAAGGAACTTGTCGTTATAAACTTCCGGCAGCACAGCTTTGCCGCTTTCTTCATCGATAAGCAGCGGCGCCTCTTCCCCTGCCTCATATTTAGCTGCAAGCACCTTTCCTTTTTTGTTCATAATATAAATATTAGAATCCAGCAGCTCACTCATCACGCCGCACAATTCATCAAAAGAAATATACCCTACTGTACTTTCTGTCAACACCCAATTCAGTTTTCTGATTTTTGTCAATAATCTTTCACTCATATTCTACCTCAATTCCTTCAAAAAACGAATACATACCTCATTATTACTTACAGAATATACCGATCTACATCATCCTTATGAACAGTATCCATAAACTTGCTCTGTACGTATGCTCTGTCGATGGTAATCTGTTCTTCTTCCATCTCAGGAATGTTAAAAGAAATATCCTCCAGCAACTTTTCTAAAATTGTATGAAGTCTTCTTGCGCCGATATTTTCTGTCTGCTCATTCATAAGATACGACATTGTTGCAATTTCGTCAATAGCATTTTCAGAAAATTCCACTTTAATTCCTTCGGTTTCCAACAGCGCCTTATGCTGTTTAATAATTGCATTTTCCGGCACGGTTAAAATCTGAACAAAGGACTCTTTTGTCAAATTCTGCAGCTCTACTCTGATCGGAAAACGGCCCTGCAGCTCAGGGATCAAATCCGTCGGTTTTGCCGTATGGAATGCCCCTGCACCGATAAACAGAATATGGTCAGTTTTTACCGGTCCATACTTGGTGTTGATGACACTTCCTTCAACGATAGGCAGTATATCTCTCTGCACGCCTTCTCGTGAAACATCCGCGCCACTATGGTAACTGGAGCTGGAAGCAATTTTATCGATTTCGTCAATAAAAATAATCCCGTTCTGTTCCGCATTTTCTATTGCCTCGTCAGTCACCTGATCCATATCCAGAAGGTTCTGGGCTTCCTGTTCCCGCAGAATTTTTCTTGCCTCTTTTACCCGCACTCTCTTTTTCTTTGTCTTCGGCGGCATCATATCGCCAAAGATATTACCGATAGCAATACTCATGCCTTCGTTGCTCATATCCAGCTGATTTCCTTTCGGTGTATCGGTCACTTCGATTTCGACAAACTGTTCTTCCAAAAGTCCTGCACGAAGCTGCTGTCTGACCTGCTCCCTTGCCATTTCCACATCCGTAGCTTCAGTCTTGCCTGCCTCTTCTTTGGCCTTGTTCTCTTCATAAAGCTGTTTCTGACTTGGGTATCCGCCGCTGTTCATCAAGAAGTCAAAGGGACTTCTATTCTTATTCTGATCTGCTTTTTTCTTGCTGCCCGGAATAATCGCTTCGATAATCTTTTCTTCGGCAATGCCCTCTGCAATATCATACTTTTCTTTCAGCTTGGACTGTTTGGTGATTCTAATGGACGTTTCCACCAGATCACGAACCATGGAATCCACATCTCTGCCCACATAGCCTACTTCAGTAAACTTGGTTGCCTCCACTTTAACAAAAGGTGCATCCATCAGCTTTGCAAGACGTCTTGCAATTTCCGTCTTACCACAACCGGTAGGTCCCATCATGAGGATATTTTTCGGCGTGATTTCCTCCCTCATCTCGTCAGAAAGAAGGCTTCTCCTGTACCGGTTACGCAGTGCAATGGCCACAGACTTCTTCGCTTCATCCTGTCCGATAATATATTTATCCAACTCAGCCACAATTTCCTTTGGCGTCATGCTCTGAATTTTTCCTGCCATTTCTATCTCCCCCCTATAACTTTTCTACAGTAATATGATCATTGGTGTAAACGCAGATGGAAGATGCAATTTTTAATGATTCTCTGACAATCTCCTCTGCGGACATTTCTGTGTGATTAAACAAAGCGTTTGCTGCGGAATACGCATAGTTGCCGCCGGAGCCGATGGCAATAAAATCCTGATCCGGCACGATGACTTCACCGTTTCCGGAAACCACAAGCAAATCGTCCTGATCTGCAACGATCATCAACGCTTCCAAATTACGCATACCTTTATCCGAACGCCACATCTGTGCCAGATCCACAGCTGCCCTTTTCAGATTCCCACCGTGTTCCTCTAATTTTTTCTCAAACTTCTCGGTCAAAGCAAATGCATCGGCAACCGAACCGGCAAAACCGGTCAATACTTTATTCTTAAAAATCTTCTTTACTTTTTTTGCGCCGTTTTTCATAATCGCTGTTTCGCCCATGGTCACCTGACCATCTCCGCCGATGGCGATGTCATCAGGGCCTCTTCTGACTGCGCATATTGTTGTTGCATGAAATTCTACCATTCTCTCTACCTCCATCTTCCTTTTATTCCTCTTTATAATCACATTCTGCATTAGAACATGCAAGTTTTCCCGCCTTCGTTTTCTTCTCTACAAGAAGCGCGCCGCATTTTGGACACGCCTTATTTACCGGCTTGTACCAATAAGACTGATCACACTCCGGATATCCGCTGCACCCGTAAAATAACTTGCCTCGCTTGCTCTTTTTTGCCACGATATCCTTGCCGCACTTAGGACATTTAACATCTATAGTCTTCACCAGCGGTTTTGTATTTTTACATTCCGGATATCCGCTGCAGGCAATAAATTCTCCGAAACGTCCGCTCTTCAATACCATAGGCTTTCCGCAAATCTGACAAGTTTCTCCCGTCGGCTGATCCTCCACCGTTATCTTCTCGATGGCCGCATCCGCAGCATCCAGTTCTTTTTTGAACGGGCCGTAAAAGTCGCGGATAATGGTTTTCCATTCCAACCCTTCTACTTCCACATCATCCAGCTTATCCTCCATGGAAGCCGTAAAGCTGACGTCTACAATTTCCTTGAAATATTCCTCCATAAGACCGGTAACCAGAAAACCCAGTTCTGTCGGCACCAGAGACTTCTTTTCTCGCGAAACGTACTTTCGTTCAGACAAGGTTGCTACGATAGGCGCATAGGTACTTGGTCTTCCGATGTTCTTCTCTTCCAGTTCCTTGACCAGGCTGGCTTCTGTATATCTGGAAGGGGGCTGGGTAAAGTTCTGTTCTCCCTTTGTCTCAAGCGCAGACAAGGTCTCACCTTTCTCGAGCGCCGGGAGAATCTTGTCCTTGTCCTCATCCTGATTATCCTTGTACACTTTTTGATAACCGTCAAAGAGCAGTTTTGAACCGCTGGTCTTGAAGGTGTAGTCTCCATTTTGAATTTCCACCTGCAGATTATCGAATCTGGCCGCAGTCATCTGGCTGGCCATGAATCTGCACCAAATCAGTTTATACAGTTTAAACTGATCCGACGATAAAGAATCTTTAATCATTTCCGGTGTCAGTTCTACATCACTTGGGCGTATAGCCTCATGAGCATCCTGAATATCTTTCTTCTTATTGGAAAAAACATTATTTCCCAGATACATCTCACCATATTGCCCTTTGATAAATGCCGCCGCTGCATTTTTGGCTTCTTCTGAAATACGAACCGAATCTGTTCTCAAGTAAGTGATCAGACCTACGGTTCCCTTTCCTTTTACATCAATACCTTCGTAAAGCTGCTGTGCAACCATCATGGTTTTTCTGGTATTGAAATTCAGCTTTGTCGAAGCTTCTTGCTGCATGCTGCTTGTGGTGAACGGCGCTGACGGTTTCTTTATCCGTTCTTTTTGATTGAGCTGCTTGACCGTATATTCTCCCCGGCTCAGGGCTTCAATAATCTGATCGCTTTGCGCTTTGTTATCAATGACCGCCTTTTTTCCACAAATTTCTGCAAGCTTTGCAGTAAAGCGCTTGCCCTTTTTGAACTCCGCCGTAATGGTCCAGTATTCTTTCGGATTGAAATTCTGAATTTCCTTTTCTCTGTCGCAGATAATCTTCAGCGCTGCCGACTGTACTCTTCCTGCCGAAAGTCCTTTTCTGACTTTTCTCCATAAAAGCGGGCTGATCTGATAACCCACCAGTCGATCCAAGACTCTTCTTGCCTGCTGCGCATCCACTAAACTGAGATCTATTTTTCTCGGATGCTTTATGGCATCCTTTACGGTAGTCTTTGTAATTTCGTTGAAAACAATCCGGCATGGTGTAGAAAGATCCAGTCCTAACAGATAAGCAAGATGCCAAGAAATAGCTTCTCCCTCACGGTCCGGGTCAGTTGCCAGATATACTTTAGAAGCTTTTTTTGCTTCCTTTTTCAGTTCTTTTATAATGTCGCCCTTCCCACGAATAGGAATATACTGTGGATTAAAATCATCTTCCACGTCAATGCCCAGTTTACTCTTCGGTAAATCCCTTACATGACCCACCGAAGCGATAACTTTATAGTTCGTACCCAGGTATTTGCCAATCGTCTTCGCTTTGGAAGGTGACTCAACAATAACCAGGGTTTTCTTCGGCGCTGCTTTCTTTTTTGCCGTTGCCATTTTTTCTCCCCCAATTTTGTATAATGTTACAATGGAGTATTATAGTAGCATTATCAGAATTTTGCAACAGAAATTTTGCCCAAAGCAGAAAAAATAATGCCTTTCATCTCTAATATGGTTATCATACCATTAATTTCTGACAAGTTCATGTTCGTTTTGTGATGCAGATCATCAATTGTAATTTCCCCCGCCTTTTTAATTTCCTCATAGACCCTTCGTTCGTCCTCACCAAGGGCAAGAGTTTCTTCTATTATATTCGGTATTTTATCCAAATCAAGAAGAAGGTCATCGATATAAATCAGTGGCTCTGCTTTTTCCCTGATCATCCTATTGGTTCCTGCACTATAATAACTGGTGATATTTCCCGGAACGGCATAAACCCGCTTTCCCTGATCAATGCCGTATTCCGCCGTAATCAGCGCGCCACTGCTGCTGCCTGCCTCCACCACAACTACACTTTCTGATATTCCGCTGATAATCCGGTTACGCAAAGGAAAATCATAAGGTTTCGCTACATAACCGAAAGGATGCTCGGAAAGAAGCAAGCCCGTTTTCTCAATTTGTTCATATAGCTGCCGGTTCTGTCTGGGATAAACATGGTCGGGTCCCCCTGCCAGAACAGCAATGGTCTTTCCATCTGCGTCTAAAACACCTTGGTGTCCCTGGGCGTCTATCCCCCTTGCCAGGCCACTGACCAATGTAATACCGTTCTGTCCCAGTTTTTTTCCTATTGCTCTTGCTACTGTTTTTCCATACTGTGTGCATTTACGGCTGCCCACTACCGCTATACAGCAGGTCTCCAGCAGCGTCGGATTCCCCATGTAATACAGACATTTCACATCCGGCGCCCGTTGAGCTAATATTTTGGGAAAACCGAGTTCCCCCTGCCTAATACATCCCTTCATCGATCTTCTCCATACAGGTTTCTCTATACTGAACTGCTTCTGCCAAATGTTTTACCTCTACGGTCTGACTTCCCTCCATATCTGCGATGGTCCTTGCTGTCTTTTTGCACTTAATCAGCGTTCTCGGACTCAGTCCCATAGTTCTGTAAACTCGATTAAGGAAGTCTTCTGCCTCCTTGTTCAGCCGGCATACCTCCTCCGTCATAGCATCGCTCATCTGTCCATTCTGTCTGATATCGGTTGCTGCAAATCGCCGGTTTTGCATCTGTCTTGCCACTTCAATCTGTCTGCGCATAGTTTCTGACGAAATTGTTCCGGATTCCTTAAGGGAATCATAATCCACCGGCTGAAGCTGAATATGTATATCAATTCGCTCCAGTATAGGTCCCGAAAGTTTTTTTAAATAAGC
The DNA here is from genome assembly GCA_036305845.1 of Emergencia sp. GTDB lineage: Bacteria > Bacillota > Clostridia > Peptostreptococcales > Anaerovoracaceae > Senimuribacter. The sequence continues at coordinate 9,164 of JAXKAR010000046.1, forward strand.
GTGGATTTCTTCCGGTGTACATTTGCATGGGCGCCTGGGATCACCAAAATATCCGCACTTGCAGGGGTTAGTTGCTGCAACCAGCATAAAATCCGCCGGATAGACGCAGGTGTAATTATGCCGAACTAAAGTGACCTGTTTCTTCTCCATAGGCGTTCTTAATCCATCAAGAAGGTTTTTCCCGTATTCTCCTGCCTCATCCAAAAACAACACACCTTTATGCGCCAGCGTGATTTCTCCGGGCCTGGGCGGTACGCCGCCGCCACAAAGTCCAACAGAAGTAATGCTCTGATGTGGCCGCCTGAAAGGCCTTTGTGTGATAAATGGCTGACGTTCCGTCAGCAGACCCGCCGCAGAATAAATCATCGTGGTTTCCATAATCTCGTCTAAAGTCATCTCCGGCATAATGGTTGGCAGTCGTTCTGCAAGCATGGTCTTACCAGTCGATGGACTGCCCGTCATCAGCAAACCGTGACCGCCTGCCACAGCAATGGACAAAGCGCGTTTGGCGCTTTCCTGCCCCTTCACCTCCGCAAAATCGAGCGCGTATTTTTGCCGTACTGCCTTTAGCTGCACATTCCGAAAGCACTTCAGTTTTGACTGAAAATTAAAATGCGCTATAATTTGCTGAAGCGTTTTAGCCGGATAGAGATTAATTCCCTGTACCAATTCTGCTTCTTTTAAATTGGCTGCCGGTAAAACCACATTATCCACTCCCTGTCGCTTCATTTCTAAAACCATGGGCAAGACCCCTTTAGTCTCGCAGAGAGAGCCATCCAGAGAAATCTCCCCGACAAACCCAAACCGGCTAAAATCCTCAGTGAAAACCTGGTGTGATGCCGCAAGAATTCCCATGGCGATGGCCAAATCAAAATGACTGCCGCGTTTACGCAAATCCGCCGGTGACAGGTTGATGGTAATTCTGCTTCGCGGATATTCCAACCCCGAATTAAGCAGCGCCGCCCGAATACGCTCTCTGGCTTCTTTGACCGAGCTGTCCGCCTGACCGACAATATGAAAAGACGGAAGCCCTGCAGAAAGATCTGTTTCCACGATAATAAGACCGGGCTCAATCCCCGTAACTGCTGCCGAAATAATTTTAGATAACATATGTTCTCCTCCCCGTTTCAAATAGTTCTGTCAAAATGCGTCGGGAATATGATGAAGGTATATTTCTATAACCTGAAAATTCACTTCCCCCGTTTTCTCGGGATGTCTGGCTAAATAAACCGATGCCGCCGCCTTGATATGCCGCTGTTTTTCTACGGTTACTGCCTCTGCAGGCGCGCCGAACCTCAAGGTCTGTCTGGTCTTGACCTCGATGAAACACAGCCGATTTTCTTTGCTGGCAATCAAATCAATTTCCCCTGCTCTGCATCTATAATTTCTTTCCAGAATCCGATAACCCTTTTTTGTTAAAAATGCAGCTGCAAAATCCTCTCCTATACATCCAAGCATCTGTTTGTCCATGCGTCTCCTTCTCCAAACCCCAACCCCTCATGAAATTCTTTGTCATTATATTACTAATTTTTTCCATTATTGTCAATATTTTATAGTCAAAAGTCTTATGTCCATATAAAAAAACAGGATTGCCAATCTTTATCAATTGGTCAATCCTGTTAATATACTGTTCTTTTCTACCTGCTCCTGCTACAGCACAAACTTTTCAATGGCCTTGGCAACACCATCCCTATCGTTGGTGTCGGTGATATAGTCGGCGATTTCCTTTGTGGAAGCTTCACCGTTTTCCATGGCTACACCTATGCCCGCAAGATAAATCATCTCCTCGTCATTAGGACTGTCTCCGCAGGCCATCAGTTCATCCCTGCTAAGACCGAGACGTTCCATCAGAAAAAGAAGCGCCTGTCCCTTACTGGTGTGCTTTCCGCCAATTTCAAAGTTATGAGGAAAAGATGAGGTAAGCGTAATATCCTTCACCTGTGATAACTCATGGCGCAAGGCCTCCCTGTCTTTCTGAAATTGGAAATTTACACTGATATTCTCAATCTGTCCTTTATGATGACGCATAAAGTCAAAGATTCCCTCTACAGGATTTCTGGTCTCCAAAATATAGTCTGCATCCCGAAACGTAGGAACTCCCGCCGCTATCGCATCAAACTCTATCTTATCAATATAGGCATGTCCATCAACAAAGGCTTCTACAGAAAAACCCTTGTGCTCAAGGCGTTCTGCAATTTCTTCCACAGCCTCCGCCGGAATATAATTTTCATAAATACGTTTCAGATTCGCAAGTTCTGTGATATGCGCGCCGTTTGAGGTCACCACATATTCCAGACCTTTGATGGTAAACAGCTGCCGAGGCAGAGACTGAAACGTACGTCCTGTGGAAATGACAATATGCACGCCCTTTTCCATGGCTCTTCCGAATGCCTCTACGGTTTTCTCTGATATCGCTTTCTGATTGTTCAGCGTAGTCCCATCCAAATCCAGGGCTACCATTCTTATTCTTTTATCTTTCATTTCCATCCCTCAATGCCAAGAACTCCGGATTATTCTGACGCACCGATTTCATGGTGCAGCCCCCATCGTGTCCTGGGTAAATGTAAATATAGTTTTCCCACCGGTCAATCACATTTTTGATTGACTCTCGCAGCTGTTTCTCTGAGCCGCCCGCAAGATCTGTCCTGCCAAGATCTGTATCAAAGAGAGTATCTCCGGTAAAGCAAACTCTGCTCTTTTCTGCAAGGATACAGATACTTCCGCCTGTATGTCCCGGCGTATGCAGGATCCTCAGCTCCTCGCCATCAAGATGCAAAGCATCATGATGATACAGATATCGGTCTACTTTTCCTTTATAAACACAGGCGTCCGTCTCGTGCATATAGATTGGACAATCCAGGTAATCTGCAACGCTGTCTGCCGCACCTGTATGATCATGGTGAAGATGGGTTAAAATAATACCGTCACAGTGCAGCTTCTGTTCAGTAACAAAATCGATAAATTTCTGCGGTCCGTAGCCCGGGTCTATAATCAGGCAGCTGCCGCCATCCTTCTCATATAATACATAACCGTTGCTCATCAGAGAACCTCCGGTAATCTTCTGAATTTTCAAGATAACACTCCTTTCTGACTTCTTTTCTATTATACCAAAACCCCTTGCAAATTCAAATCATTTGAATTAGAATAATGTATGCACTTAAGAGAATGTGGGCTGTACCGGTTATTCTGCGTTTGCAGACCTTTTTATGATTAAGGCAAATGGAATACGAGAGGATTAGAAGAAAGAGATATGATGAATGTAGCCATTGTCGGCGCTGGTAAATTAGGCTTTCGCGTTGCCGCCTCCTTACTGGGAGGAGATTATGCCATCACAATTATAGACAAGAATGAGACCGTTCTGAACAAGCTGTCACAGCAGCTGGACGTCATGACCGTCAATGCGGATGCAAGGGATATCGGTGTACTGAAAGGATTGAACATCAAAACGTTCAATTATCTTCTGGCCGCCACAGATAATGATGAAACCAATATTGTCATCGCTTCCTTTGCAAAACGGCTGGGATGCCGGCGGGTTATTGCCAGAGTCAGAGATCCTGAGCACATGAATCACTTTGGCTTTATCAAGGACACCATGGGCATCGACTCCATCGTGAATCCCGACCTTGCTATCACGGTAGAAATCTACAAATATTTGGTAGAAAAATACACCTTAAGCAACGGCATTTTTACGAGTGGAAAGATTTCTATGATTGAATTCCCATCGAAAAAATATCCTAAACTGGTAGGTCTGACGATGCCTGAGGTCAGAAAGGTCTTCCCCAATATGCTCATCGCCGCTATTTCCAGAAACGGCAAAGTTGTAATTCCTCACGGAAACGATCAGATTATTCCGGGCGACTATCTCTATGTCATCGGACCAAAAGATCAGATTGTAGAACTGCACAAGAAAGTTCATGAGCGTGGAAAATATACGAATTTACAGAAAGTGATGATTATCGGCGGCGGTAAAACCGGATTCTATCTGGCGGAAAAGCTATCCGAATTCGGTGCGGCCGTTAAACTGGTAGAGAAGAATAAGGACCGCTGTCGTTATCTGTCTACACACCTGAACAACGTCATGGTGCTTCACAGTGACGGAACAGATATCGAACTTTTGGAGGAAGAAAACCTTGCAGAAATGGACGCTTTCGTCACCGCTACCGGCTACGATGAAGAAAACCTTCTTCTTGCGCTGACCGCTAAACAGCACGGTGTTGATGATGTGATTTCCAAGGTTAGCCACGAAAGCTACAGGGAACTGATTACCCGTATGGGCGTAGATATGGTGCTCAATCCGCTGAATATTACGGCTAGTGATATCCTTAGGTTTATTCAGGGAGACAAAAAGATTATTTCTTCCTTACTTGTTCAGGGTCAGGCCGAAATTATGGAAGTGGTTGCCCATTCCCACATGACCATGCTTGACGTTCCCCTTTCCCAGTTGAATTTGCCTGACGGTGTGTTGATTGCCGCTATTCACAGAGGACAGCAGGTCATCATTCCAAATGGCGATACGGTAATTCAGTGGAACGACAGGGTCATCATTCTCAGTTTGCTCAGCGAGCTGGATGATATGGAAAAATTGCTGAAAAACAAAAATTAGGAGTCAATTATGACAGTAAACTTTAATGGTGTAATCAGGATGATGGGGATGTTGCTTCTCGTTCTGGGATGTTGTCTGCTGCCTTGCCTTTTGGTCGCATTCATCTTTGGAGAAACTGCATCCATCCTCGGTTTTCTGTCCGCCATACTCCCTTGCTTTATCTTGGGAATCATTTTAATAAAATCATTTCGCCCTTCTCTAATCAGGCTCAAAGCCAGAGATGGGTTTCTTATTGTATCTTTATGCTGGTTAGTCGCCTCTCTTATCGGCGCAGTACCATTTACCGTATCCGGCGCTATTCCCAGCTATGTCGATGCATTTTTCGAAACCTGTTCCGGTTTTTCGACCACAGGCTCTTCGATTTTATCCGAAATTGAAAGCTTGCCAAAGTCCATGCTTTTCTGGCGCTCCTTTACGCACTGGCTGGGCGGCATGGGTATTATTGTCTTCGCCATGGCACTTTTGCCTTCTTTAGGCGTGGGCGGTCAGCTGATTGCCAGCGCAGAAACCCCGGGGCCTACATTGGATAAGATTTCTCCCCGTTTTTCCGATACAGCCAAAAACCTGTATCTTATCTATCTGCTGTTTACGGTGATAGAAACCGTTCTGCTTTGTCTTGGCGGCATGAATTTCTATGACGCTCTGGTGCATACTTTCGGTACTGTAGGCACAGGCGGTTTTTCTAATTACAACACTAGCGTCGCCCATTTTACCAGTCCGTATATCCACTGGGTGATTACGATTTTTATGCTTCTTTGCGGAATCAACTTCAACTTGTATTTTATTCTGGCAAGGCGAGGTCTGCGTACGATGCTAAAAGATGCTGAACTTCGTCTCTATCTGACCATTGTATTTGGCGTTAGCACACTGATCATTATCGATCTTTTGGCTACAGGCACCTATGACAATGTATCAGACAGCGTCAGAGATACGTTTTTCCAGGTATCTTCTATTATTACAACTACGGGATATGCCACTGCCGATTACGATGTTTGGCCAACCTTTTGCAAAATGCTGATCTTCATGCTGATGCTAACCGGCGCCTGTTCTTCTTCTACCGGCGGCGGAGTGAAGATGATCCGTATTCTGATATCCTTAAAGCTAATCAGACGCGGCGTTTCTCTGAAACTTCATCCTAACAGAATCATTACAGTAAGGCTGGGAAACCGAGAAGTGCCACAAGAAGTGGCAACCAATATTGCCAACTTCGTCTTCTTCTACATTGCCGTGGTTTTTGCTGGTTCTCTGGTCATCTCCCTCAACGGATTTGATCTGATGACCACTTTTTCTTCGGTATTGACCTGCGTGGGAAACATCGGACCGGGATTTAACCTGGTTGGGCCGACGATGAACTTTTCTGTCTTCTCCGATTTTTCTAAGGTAATTCTCTCGCTCTTGATGATTGCCGGAAGATTAGAGTTGTTCACCTTCTTCATGCTGTTCTCACCTCATTATTGGAATGCCAATAAAGCTTAAAAGAAAGAAGATCTATTATGACTTATAATTTTCGCGTAATTTTAAGAACCCTATCCGTGGTTCTCCTCTTTGAGGGAGTAGCCATGTTGATTCCTATGGCATACGGCGTCTATCTGAAAGAAGACGGACCTGCATCGTCCCTCTTCTTTACCTCCATCTGCTGTATTGCTATCGGTTCGTTTATTTATAGGCATCTAAAATATTATACTTTAAGGATAAAGACACGAGAAAGCTTCTTCGTTGCTTTTCTCTGCTGGTTTATCGTCTGCATGACCGGAACCCTGCCTTATTTGATGGCGCAGTGTGGTTATTCCTTTACAGACAGTCTGTTCGAATCTGTCTCCGGCTGGACGACCACCGGCGCATGGGTCATCGATATCAACGAAATGCCCCGTTCTTTAATTCTATGGAAGGCAATTTCCAACTGGCTGGGCGGTATGGGACTTCTTCTGTTGACCATCTCTCTTTTCCCCGTTCTTGGCGTTCAGGGACAGAAAATGGCCGCCGCAGAAGTACCAGGGCCTGAATTTGAAAAAATGTCTGCGAGAATCAGTGATACTGCGAGGATTTCCTACCGTATCTATATCATTATGACCATTGCAGAAATCTGCTTGCTTCTGCCCAGTGGACTCGATCCTTTTGAAGCAATTATCAACACGATGTCCACAATCAGTACGGCAGGACTGTTGAATCTCCACAACGATGTGGTAGCCAACTTTACGCCTTATGTAAAGACAGTATTCTCTGTCTTTTCCATCCTGGGTTCCATCAACTTTATGATGTACTTCTATGGCTACCGCAGAAGATGGGATAAAATTTGGAAAAATGTAGAGGTTCGAACCTATCTGGGACTTCTCTTCTTCGGCGCTCTGATTATCGGCTTCTTCTTATACTTTGGCGGCCATTATGATACGTTCTTCGGGGCATGGGGTGATTCCCTTGCGCAGGCCATTGCCTTCGGCGCCACTTCCGGGTACGAGATTGCAGACATCAATTTATGGCCGACAACCTGCAAGGTAATTCTGATCATCCTTCTGTTTATCGGTGGCTGCGGAAACTCCACAAGTGGTTCAATCAAGGTTATCCGCTTTATTATCTATTTCAAAATTATCCGCCGTGGAATTTATAAGAGAATTCATCCTCGTGCAGTAAAACCAATTATGGTACAGGGAAAACCGGTCAGCGCGGCAATCGCATCATCAGTCACCGTGTTTATGATGCTGTACTTTGCGGTTTTTATCTTCTCCGCCCTGGTTTTCTCCCTGGAGAATTTGGACATGGAGACCACCCTCTCCACCGCTCTTGCCTGTATCACCAATAACGGCACCGGTTTTGGCAGCATTGCAGGCGGAAATTTCAGCATCTTATCCTGTTTCGGCAAGCTCTATTCCGCTATACTGATGCTGGCTGGCAGGCTTGAAATTTATGCTATCATTATCCTGTTTTCCAGATCCTTCTGGAATTCGGATCGGGCGAGATCCTGACAAAAAACAGAGAACGCAGAAAATTTCTGCTATCTCTGTTTTTCATTTTTTTATCGGTTCATCTCATATTTTGCATGTATTTTACAAATGCTATAAAAATAGGAGGTAATAAAATGACCATTAAAGAACTTATGTCATCTAATATCTGTTTTGTAAAAGGAGACGCTCCTGTTTCTGAAGCAGTAAGCCTGATGAAAAAATATGATATCGGTTTCATTCCCGTCTGCGACAATAAAGGCTGTCTTATCGGTCTGCTTACCGACCGTGACATCCTTCTGCGCGGCCTTCACAATCCCCAGTTTTCCCTTGAACAAATCACGGCATCCGAGATCATGACCACTCAGGTTACATCCATTTCAACTGACATGAACATCCACGACGCGGCTTTAATCTTTTCTCAAAAAAAAGTACATCGGCTGCCTGTTCTTGAAAACTCCAGACTGGTTGGCGTATTATCTCTTTCTGATCTTGCAAAGAAACGAATTCTTCTTGCAGAGGTAGGCGATATCATGGCGTCAATGGCAAAGGATGCACACAGTCTCAATACATTATTATAATCGACAAACGGTCGGCAGTTCGGTCTAACTTGCGCTTTCCGTTCATCATGAATGAATGGATATTGGTACAAATCAATAAAAAAACACAAAATCTTCATATTTTTTATAAAAATAACTATTGATTTATAAAACTAAGTGTTTTAATATGGTTATAGAAAGGAATGATGCAATATGAAACAGAGAAACAAAAACAAGAGTAATTTCAAAAAAGGGTCAGTAGAAATGTTACTTCTCCACCTTCTGGAGACTGAGGGTGACTGCTATGGTTATCAGCTGTCCCAATTGATTAACCAGAGATCTAACGGTGTTCTGGTTATTCCGGAGGGTTCTATGTATCCAACACTATATAAGCTGATTGATAACGAATACATCAGCGATTACAAGAAAACCGTTGGAAAGAGAATGACTCGTGTTTACTACCACCTGGAAGAGTCCGGCAAGCAGAGACTTGCTGAACTGGTAGAAGACTATAAGGAAGTCGCAAGCGCTATTGAGAAAATTATGGAGCTTTAAGTGATTTAACTTACAGACAAGGAGAGGTCGGTGCATAAGCATCCGACCTCTTTTTTTATCTTCTTTTGTCATCAACAGTCATCATAAAATCAATTTGTCGCTCTGCAGGATCTGCGCCCACAACGACAATTTCCACCCTATCTCCCAATGCATAAATCTTTCTGCTGTTTCTGCCAATAACTCTGTATTTGCCTTCTTCATAATCATAGAAATCATCCCGCAAGCTTTCCAACCTTACCATGCCTTCAATGGTATTAGGCAGCTGCACATAAAGGCCAAAATTGGTTACGCCACTGATTATGCCTTGATAAATTTCGCCTACATGACTTTGCATATACTGCGCCTTCTTCATCTTTTCCACTTCACGCTCAAGACTCTGCGCCTTTCGTTCTGTCAAAGACGCCGTATCCGCTGCAATATGGCTGTCAGCTCTGAATTTTTTCAGTGCTTTTTCATTGGCAGCACCATTAATCGCCGCCTTAATTACTCGATGAATAAAAAGATCCGGGTAACGCCTTATTGGCGAGGTAAAATGGCAGTAGTAAGGGAAGGATAAGCCGAAATGGCCCTCACACTCGGTGCTGTAAAAGGCTTTTTTCATTGATCGGAGCATGACCGTACTGATGATCGTCTCAAAAGGCTGTCCTTCGATTCTCTGTAAAATGTCATTGAGCGCCTTTGGATGAATATGGTCCGGATTTCCGGAAAGGTTGATCCCGAATCCCCGAAGAAAGGTCTGCAGCGCCATGATTTTTTCCGTATCAGGTTTCTCATGGACACGATAAATGAAAGGAAATTGCATCCAGTAAAAATGCTCCGCCACCGTACGATTTGCAATGAGCATAAATTCTTCAATCAACCGATTTGCGCACCTGCGTTCTTCGATGCCGATTTCTACCGGCGCCTCGTCTTCATCAAGTAGAATTTGGGCTTCGTCAAAGTCAAAGTCCAGACTTCCCTTATCTTTTCGCTGACTGCGTAGAATCTGGGCCAGCTCCTCCATAAGAACAAGATCATCATAGAGGAATGAATATTTTTCGATAAGCGCCCTATCGCTATTTTCCAACATATCAGAAACATCATCGTAAACCATCTTGGCTTTTGAACAGATTATGCTCTCGAAAATCTCATGATTGATTACGCTGCCCTTTGGGTCAATTTCCATTTGGCAGGATAAGGTCAGCCTGTCCTCTCCGGCATTCAGGCTGCATATTCCATTGGAAAGCACCTTGGGAAGCATCGGTACTACCCTGGTAATCAAATATACACTGTTGCCGCGCTTTAAAGCTTCCCTGTCCAAATGACCGTCCGCCTCAACATAGTGGCTGACATCTGCAATATGAACGCCTAAAAGATAATTTCCATTTTCCAGTTTCTGTATGGATACCGCATCATCCAAATCTTTAGCCGATGCCCCATCAATGGTAAACACCGTCTGTTTCCGCAAGTCTCGCCTGCCTGCAATCTCCTGTGAGGAAATACTCTGCCTGCTTTTAGCCTTTGCCTCTGCATTTACTCTGCTTGGGAAAGTCTCAAAGAGACCGTTTGCTCTGATCAGGCTCTTAATTTCTCCGCCTGTTTCTCCAAATCTGGAAATAATTTCCGTAATCTTACCTTCTGCACTGGTATTGTCGTCCGGATACTTAGTCAGTTTTACCACAACTTTATCTCCGTTCTGCGCATTACGAAAATCAGATTTCCGTACGAAAACATCATCCCGGTTTTTCTTGTCATCCGGCACCACAAAACCAAATCGCTTATTTTTCTGAAATGTACCGACAACCTCCGTCACCGATCTTTCCAGAACCTTGTCAATGATGCCCTCACGGTTCCTTGTCCACAAATATGCCGGCAGCATATCTACCTGCACCAGATCACCGTGCATTGCGCCTGCCAAATTATGTCTGGAAATAAAAATATCTCCGCCTTCTTCCTGCCGGACGAAACCGAAGCCCGCCTTATTCTTATCTAAAATACCGATAATTACATTTGTTTTTTCTTTTTTTATCTTTTTCTTCATACTCTCTATTGTAAACGAAAACGCGCTGTTTTACTATAACTAAATTACAAAAAACCATCCCCGCGTCGAACGCGGGGTTGTTGTTCTGCGGGCAAAGCCCTTGTTCTTCGCAGACGTGTCGAACACGTAAGCAGTCTGCCAGCTGCGTACTGTACTATTTACGCTTATGGCTCTTGAAGGAGCCTATCTCCGGCATGCTTA
>JAXKAR010000047.1:0-30174 GCA_036305845.1 Emergencia sp.
GACCCATGTTAATGCTCCTTTCTTTTGATAAAATGCAGTTGGCAGACCGCACTTTTATCTTAAGTTAGGTTGCATTACTGGTCAAATGCATAGCATCCATTGAACCCCGCGTCTAACACGGGGTTTTCTTTATACAAAGAACAAAAACGCGGGACTTTCCTCCCGCGTTTTTCCGGCTTACTGTACGTTGCTCATGGTTCCGTTATCTGCAGTATTCTTGCTGACATCACCGTTGTTATCGGTACGATCATCAGCAGGCGCACGATTATCATCGTCCACGGCATCCTTTACATCATCTGCCGCTTCATCTACGCCGTTTTCAATATCGTCTCCGATATCTTCTGCGTCGTCCTTCAGATCATCTGCACCATTGTTTACGTCCTGTTCTACATTGTTCTGCTGATCATCAGGGACAGCGTCTTGATTGTCATCCTTGCTTCCGCAGCTTGTAAATACCAGAACAGTTACCAGTAATAAGGCCATCAGAAAAAATCTAGTCTTCTTCATCTCGAAACTCCTTTCTTTTTTCTACGCTTATTATCTGATTTTCCCGACAGAATTATAACGGTATAAATTGTAAATCAAATCAGCTCAGCATTTTCAACCGGCAATAATTTTTGCGCGATGGATTGACAATGGTAACATTTGCTGATAATTTTTTTAAAAGATTTTCTGCGCCGGCCTCCTGCTTAAAGTTCAGTTCTTCTCGATACAAAGGTATAACCTGGTAAAAGTTAACTTCACTTCCATCACTTAGTATACATTCTTCTTGAATATCCCCAAATTCTACCGGGTCAATGAGTACCGCGCCGCACAAACCTGTTGACACATCAAAAGGCTCATCATAGTCGATGGTATGCCCCCAGGCCAGCCAGCTGTTTTCCTTGATGGGAATACGTGCTAAAGTTTTCAGTAATCGTATAGGCCAGTACCATTTTTCCTCATGGCTTTCCAAATCCCAGTCCTCCGGCAGGCAAATCATCAGTTCTGCCCGTTCCAGCTCCATTTGTGAGAGATTTTCGGGAACATCCATAATGTGCGCCCCCATTCCCATGGTTACTAAAGTATAAAAATTTCTATCTTCTCCCGGAGGAATAATACACACATCCAGATGGATATCCAAGGACACCATTTCGTGAAAAACCTGAGTAAACTCGCCGAAGTGTTCCTCAATGTACTGATCCAACAGGTCAAGGTCTTCTTCATCATAAAGTTCCACTTCTTCCTGCTCTTCATCAGCTTGACCCGATGTACCGATATCCTTCAACTCAATATCTGCAATCATGTTCATCAGGGCATCCGCTCTTTCTGTATCTCCCGGTTCTCCTCGCCTTGTATATATGCCCGCAAGGAAAACGATAGACGAATAATCCTGTTCCTTCTGATTTTCCAAAGCTTCTATAATTTTATCGTACGCTTCTTCTTCATACCAGACACTGATTTGTTTTTTTAAATCCCAATCCATAAATCCGGTCCTCTCTTTATTTATATAGAAAAAAATACGCAGAATGTACTTTGGCACTCTGCGTATCGCCGATTCAAAAAGAATTATTCTTCGTCTTCAGCTTCTGCTGCTTCTGCATCTAAAGTTTCCTTGATGCTCAGGCTGATTCTCTTTCTTTCTGTATCGATTTCGAGAATCTTTGCGCTTACTTCCTGTCCGATAGACAGTTCGTCTGCAATGTTGGTCACTCTCTTATGAGCAACCTCAGAAATGTGAACCAGTCCGTCAAGACCAGGTTCTAATTCAACGAAAGCGCCGTATTCCTTAATCTGTACAACTTTGCCGGATACAACCTGTCCAACTTCGTATTTTTCATCGATGATGGACCATGGTTCTGGCATAGTCTGCTTCAGACCCAGAGAAATCTTGCCCTTTTCTTCGTTCATAGAAAGAATCTTAACCTTTACAGTATCGCCGATCTGTAAAACTTCCTGCGGATGCTTCAGCTTGCCCCAAGAAATCTCGGAAATATGTAAGAGTCCATCGATTCCGCCTAAGTCGATAAATGCACCGTAGTCAGTAAATCTCATTACTGTACCTTCTACGATGTCATCCACATGAAGACCTTCCCAGATTGCTGCAATCTTCTTCTGTTTTTCTTCAGCTAAAACTGCTTTGTGGGAGAATACAGCTCTGCCTCTTCTCTGATCCACTCTGGTCACTCTGATATCCAGAGTCTGTCCAAGGAATTCGTCAGCATTTTCGACAAACTTGTCGGAAAGCTGTGAAAGAGGAATGAATCCGGTTACTTCTTTATATGCTGCAATTACGCCGCCGTTAACCTGCTTAACAACTTTTACGTTGAGGATAGATTTATTTTCAAGAGCTTCATTAATTTCGTTCCAATGCTCATTAATTTCAAGCTTTTTCTTAGAAAGTAAGATTCCGCCGTCACCGTCATCAGTCTTGATAACCTTTGCCTGGATCTCATCGCCTTCCTTAAATAAATCAGTAAGCTGCTGTCCTTCCTCTAAAGTTACTTCTTCCACAGGAAGAATTCCGTCCTTCTTGCAACCCATGTTCACGATGACTTCTCTCTCAGTTACCTGATGTACTTTGCCGTCAACGATTTCGCCAGTGCGAGGTAGTCTTAAAGACGCGTCGATTTCGTCCATGAAATCGGCCATTGAATTTTTTTCGTTAGTGATCATTTCACTCATGTTAGCAATAACCTCCTTAATCACGCATTCAGGTGTCGAGGCACCTGCTGCAATTCCTATTTTATTACATTTTCGCAATTCTTTCAATGGTAAATCTCGAATATTTTCAATAAAAAAGGAATTATTGCAGTTTTTTTTCGAAATTTCGTATAATTTGCGTGTGTTGGAGCTGTTTCGTCCGCCAATGATCACCATGGCATCGACAACTTTTGACAGCGCACTACAGGATTGCTGACGCTCTGTCGTTGCATTGCATATGGTATTGTGGATTTCCATCTCTATTTTTTTTTCAGAAAATGCAGCAATAACTTCCTCCAGCAAATCCTTTCTGATTGTTGTCTGACATACAATAAAAACACGTTTTTCGTTTACAGCCTCCGCCTCGGCTCTGCTGTCTACAATAATCGCCTGATTATCGCACCAACCGTTAATTCCCTTCACTTCGGGATGATTGCAGTCACCCACAATAACAACTTTTTTCCCAGCGGAAAAAGCTTCGCTGACCAAATGGTGAATTTTGTTGACAAAAGGGCAAGTCGCATCTTTTACACAAAGCCCCTGCCTCTCAGCTCGCTGAAAAAACTCCTTGGTTTCTCCATGAGATCTGACAATGACCACATCTCCTGCCTGCGCTTCTTCCGGTGTATAGACAATACCAACACCCTGTCTGGCGAAGTTGTCAATAACAGACTGGTTATGTATAATCGGTCCGCAAGTATAAATCCTCTTTCCCTGATATGTTCTGATTGCCTCTTCGGTCTTCTCTATCGCTTGCTTCACGCCGAAACAAAATCCCGCGTGTTCAGCCCTGATGATTTCTGCCATACTTTTCCTCTAATTCTTCTAAAAATTTCTTAAATGATTTTTCCGATCCATTGGCGGTCGGTCGATAATATCTGACACCCTCCCGATATAAATTGTCAGGAAGATACTGCTGCGCCACGTAGCCGCCAAAATCGTGGGGATACTTGTAATCTTTGCCAATCCCCTTTTCCTTTGCCCCTTTATAATGACTGTCCGCTAAATGCACCGGCACATCGTCATTCTTTCGGTTCCTCACATCGTCGAGAGCTCTGGCATAAGCCATATATGCCGCATTGGACTTAGGGGCTGACGCCAAAAGAATTACCGCCTGCGCCAAATTGATAACTGCTTCCGGATATCCCACCATCAGTGCAGCCTGTACACAAGAGGTAACAATAGAAATCGCTGAAGGATACGCCATACCGATATCCTCACTGGCAATGACCATCAGTCGCCTTCCCAACATTTGAATATCTGCACCGCCATCCGTAAGCCGTGCAAAATAATGAATTGCCGCATCGGGATCGCTGCCCCGGATAGATTTTTGCAGTGCGGAAAGCAGATTATAGCGATCATCGCCTTTATCATAAAAACCGATTTTTCTCTGCATAGCCTCGCCTACAATTTCTTTGGTGATTTTTCCCGGAAGTGATAAATTATCCACGATAAATCCCAGGGTGTCCAAAGATACCCTGCCGTCACCATTAGAAAGATCTGCCAAAACCTCCAGCGCCTCATCGTCATATTGAATCTTCAGGTTACCGAAGCCTTTCGCCTTATCGGTCAGCGCTCTTTGTAAAAGCATTTTGATATGAAAATTGGAAAGCCGTTTAAACTCATAAATGTTTCTTACTCTACTCAGCACTGCGTTATTGATGGAAAAATAAGGGTTTTCTGTCGTGCTGCCGATAAACCGTAATACGCCTTCTTCCAGCGCCTTCAGCAGTGAATCCTGCTGGAGCTTATTCCAGCGATGGAACTCATCAATATAGACATAAGTCGTTCTCTTTTCCAGACCATAGAATTTGAGTCTGGCATTTTCAATCAGTTCTTTCAGTTCTTTTGTTCCTGTAGTTGATGCGTTGATTTCTGTAAATCCGCTGTCCATTTCCTTTGCGATAATCCTGGCCAGTGTGGTTTTTCCTGTACCGGAAGGTCCGTAAAATATGGCCGAATCAAAAGTTTTGTTTCTGATGGAATTGTAAAGCAACGAGTCCGGATAGAGAAAATGTTCTTGTCCAACAAAATCTGACAGTGAATCCGGTCTCATCCTGGTGGATAGTGGTATCATGTTCGTCCTCTTTTCTATTCGATAGCCGTAATGAAGATGTCCGATACCCGCTTACTGTTAGTTTTCTTTAGTTTATCCAATGCTTCTTTTTTTGTCTCAAAAAGAGCGCTGACAACCTTATATTCCCCGTCAACTTCTCTGATTTCTGCCACAATGCCTTCATCTGCAAGATCAGAAACCAGTTCTTCTGCCCTTTCTCTTGTACTGAATAGTCCAAACTGGAGGGCATATCCGTCCACATCGGCGTCCTTTTCTGCTGACTCGTCCTGCTCTTCTTTGCTGTTGTCTTCTTCTAAGACCGCAGTCAGTCTGGATGGAAAATCCAGCTTCAGAACCTGGGTATCATAACCTAAAAGTGGTGCAATAACGAATCTTGCCGTCAGGTATCCACAAATTACAGCTACTATCATTATACCAAGAAACCCAACAAATTTCATCCCGGAATTTCCTCTCGCCCTTCGATATCTTCTAATCTTTCTTCTATTCATTTTTTGCCTCCCTTTTTCTTATGCCGTCAATTCATTTTATGCCGAAAAGAAAAAAGTAGACATATCTTCCGAAAAAAGGTATAATAATAAGTATATTAATTTAATCAGTCGTATTTCTCAATTTTGAATATCGATTACCATTATCTTAATATAAATATTCAAAGGAGGATTTACGATGGAAGACAGAACATTAATTTGTCAGGATTGTGGCTGCGAATTCACTTTCACTGCAGGTGAACAGGAATTCTACAAGGAAAAGGGTTTTGAAAGTGACCCTAAGCGTTGCAAGCCTTGCCGTGACAAAAAAAAGGCTGAGAGACAGAATTGGAATAAATAAACAAGACAGGTCTTTTGTGAAAAGAACCCCGGCAAGCAGTTATCTGCTATGCCGGGTTTTTTCGTTATGCAATACTGCACAAATAAACTTCTTTGCGCAAAGACTCCAGATGGTGTATAGCGGCCCGATAGCCAAACTGATTTTCCTGTAAAAACCGAATGCCATCATCTATATAGCCGTATCCTTCTTCATTTCCTTTCTTTTTCAGCGCAAACAGAAGGTCAACCAATTTTTTCTGCAAACTCGTCTGCCCTGCCGCCGGAATAAAGATCAGCTTAACCGTAGCAAAATATTTATCCACATAAACAGATTCGCCGCACAGTTCAAACATCTCCTGGAATAGATACAGTTTTTCACTCTGATGTACGCCATGAAGAATGGAAAGTACAATAGTAAAAATGTCCTCTGTGCTGATTGTACTTAACGAGGAAAGTTTTCTGTATCCCTCTGTACGGTAAATTCCCTTTATTTTTTCTGCATCTTGAATAAACCCGGCAGGAAAGAACAGACTGCATCTGCCTGAAGTCAAAATATCCGGAACGTAGGATGCAAGTCCCGAACTCGGATAGTACACTTCCAAATAACCGCTCATTTAACTACCCCCCCACACTTGGTACAAGGACTATATCCCTTTGCCTCTGCACTGCTTTTATCCACTTCTATGTAATATCGCTCTACAGACCTGCATTCTGCCAGATGATACACCCTTCCACTACGGGTAAAACAAAAGACCGGACTGCCAATCTGGGCGAAGCTGGCTTTACATAAACGACATGGCGTATACTTGTTTTTGGTCTTCTGTGACAGATATACCATCTGACAGTTTGCTTTTACATAAGTACATCGACGGTGATGATATCTCATTCCCCATTCCGGAAAAATATATACCTTTCCGGATTTCTCCGATAGTTCTGAAGAAACCGGCGGGTTCTTGTGTATCTTGCCGGTAAATGCCCTTGCCATAACCTTTCCGGTAAAGTCGATCTGATCAAACAGCCCCAACGGATTAGCTTCCTGTAAGGATGCATGAAACTCTATTGAGAATAGATCTTCCACACCCTTATCCCCATAGAAATAACGATAAAAAGTCGTACGATAATCGGTCACGCCCTTGTTTTCTGTAATAATTCTATGAGCAAGAAGGGGCGGTAATGCCGCAGGATTTTTACGAAAAGCCGACTTGGCCGATTCCATGCGCATCTCGTCTGCCACAGCAAAAATAATATTCTCACATGTCGCGGTGACGGGGATAATCGAGATTAGCGCCAGTACCGCCAGAATAAAAATAGGTATAACGATAACCGCTTCAACCAGATAACTGCCTTTTTTCGTATGTCCTTTCTGTTTCATGTTCCTCTCCATTAACCGTGATGACAAGCCTAAGACCGCCGTTGTACTCCCTAAGCAGAAACTGATCATAGTACAGGTATTTCATGTTGATTTGAATCAAATCCATTATGCGCAAAATACGAATGCGTTCATCCATTGCGTAAAGAAATAGCTTCAGATAATCTTGATAATCCTGTCCCTGATCGATACCTGTAAAAATACAATCCTCTTCTTGATTAGCAAGAACAGAGTCAAGATCGGTAGCCCAACTGTCTGATGTTTTCATCGGCAAAACGTGATACCCACTGATTAACAGCTTATAATCGTTGACACTTTCAGCCAGAGCCCATGCAGAGAGAATTGCTTTCTGGGTCACTATCGCCGCAGGACCCGGAGTTAAAAGCTCTGCAGCCGCCATAGCAGCACTGCTCTTAGTTGGATCTTTCTGCAGATAGATAAAATTCATCACTTCACGAACCGCAATGATCCTATTGCGGATCTTTGCACTGTTTCGACGATCACTTTGTTTACCGAAAAGCACATATTCTATCTCGTTCTGCAAATAAGTTGCTCCCAGATTACGTTCATCACTCTGATCTTTAAAATAAGCAAAAATATACTGAATTTGTCCGTAAATTCCGCTTCCCTTCTGCAGCACATGCCCGGGCGTTTTCCCCTCAGTCAAAAGAGAAGTAACAGTAGAAACAGAAAAGCTCTTATCTGATCCTGCTGAGGGCAAATCCTGAAAAATCTGCCCTTCAGCAGCAAAACTTCCACCGACTCTTACGACATCCTTTTCCGGCTCCCGAAATTTTTCTGTAAATGCCAGAAGTCCTGCCTTTTCTATCTGTGGTTTCAATACTTCCGGGTTAATCAGAGAGAAATCGTACAAGCTACATCTGCTGCCCTGATAGTCTGCATATCCTTTATCGTCAAAAGATTCTCCTGCGTAGAAGTCAATCTTCTTTGCTACGTCTGCCGGATAACCATAAAAGCCAAAGACATTGTACCGTTTCTGCAGATTTAAATCATATTCCGCCAGTATGGATTCTGTCCATAGTCCCGAAAGAGCCTGTGCAGAACTGTTCACTGCTGTTTTCTCTGCCGCCTTTGCAAAGGTCAGAATCATGGTAAGCAGCGTAACAAAAAAGATACAGACAAAGATTGTCACAGATCCCTTCTTTCTGTGCAAATTATTCAATACCGATCATCTCCCCCGCTCTGATAAAATCCGTATAGTGGATAACATAAACACTGCCTGCAGACTCCTTGCCCATCAGCATATGTACAAGACCAGAAATTCTTTTAGAGGTTTCTGTATTATTTTCGTAAATTTCAAATATTTTTTCTGATTCCTGTACATACCGAAGCATGTCCTCATGCAAACCGGTTTGGTCATTTAAGCAGGTAAAATAATAGACAAGCAACAAAATCAGGCTCAAAATTGTCAAAATCAGTATCGGCAGTACAACAGCCGCCTCCACGATCTGCGCGCCTTTTTTGTTGTTCATTAGCCATTCAACCCTTCAAAGGTATTGTTGACAAACTCTGTAATTTCTGATTTAAAAATCAGTCCAAGAGCAACGGCAAGTGCAATAAGAATTGCAACCTGGACCAGCTCCATCCCCCTTTTATTCCTCAGCATCTTTATCACCTCACATTTGTAATACCGCTGGAGCCGCAGTAACCATGACCAGAACCAATAACAACATGGCCAGAGGAAATGCCAGTTTAGTCTCTGCAATTCGTCCTTTCTCTTGGGCAAGCTTTTTTCTCTGATCCCACAACTGGTCACTTTCGGCTGTCAGTTTTTCTGTTAAATTAACGCCTTTGTACTGATTATCTGAAATGATATTTACAATACGACTAAACTCTCTCATTTTAAGCAATCGAGCATGTTGCTCTAAAATCCGGGTCAGACTATGCCCGCTTTCTTTAAATTCGTTATATATGGTAACAAGTAGACTGCTCAAAGCGTTGCTACTTTTCTCCGCTTCACTACTCCTTGCGATACTGGTGAAGGCATCATGAAAAATCATCCCGCTTCCCAGCAGGAGAAGCAGTCTGTTGTTAAATGCGGGAAGATAACGCAGAATTTGTTCCTTTCTCTTCTTTTCTTCCTCCTTTTTCTTTTCTTTCTCACTGCGGTAGCAGAAATATAGCACAGCCGGTCCTGCGAAAAGAAGAAATACAACCTTATAATCCCTTTCTCGTTTCCAAATCAGCTTAGTCCCATCCGAAAGCCTATTCGGCAGTTGGATAATTTCCTTCTGACTCTTCTCCAGATCTTTAACAGTCTGCGCAATAGTCCTGCCAAGAAGTTCTTCTCTCGACATAGGTTTTTCTCCACGGTTTTGTTCTTTTTGTTCCGCACCGGGCAACGAAAGAATAATTCCTTCTTTGCGTTCAGTTTTCCCTTTTTTGGCTTCAACACGAAAAGGTAAAGTCAACTGTTCTTCCGGCTGCTGACGATAGATGGCGGTCAGCAGTCCATTTTCATCTTCTATGTATGCACCATTTCGCTCAATTTGCCCGATTACAAGCAAAACGCCGATTATTACTGTCGCTGCAGCCACCATAACAACAAGCCTTTTATTCGTTTTGCAAAATGCCCCAAAAGGCGCAACTCTGTCTCCTGGTTCAAATTTCAATGCTCGTTATCCTTTCTATCACCATATACGCTAAAGTCATGACGATAAGTGCAAATGTCATCAAAACACGCCCTGCCAAGGTTTGATACATCACCTCCAGATAGTCCGGAGACATCAGCTGCAGGAACAGAATAATCACCGCCGGCATAGCTGTAATGATGTAACCCTCCAACCGTTTCTGTGAAATGATTGTACGAATTTCTCTTTCAATAGCGATTTTTTCCCCGATGACTGCTGCCGCACGCTGTACACCTGTAATAAAATCGCCACCACTCTCCCTGCAAGCGCGAAAAACTTCCGTAAAATCACCTACATCATCCAGACCGGTACGTCTGGAAAAGCTATCCAAAACCTGAATATCCGTTTCTCCTGTATCCTTCATTTGGATTAGCATATAGGCAAGCTCTTCACACAGCTCAGCTCCTTCACCATAGATTTCTGCAAGATTTTTCTGTGCCTCTTCCATGGCTTCTTTCATATGACGCCCTGTTGCAAAGGATGCTGACAGACTATAAAGAAAGTCCCGAAACTGCAAAAGTAAACGTTGCTTTCGCAAAGACGCCCGGTACTTCAGGTAAGCTCGTTCTGCCGGCCTGTATACCATAGGCAGCAAGCCCATACCCAGTATAGAGCCATAGAAAAGCAGACTGGCAACACAGAGTACAACGAGCAGACATAAACTGAATCCAACCCGTTCTTTACGTCCCGGTTCATATACATCGTAATCTTTTATCATCATCAAATCCTTTTATTTTCAATTTACTGCGATTGATCAGCCTGTTTCCCGTACAAGTCAGATTTTGCCCATCGTCCAGGGTAAATAATGGATTTAGTATATATCTGCCATTTTCAAAGTCCAACAGTTCCTGTATTTCCAGAACCTTTCTCCGTCCTCCCGGCAATCTGCCCAAATGAACCATCAGATCAATACCTTCTACAATCTGTGCACGAATAGCATCCATAGGAATCTGTGCCGACATCAGATACATAGCTTCAAGCCGCCTGAGCATACCTGCTACCGAATTTCCATGTCCGGTTGACATACTTCCGTCATGACCGCAATTCATCGCCTGAAGCATATCTGCTACTTCTCTTCCCCGGACCTCACCAACCACGATTCGATCAGGACGCATTCTCAAACTGGTTTTAATCAGCATATCCATGGAAATTTGTCCCTGACCAAGAGAATTGGCGTTCCTACACTCCATTTGCACCAGATTAGCAATGTTATCGAGCTGCAGTTCTGTAGAATCCTCAATGACAATAACTCTCTCATTTCGGGGGATAAAGTCCGATAAAGCATTGAGAAAGGTTGTCTTTCCGGAAGATGTCCCGCCACTGACAAAAATATTATAGCCACACTCTACCAGTGCGCACAGCGCTTCGGCGCAAACAGGGGTTAAAGTTTTTGCCTGAATCATTTCTTCTATGGTAATCCGATCCTTAGAAAACTTTCTAATGGTAACGACCGGTCCACCTGCCACAATATTCTTGTAAACAGCATTAACTCTGGAACCGTCAGCAAGTCTTGCGTCAAGAATCGGGTTCATCTCGTTGATTTCCCGATGCACACCGGACGCAATATTTCTGATGATTTCCTCCAGTTCTTCTGTTGAACCAAAAGAAACAGGTAAACGGTGTATTCCATGGCTGTCTTCAACAAAGAAAAGATCTTTGCCATTGATCATAATCTCGTTAACACCTTCTTCTTTCAGATAATGCTCCAAAATGCCAAGCTTACACCGCAGCTTTGCGTAAACCGTTCTAATCAACTCCTCATACGCCTCAAGTTCCAGGTTCTCCTGCCGGTTAAACACTACCTCTTCGATGAGTTCCATAACTTCTTCCGGCGCCGCATTACTTGCACCGGCTAAGATTTTCTCTTTTGCTTCCGCAATTATCTGCTGAAACAGCTCATTTCTAACCTGCATTATTCCAGTACCTCCGCAAGTTTTTCCGCCAGTGCGGTTACTTCTATGCCGTAGCTTTTGGTTAAAGGAATAGAGAAAACTCCATTGGCAGCTAAATGATTCAGCTCGTTGCTGTGGGAAATATAGATTCCATCTTTATCTGCTCCACTATCATCCTCTGCAAAATTATGTACAGAAAGAAATATACCGGCGCCTGCCAATTTCTTTATTTCCCGGGAAACAATCTTAGCATATTCCCCGGGAAAAAACTCCCGATCATTCCAAAGGAAAACCACTGCATCCGCCTTCTTTAAGAGACTATCGCTGCGCCGTTCCAGATGATTGCCCACATCCAGCGTAAGAAAATCATACCTGCCCAAGCCATCAAGTCTCTCGAGAAGCTGCTGCAAAAGGCCCGGGCTTACCTGGTTAAAATACGGATTGAGCAGAGCTGTGGAAATATAGTCCATCTCCTCTCCACAGCTAATAAAACTATCCATAGGAAAATCCCTGCCGGTATCCAGATAATAAAGCAGCCGCAAAAACCGCTCCGTCTCCTCACCGGGCAAATACTTTCTGGAATCGTTGATAGGGCATAAATTAATATATAATCCCCGCCTGCCATATACCTTCCACATCACCCTTGTCAGCGCCAAAGACGTGACCGTCGTCCCACAGCCGCCACTGCCTGCTGTAAATACAAAAATTCTGCATCGGCTGTCACTACGATAATCCATGATTCTGCCAGTCAGTTTAAAATAAATGAATAGCAGGTCATCAATCATCTGACGGCTGTCCTTGTACTGATAAAGGCGAAAGGGCGGTTTCTCTAAACGATCCTGTCCAAAGCTGCGTACAAGCTGAACAAAGCGCCCTTCCTCAGATGACTGAGAAGTGAGGATCAAATCACAGTCCTGCTCTTCTTTCCCATTCAGCAGAACAAACATCATTGCCTTACATTCTCTAGCTAATCCCCTGACTAAAGCCTGTGCAAAGCAGCGGTCATCCAAGGCGATCCCCACTCTGATTATTTCCATTTCCTACCTCCTTTCTGTAGAGATAGCGTACCATTTTTGTAAAAATATGTCAACCATTTTATTCCATTTATGGAAATTATTTATTATTCGTCAATTCTTTCAGCTTAGTCAGCGCTTGGCTCAAGCCACCGATTTCATCAATCAGCCCCATCTTCACCGCATCCGGTCCAAAGAGAACCGTTCCTACGTCATTGGACATATTTCCCGTCTGATTCATCTTTTCTTCTACATCTTCTTTGACGGCATGGCTGTGGCTAACGATAAAATCTACAACCCGTTCCTGGGTCTTTCTCATATAAGCAAAAGTTGCATCGGCTGTGATCAATGTTCCACTGGTTCTGATTGGATGCATAGTCATCGTGGCTGTTTCTGCCACAAAAGAATAATCTGCTGAGACAGCCAACGGAATACCAATACTGTGGCCACCACCGATAACCAGCGTCACCGTAGGTTTTGATAGAGATGCAATTAACTCTGCCAGCGCAAGACCTGCCTCTACATCTCCGCCTACAGTATTAAGAATCAGTAATAGTCCTTTAACTTCCGGGTTTTCTTCCACCGCTACAAGCTGTGGGATCAGATGTTCATATTTTGTCGTCTTATTTTCACTGGTCAGCACAGTATGCCCTTCAATGGAACCAATAATATTGATGTACTGATAATCAGTTTTAAATGACGCAGCGCCGCTCAAAAGACCCAATTCCTTGATTAAATCCGTGGATTCAGTGTTTTCTGTTGTTTTTTCTCTTTCATCACTCATACTTTTCAACCTCATTTCGTAAAATTAACTATATTATCTGCAAAGGATGTGTGAATTATGCTGTTAAGCGAAATCGGCGATAAAGAAATCATAGACCTGACAAAAGGGAGCAGGCACGGTGCGTTTTGGGATGCTGAAATGCTCTTTGATGAAAGCACGGGAAAAATCAAATCGCTTCTCGTTCCCAATCTGCAGGGAAAAGGAAGGTTTTCTGCATTCCATGACCAAATGCAGCTTCCTTGGGAATCTATTGTAAAAATAGGAGAAGACATTATTATTTTTCGCTCTTAGGATGCCCTCCGACAAAATGCGATCTTAAAATTGCATACAAAAAACATGTATTCCTTTTCCATGTGTATTGCAAGAATAGGTCATACATGTTTTTTTCGTTGATACTTCTATTGGTTTAAAAATCGTCCTTGATGACAACACCTAAAAGCCTGGCAAGGTCTGCAGCCTGAAAAGGATTGACAATCAGACCCTTCAGCTCGCTGAATCCGTCACTTCCCCGTATACCGTCAATGATACAGGTGGTAAAGTCGATGTCCTTCAGTGGTGTTTTGAAAAATTCTGCCAAGACAAGCCGGCAATCCCGAAAATTCATCTGCTTCAGCTTTGCTTTGGCAAAAAAGCTTTCCGTCAGATCTGACTCCATAAATCGGCACTGGGAAAGCCGGGACTCTGTAAAATTGGCGTAAGCCAGACTGCACGTCTGAAATAAAGTATTCGTAAGGCTTCCCTCACTGAAATCAATTCCCTTCATCTGACAGTCTGCAAAACTGCACCTGTTAGCCCAAAGATGAGAGAATTTTCCATTGGAGATTTCACAGTCTACAAACTCTACCCGCCTCATCGTGCACCGGGAAAAAGACGTCTCGGTCAAAATGCATTTTTCAAATCGGACATTTTCCAGCGTTAACTCGGACAAATCTGCGCCGATCAAATCTTCCCCCACAAACTCTATGTTTTCCAGCTCCTCTTCCATGGTCCTTGCCATCTCAAGTTGTTCTTTTACATTCATGGTTTTCTTCCCGCCCCCTTCTATTTCTACGTTCCGGGTGTTACTATAATACTATGCTGTAAGATTGTAGAACCATTATACCATACACGCCCTTCTAAGTGAACTTTTTCGCCTTGACTTGCACCTTTCCCTTTACGGCGCAGCAGGGTTATTCATCTTAAACCTTGAAAGCAAAAATCGAGTTACTGAAAATCCCGATTCTTCTTAAGAAAAAAGTAAAAATCCCTGGCATTTCACGTTGACCTCGACTTTATTTCACTGAAAAGCAGATCTGACCGCCTTTGACAAGTCAAATCTAACCAATTTCAAGGTCAGTCCTCACCCTTATTTGCAGTTTAAACTGCAATTTTACTTTTTTCTCAAGGAATTTACCGTTTTTCAGTAAAGCCAAAAACGATTTCAGAAATATCTTTGCTTTTGGGGTGTTGTATTATTGACGAAACAACATTCGCCTTGACTTGCGCCCTTCCCTGTGCTAAAATTTTTTTATTGTAAATTGAATAAGCAAACCGCTGAACAAGAGTAGTAACCTGCAAAGGTCGTCCCAAGAGAGCTGTAGATGGTGGAATTACAGTGTCGGACAGGCAGGCCAATGGACTTGTGAGGGCAATCTGAACCGCAGAAGCCGCCTGCAGAAGCCGGTCATTCTGCCAAGTAGGTGCGACGGGTTCCGACCGTAATATGGGAAAGGCATACGGAATGTATGTCCGTGAGTGCGTATATCCGTGAGGGTATGCGAATCAGGGTGGTATCGCAGAAGTTTAGACTTTTGTCCCTAAGAGATGGGACAGAAGTCTTTTTGTTTGAAAAAACAAGTTTCCCGGGCACCATCTGAAGCTTGCTTCACACGTGAACGGGCTCCTATTGAAGAAGAAGTGAGGTATTTAGACATGAAAAGAGTTTTCTCAGGCGTACAGCCTACCGGTAACATTCATCTTGGCAACTATTTAGGCGCACTGAAACAGTTCGTTGAACTGCAGGAGGATCATGAGTGCATCTACTGTATTGTAGATATGCACGCCATTACCGTTCCCCAGAATCCAAAGGAACTGAAAGAACACATTCTTGACGTAGCAGCGCTCTATCTGGCTGTAGGCGTAGATCCAAAAAAATCCATCGTCTTCGTTCAGTCCGATGTGCCGGGTCATGCAGAGCTTTCCTGGGTTCTGACCTGCAACTCCTATACCGGAGAGCTTTCCAGAATGACCCAGTTCAAATCCAAGAGTCAGAACAAGGAGTCTGCACCGACAGGTCTTTTCACCTATCCGGTTTTAATGGCGGCAGATATTCTCCTTTATGATACAGATGTTGTACCTGTGGGCAACGACCAGAAGCAGCACATTGAGCTGTGCCGTGATATCGCCACCAGAATCAACAACACCTGTAAGAAGACCTTTGTCATTCCGGAAGGCCGTTTCATGAAGGAAGGCGCAAGAATCATGGCGCTTGACGATCCGACCCAGAAGATGAGTAAATCCGCAGAGAACATTCACAGCAGAATTTCCCTTCTTGACGAACCGTCCAAGATTAAGAAATCCATCATGAAGGCCACCACCGACTCCGAAGGTGTGGTCAGATTCGATATAGAGAACAAGCCGGGCATCAGCAACCTGATGAACATCTACAGCGTGCTTTCCGGCAAGTCTCTTGCTCAGATTGAGGAAGAATATGCAGGCAAAGGCTACGGCGATTTCAAAAAGGATTTGGTAGAAGTCACCGTAAATGCCCTGGCGCCGATCAAAGAAAGATATGAAGCCATCAGACATTCCGATGAACTGATTGAAATCTTAAAGGACGGTGCTGCAAGAGCCAATGCCATTGCCCAGCCTGTAATGCAGAGAGTAAAAGATACCTTCGGTTTGGGACTTTAGGAAAAATTCCTACCATCGAAGCGGCAGCTGCACTTAGATTCGGAAGCAGACAGTATGAGCTGATCAATGTAGAATAACCCAACATTGTAAAAATACGATCTCATACAAAAGAAAAGACGATGTAAAGAGATTTATCTCTCGTTACACCGTCTTTTCTTTTTCTCTGATTTTTTCCTATGCGTCTATCTCACGAAGTAAGTTAACCATTTCAATGGCGCCTACCGCACAATCGTAGCCTTTGTTTCCTGACTTTGTTCCGGCTCTTTCGATGGCCTGCTCAATGTTTTCTGTTGTCAAAATACCAAACATAACGGGAATACCGGTTTCCAAAGATACATGAGCGATACCCTTGGACACTTCACTGCACACATAGTCATAATGGGAAGTTGCGCCGCGGATTACTGCACCCAGACAGATAACCGCATCATATTTTCCGCTCTTTGCCATCCGGGATGCAGTCAGAGGAATCTCAAAAGCCCCCGGAACCCATGCTACATGAACATCCTCTTCCTTTACATCGTGGCGCACAAGACCGTCCATGGCGCCGCTGAGCAGTTTAGCTGTGATAAACTCGTTGAAACGAGCAGCGACAATACCGATTTTTATATCCTTTGATACCAGTTTTCCTTCAAATTTTTTCATGATGATTTTCCTCCTGTAATTAATAATTCAAAATATGTCCCATACGTTCTTGTTTTGTCTTCAGATAAAACAGATCGTGCATAGTTGCGTTCATCTGGATCGGCACTCTTTCGGTAATTTCCAGACCAAACTCCGAAAGCTGATAGACTTTATCCGGGTTGTTGGTTAAAAGCCGCATACTCTTTACCCCCAGCTCCCGCAAAATTTGCGCCCCGATATAGTATTCTCTCTCATCACCGTCAAATCCCAAGGCCAGATTTGCCTCCAATGTATCCAGTCCCTGTTCCTGCAGTTCGTATGCCCGCAGCTTGTTAAGCAGTCCGATTCCTCTGCCTTCCTGACGCATATAAAGCAGAATGCCTCTGCCCTCTTTCTCGATCTGGCTCATGGCTGCAGCTAATTGTTCCCCACAGTCGCAACGCAGAGATCCAAAAGTATCTCCGGTAAGACATTCAGAATGTACCCGGCACAGCACGTCTTCACCGTCTCCAATATCCCCTTTAACCAAGGCTACATGGTGCTCACCGTTGAGCTTGCTGGCAAAACCGTAAGCGGTAAAATCCCCATACTTGGTCGGCATTTTTACAACGGCTTTTCTATCCACCAGAATTTCCTTGCATTTTCGATAGTTCTGCAGATCCTTTATGGTAATGAATTTCAAATCCCACTTTTCCGCCAGTTCCATCAGTTCCGGTGTACGCATCATGGTTCCGTCTTCTCGCATGATCTCGCAGCAAAGGCCACATGCTTTCAGTCCTGTCAGCCTGCACAAGTCAACAGTTGCTTCTGTATGGCCGTTACGTTCCAGCACCCCGTTTTTCTTTGCCAGAAGTGGGAACATGTGTCCCGGTCTTCGGAAATCCTCTGCTCTTGTATCTTCTGCTACACAGGCCAAAGCGGTAACTGAACGCTCGGCTGCAGAAATGCCTGTGGAAGTGTCTACATGATCGATAGATACGGTAAAAGCTGTCTCATGATTGTCTGTATTCTGCTGCACCATCTGAGGGATTCTCAGCTTTTCTACATATTCCTCAGACATGGGCATGCAGATAAGACCTTTGCCGTAAGTCGCCATAAAATTGATGTTTTCCGTGGTCGCAAATTCCGCTGCGCAGATAAAATCTCCTTCATTTTCTCTATCCGGATCGTCAGTCACCAGAATGATTTTTCCCTTTCTCAGTTCCTCAAGGGCTTCTTCGATTGTGTTAAACTGTGTCACTTTTTATACCTCCTTAAAACCCGTATCGGGATAAAAATTCTTTTGTCATCTTGCTTTCTTCCGTCTTGCTTCCGCCGCATTCCGGGCTTCCAGAAAGTAACTTTTCCACATACTTTCCCAGAATGTCTGTTTCCAGGTTGACCGGATCACCTTCTCTTTTCGCTTTCAAAACCGTACAGCTTACCGTATGGGGTATCGCTGAAATGGAGAAGGAAGATGTGCTTACCTCTGCCACCGTCAGGCTGATTCCATCTATGGTAACGGAACCCTTTTCTACGATGTAGCGTAAAACCTTTGGTTCTGCCTGTATGGTATACCAAATTGCCGTATCGTCACGACGAATGTGGATAATCTTTCCTACACCGTCCACATGGCCGGAAACAATGTGACCGCCAAACCGTCCATCTGCAGCCATTGCTCGTTCCAGATTAACCGGGCTTCCCACCGAAAGTTTTGACAAAGCACTTCGATTCAATGTCTCGTGCATCACATCTGCGGTAAAGCCGTCCGGTTTAAGC
The DNA here is from genome assembly GCA_036305845.1 of Emergencia sp. Lineage (GTDB taxonomy): Bacteria > Bacillota > Clostridia > Peptostreptococcales > Anaerovoracaceae > Senimuribacter. The sequence goes on from JAXKAR010000047.1 coordinate 18,543, forward strand.
TGCGTAACAGTCAGGCAGATACCGTTTACGGCGATGCTGTCACCAATTTTCGTACCCTCCAGTACTTTTGCTCCATGAATGTGCAGAACCGCCGAATGCGTTCCTCTGCTAATCTGGGATATGGTTCCCACCTCTTCAACAATTCCGGTAAACATGGCCGGCCACCTCGCTTTCTATGAGAAAATCTTCACCAATCTGTGAAATTCTGCTGTTCTCCAACCGAAATGCATCTTTCGGAAAATCCACACCCCTTCCTTCTACAGGGGTCTTTGCCTCTTTTCCGCCAAACAACTTAGGCGCAATGTAGACTTGCGTTTTCTGTACGATTCCGCTGTTTAGCGCCGCCCAGTTGAGGGTGCCGCCACCTTCCAACAGAATACTGTCAATTTCCATCTGCCCCAGCTTATCCATCAGTAGGTTCAAATCCAGATGTCCGTCCTTCTCCGGTATATACATGACCCGGCATCCCATCTTTTCGTAAGGCAGATACTTCTGCCGGTCACTACAGCTGGTTGCGATGATGGTCTCTGCCTGCTCTGCTGTTGTCACCACCTGGGCAGCGACAGGCGTATGCAAATGGGTATCGCAGATGATACGCACCGGATTCTTCCCCTCCGGAAGACGGCAGGTCAGTAAAGGATCATCAGTAAGTACTGTGCCGATACCCACCATGATCGCCGTATAACGGTGACGCAATTTCTGTACATGATTCCTTGCCGGTTCTGCTGTCACCCACTTTGACGCTCCGGTTCTTGCCGCAAATTTCCCATCCATGGTCATGGCATATTTCATGACCACAAAAGGTCTTCCGGTTCTGATATAATGAAAAAATACTTGATTCAGCCTCTCACATTCTTCTCTCAGAACATTTTCCGTTACTTCTATACCTTTAGCACGCAAGCGCTCGATACCCTTTCCCCCTACGCATGGATTGGGATCACTGCATCCTACTACTACCCGGCTGATCCCCGCATCTATAATGGCATCGGTGCAAGGCGGCTGCCTGCCTTCATGGCAACAAGGTTCCAAGGTTACGTACATGGTAGCGCCTTTGGGGGACTTTCTGCAGTCTGCGAGGGCATTACGCTCCGCATGATATTCACCGCATTTCCGGTGCCATCCCTTTCCGATAATCTCTCCATCTTTTACAATCACAGCGCCTACCATAGGGTTTGGAGCGGTCCACCCACAACCCTTTTCTGCAAGTTCCAGCGCCATCTGCATATATGTACAATCCTGCATATTGATTTACCTCCCAAAGAAAAATGCCTTGAACAATATCGTTCAAGGCAATCGACAAAGGACACAGAACATACACCTGCATAAAACAGCAAAGCCGGTTTCTCCGGTTCTCTTTACCGGCAAGCTTTGTTGATGCTTTGGTCATATTAAAGATAATATTTCCAAAACAATAAAAAATCTGGAATGTAAAAACACTCCAGAGCAATTATCCTATGTACGCAAAATGATCCACGTCATCCTGCGTCTTACAATCTTCTTCCATCCAGACTATACTGTCGGCTCCGGAATCTCACCGAATCATGCCTTGCGGCTCGTGGGCTTTACCACCGGTAGGGAATTACACCCTGCCCTGAAGATCTTATTCAATTTACAGCATAAGTATATCCAACTGCTGAGCTTTTGTCAAGAATTTTTTGAAAAAACCGTCTTCAAGGGTTACCGCACTTCTGAAATTTGCTGGGTCACCACTTTGTTTTTTAAAGATAGCTTTTGTTCAAAACGGTCTTTGCGTGTATCGCTTGGGATTGGAGTTGGATAACATCCATCAAAACAAGCACTGCAGTAGCAGCCGTTCCCGATCATCGTTTTCAACTCTTCTGTTGGCAAATACCCAAGAGTATCGGCGCAAATAATCTCTGCTATTTCAGATACAGAATGTTTACAGGCAATCAAGTGCTCCTCAGAGTCAATATCTGTGCCGTAATAGCAAGGATGCAAAAACGGCGGAGAGGATATTCTCATATGAATTTCGGCAGCTCCCGCATCGCGGAGAAGTTTCACAAGTCTTCCGCTCGTTGTTCCTCTGACAATAGAATCATCTACAAGAACAATACGTTTTCCTCTGACATTTTCCCCGATTGCAGACAGCTTGATTTTCACCTGATCGAGCCTGCTGGACTGTCCGGGAGAGATAAAAGTTCTGCCAATATACTTATTTTTGATAAGTCCAATTGTGTATGGGATACCCGACTCTTTGCTATAACCGAGGGCCGCATCAAGTCCCGAGTCAGGAACGCCAATCACGACATCAGCTTCTATCGGGTGATGCTTTGCCAGTATCTCTCCAGCTCTAAATCTTGCTGCGTGAACCGAAATTCCATCAATTACAGAATCAGGTCTTGAGAAGTATATGTATTCAAAAGCGCAAAGCTTTTTCTCCCTCTTGTCACAATGTTGATTTTGCGAAGTAACGGTCTTTCCATCAAATACAAGAATTTCACCGGGCAGAACATCTCGTATTAGCTCGGCGCCTACTGCCTTTAATGCTGTACTTTCCGATGCAACTACATACATATCATCCGCTGTTTTTCCGTAGCAAAGAGGTCTAAATCCATAGGGATCTCTTGCACAAATCAGTTTTTGGGGTGACATCAGGACAATAGAGTATGCCCCCTCTAAAATATTCATCGCCCTGCTGACGGCCTCTTCAATAGAGCCGCAGGAAAGGCGCTCTTTTGTTACAATATAAGCAATCGTTTCTGTATCGCTTGTGGTGTGAAAAATAGCACCTGACATTTCTAGTTTATTTCTAAGTTCTACCGCATTAGTTAGATTTCCATTATGGGCAATCGCCATTTTGCCCTTTTGATGATTGACCTCAATGGGCTGGCAGTTATTTCGGTTTGTTCCTCCTGTTGTACCATAGCGCACATGGCCTACCGCCATTTGACCACTTGGCAACGATGTAAGAATATCACGCGAAAAAACTTCTCCGACAAGTCCCAAGTCCTTATGTGAGGTAAACACGCCATCATCATTTACAACAATTCCGCAGCTTTCCTGTCCTCTATGCTGCAAAGCATATAAGCCGTAATATACGACGTTTGATATGTTAACGGTATGAGGAGCAATCGCTCCAAACACACCGCATTCTTCATGAATACTCATATATGTGTTCCTTTCAAATGTCCAATAGCAGCACCAATAAACTCCTGAAACAGCGGATGCGGTTTATTTGGCCGGCTTTTAAATTCGGGATGATATTGAACTCCGATATAAAAATCTCTATCGGTAAGTTCAACGGTTTCTACCAGTCTTCCATCAGGTGATATGCCTGCCAGCGTCATCCCCGCCCTTTCAAACCTATCACGATACTCGTTATTAAACTCATATCTGTGGCGGTGTCTCTCACTGATTTCGGATAACCCATAGTATTTTTCCAGTGCAGTACCCTTTTTGACTTTACAAGGATACGCACCGAGCCGCAGCGTGCCTCCTTTATCAACCTCTTCACTCTGTCCCGGCATAAAGTCAATGACCTTGTTTGCACAGGTCTCGTCAAATTCGCCGGAGTTGGCGTCGGAAATTCCTAAAACATTTCTTGCATATTCAATGACCGCAATCTGCATACCAAGGCAAATACCGAAATAAGGAACTTTATGCTCCCTTGCATATTTTGCGGCAAGAATCATGCCTTGAATCCCTCTGTCTCCAAAACCGCCGGGAACAATGATGCCGTCAACATCAGACAGCTTTTCGTCTGCATTTTCTGCAGTAATTTGTTCTGAATCGATCCATTGAATTTTGATATGGGTATGGTGATAATACCCGGCGTGACGGAGCGCTTCTGCCACCGATAAATATGCATCGTGAAGCTCTGTATATTTACCCACCAAACCAATCTGCACACAGTCTGTGCGGGCCTTAATCCCCTCTACCATTGCAATCCAATCCTTCAGGTCAGGTTCATCTGTCTTAAGCCCCAATTCTCTGCACACAACCTTGGAAAAGTTTGCTTTTTCCAGCATCAGCGGCGCTTCGTAGAGGATAGGCAGTGTGATATTTTCAATTACGCAGTCCGGCTTTACATTGCAGAACATGGAGATTTTCTTGAAGATAGCTTCTTCCAGGGGCTTATCACAACGAAGCACTATAATGTCCGGATTGATGCCCATTCCCCTAAGCTCCTTTACTGAGTGCTGCGTAGGTTTCGACTTGTGTTCATCCGAGCCGCTTAAAAAAGGAACGAGGGTTACATGAATAAACAGACTGTTTTCATGTCCTACCTCAAGAGAAATTTGTCTCACTGCCTCCAAAAAAGGCTGAGATTCAATATCTCCAATGGTACCGCCGATTTCGGTGATGACCACATCTGCATCGGTCTGCTTTCCCACACGGTATACAAAGGCTTTGATTTCATCGGTGATATGAGGAATCACCTGAACAGTTGACCCCAGATATTCGCCCCGGCGCTCCTTATTCAAAACATTCCAATATACCTTTCCGGTTGTAAGATTGGAAAACTTATTCAGGTTTTCATCAATAAAACGTTCGTAATGTCCCAGGTCAAGGTCGGTTTCGGCACCGTCTTCTGTCACATATACCTCGCCGTGCTGATAGGGGCTCATGGTGCCCGGATCAACATTGATATATGGATCCAGCTTTTGCGCCGCTACTTTCAGCCCTCTTGCTTTTAATAACCTGCCCAGGGAAGCTGCCGTAATACCCTTTCCAAGGCCGGACACTACACCGCCCGTTACAAAAATATATTTCGTCATAGTATTTTCCTCACTCCCATTCCACTGTTGCCGGAGGTTTTGATGTGACATCATAGACAACACGCGTTATTTGTTTGATTTCATTGGTGATTCTGGAGCTTGCCCGCTCAATCACCTCATAAGGCAGGCGGGTCCATTCCGCCGTCATAAAATCATCTGTGGTTACAGCTCTGAGTGCAGCCGTGTAGCCATAGGTCCTCGCATCACCCTTCACGCCCACACTGCGCAAATCTGTCAGTACCGCAAAATATTGATTTGCTATCTCTACAGCATTTGTTTTTTCAATTTCTTCGCGGAAAATGGCATCCGCATCACGAAGCATATCCAGTTTTTCCTCGGTGATTTCTCCAATCACTCTCACTGCAAGACCGGGACCGGGAAACGGCTGTCTGTAAACCAATTCCTTCGGTAATCCCAGACGGCTGCCAACCTCCCGCACCTCGTCCTTGAAAAGATCGGCAAGGGGTTCTGTAATGCTGTCAAATGCTATTACATCGGGAAGCCCGCCTACGTTATGATGGCTTTTGATCGTAGCAGAATCGCCCTTGCCGCTTTCTACAACATCGGGATAAATTGTACCTTGTGCAAGCACATTGATTTTCCCTAATTTTTTTGCTTCTTCTTCAAAAACACGGATAAATTCCTCACCTATGATTTTCCGCTTTTGCTCAGGCTCGGTGATACCTGACAGCTTTTTCAAAAAACGCTTTTCAGCATTGACACGAATCATGTTCATACCGAATCTGCCCTTAAAGGTCTCTTCTACAAAGTCGCCCTCCCCTTTTCGCAGCAGCCCATGGTCAACAAAGACGCAGCTAAGATTATCTCCGATTGCTCTATGCAGCAATGCTGCCGCCACCGATGAATCCACACCGCCCGACAAGGCAAGAAGAACCTTTTTATCCTTCAGCTCTGCCTTATATTTTTTCACGGATTGCTGGATAAAGTCATCCATTTTCCAGTCGCCCCTGCAGGAACAAATTCGATAAATGAAATTATATAATATCGCAGCACCGTATTCTGTGTGGGCAACCTCCGGATGGAACTGCACGCCATAAAGCTTACGGCTATCATCACACATAGCGGCACAGGGACATTTGCCTGTTTTAGCAATTACAGAAAAGCCCGTAGGAACCTCTTTGATAAAATCGGTATGGCTCATCCAGCAAATACTTGTGTCAGGCACATTTTCAAATAAAGGGCTCGGCAAAACCGTAACAGCCGTTTTTCCGTACTCGCTGGAATTTTCGGCACCTTGTATCGTGCCTCCCGCCATATATGCCATAAGCTGAACGCCGTAGCAGATACCTAAAATAGGAATGCCAAGCTCCAATACAGCGGCATCATAGTGGGGAGAAGTCTCGTCATACACACTGTTTGGTCCGCCTGTAAAGATGATACCTTTGTAGCCCTCACGCTTAATTTCCTCTACCGAAATTTTATTATACTGTTTTATTTCCGCATAGACATGATGTTCCCGCACACGTCTTGCAATCAGTTGGTTGTACTGTCCGCCAAAGTCCAGAACAAGGATTTTTTCCTGCATTTAGCTCACCTGCCTTTAAAGTGTAATTTCTACTGTTTTTCTATCAATACCGGAAATGATGGGATTCACTTCGTCAAGGAAACGTTCTACCTGCTGGGTACATCTGCCGATGTACTTTTCCGGCTTTAACAGCTCCTTCATCTCGGCCTCTGTAAGTCCAAACTCCGGTTCCTCGCTTAAAAAGCGAAGCAAATCGCACTCCCCGCCGTTTTTCATTTCGCCGGCCGCCTTCATGGAGCAGGTGCGAATCACTTCATGAATCTGCTGACGGTCGCCTCCGCGCTTAACAGCTTCCATCATCAGATTTTCCGTTGCGATGAAAGGCAAATACTCACGAACCGTTTTCTCAATGATTTTCTCGTTTACATGAAGTCCGTCCGTTACATTTTGCGTCAGGCGAAGAATGGCGTCGGCGCAGAGGAATCCCTCAGGCATAGAAATCCGGCGGTTTGCGGAATCGTCAAGTGTACGCTCAAGCCACTGCGTCGATGCTGTCATGGCGGCATTGGCAGCGTCAGACATCAGATATCTTGCCAGGGAGCAGATGCGCTCGCAGCGCATAGGATTGCGTTTGTACGCCATGGCAGAAGAACCAATCTGATTCTTCTCAAAAGGTTCCTCCAGCTGTCTGTCGTGCTGAAGCAGGCGAATATCGTTTGCCATCTTATAGCAGCTCTGTGCCATGGAAGAAAGGCAATTAAGGATTCTGCTGTCAAGCTTTCTCGGATAGGTTTGGGCGCATACTGAATAGCATTTGGCGAATCCAAAATCATCGGCAATCAGGCGATTCATTTCATCAATCTTTGCCGTATCCCCGTCAAAAAGCTCTACAAAGCTTGCTTCCGTACCGGTCGTGCCGCGGCATCCGAGAAACTTCATATTGGCAAGAACAAAATCAATTTCTTCTAAATCAGTCATAAAGTCCTGCATCCAAAGGGTCGCCCGCTTTCCCATGGTCACAAGCTGAGCCGGCTGGTAGTGCGTATAGCCCAGTGTGGGGGCAGCTTTGTATTTTTCTGCAAAATCCGCAAGGTTGGCTAAAACCTTGCGGAGCTCTGCACGCAAATAGCGCAGAGCATCTCTGTAAATCACAATATCCGCATTGTCCGTTACATAGCAGCTGGTCGCACCCAGATGGATGATTCCTGCTGCCACAGGAGCCGCCTTCCCATAAGCATATATATGCGCCATAACATCGTGACGGACTTCTTTTTCTCTCTGCTTTACACATTCGTAATCAATATCGGTAATATGGTTTTCCAGCACCTCTACCTGCTTCGCAGTTATAGGGAGACCCAGCTGCCTTTCCGCTTTTGCAAGGGAAACCCATAGCTTACGCCACGTCTGATAACGAGTGTCGGAGGAAAACAATCCCAGCATATATGGGGAAGCATATCGGGATGATAAAGGGGATTCATATTGGTTTGTCATATCTTAATTCTCCTTGTGTTTAATAATAATACTTTCTCTTTCCGGTCCTACCGAGATATAGCTGATGCGGCAGCCAACCGACTTTTCAATAATGCTCACATAATCTCTGGCGGCCTGCGGGAGCTTATCCCATTGACGGACACCTGAAATGTCGCACATCCAGCCGTCAAAATATTCAATAACAGGCGTCGCCTCTTTCAGTGCCGCCGGGAACGGGAAACGTGTAATCCTCTTTCCGTCAAGCATATAGGCAGTGCAAACCGGTATTTTTTCCATGCTGCTCAGTACATCCAGCTTTGTAATGGCAATTTCCGTTGCCGCCTGCACTTCAATGCCATAAGCGGTAGCGACAGCATCAAATGCACCAACCCTGCGCGGTCGTCCGGTCTTGGCGCCGTATTCGCCGCCTGCCTCACGGAGTTTATCCGCTTCTTCTCCAAACATTTCCGAAACAAAGGGGCCTTCCCCCACGCAGGTGGAATAGGCTTTGACAACGCCAAGGACTCTGTCAATCTTCGCCCCGGGAAAACCTGAACCAATCGGTGCATACGCAGCCGTTGTATTGGATGAGGTCGTATAAGGATAAATGCCATAGTCCAAATCACGCAGAGAACCAAGCTGCGCTTCAAACAAAATTTTCTTTCCGTCTTCGGATACCGATTTTAGATATTCACCCGTATCGCAGATAAAAGGCTTAATCTTCTCGCAATATGCCGTCAGCCATTCATCAAGCATTCCCTCCGTATAAGGCTTTGCGCCATACACCTCTGTTAAAATGAGGTTCTTCCATTCCATAATGTCAAGCAGGTGACTTTTCAGCTCCTCCGGATAAAACAGTTCACCGGCAAGAACCGTCTTTTTTTGATATTTATCCGAATAAAACGGTGCGATTCCCTGTTTGGTGGAGCCGTATTTCTTATCTGCAAGCCTCTTTTCCTCAAGCTCATCCATGTCTCTGTGCCAAGGCAGCAGCAAAGAAGCTCTATCGCTGATTTTCAGATTATCCGGGGTAATTTTTACACCCTTTGACGTAATATCCCGGATTTCATTCCATAGATTTTCGGGGTCAAGCGCAACGCCGTTGCCTAGAATATTCACAACGCCCTCTCTGAAAATTCCTGAGGGAAGCAGATGCAGGGCAAATTCTCCCTTGTCATTGATAACCGTATGTCCCGCATTTCCGCCGCCCTGGAATCGGACAACCACATCATAATCCTCGGTCAGAAGGTCTACCATTCTTCCTTTGCCTTCGTCACCCCAGTTGATTCCTACGATTGCACAGTTTGTCATAATGTCATCCTCCTTTAAATGTGTTCTTCCAGTCTTTTCATCACCTCTGCATAGGCGTCTTCTACACCGCCAAGATCGCGGCGAAATCTATCCTTATCCAGTTTTTCTCCTGTTTTGCTGTCCCAAAGGCGGCAGGTATCAGGGCTGATTTCATCAGCAAGCACAATCGTTCCATCTGAAAGCTTGCCAAATTCAACTTTGAAATCAACTAAGGTAACGCTGCAAGCTGCCCAAAATGCTTTTAGTTGTTCGTTGATAGCAAAAGCATACTTTTTAACCGTTTCCATTTCATCCTCGGTGCAAAGTCCCAAGGCCATGGCCTGATAACTATTCAGAAGGGGATCTCCAAGCTCATCGTTTTTATAGGAAAACTCAATTGTCGGTGATTCAAAAGATATGCCTTCTTCTACGCCGTATCTTTTAGCAAAAGAACCGGCGGAAATATTGCGGACAATCACTTCCAAAGGCAGAATTTTGACTCTCTTAACCACAGTTTCACGGTCATTCAGTTCTTCTACAAAATGAGTCGGCACACCGACCGTTTCAAGCTTTTGCATCAGAAGATTGCTCATTTTATTATTGATGATACCTTTGCCTGCAATCGTTCCTTTTTTGAGTCCGTTAAATGCTGTTGCATCATCCTTATAGGAAACAATTAAAAGCTCCGGATTTCCGGTTTCATAAACCTTCTTCGCCTTACCTTCATACATCAAATTTTGTTTTTCCATAATTATGAACCTCTTTCTATTATTTTCCACTGTCACCGTAATTGGAAAGAACACGGGCAGATGGGTCGTTCACCTTGCAGCCGTCCCATTCTTTATTGGGCATCCAGAAATCAACAATCATCTGTGCCTGATCAGGGTAGTATTTTTCAAACAATTCCCTGTACAGCAAGGATTCTTTTGTGAACGGTTTTGCATATCTGTACGTTTCACAGCCTGCCTCAAACGCTTCATCGGTATAGATGCTCTCGGCAAACTCCTTCAGATAATCTACCATAGAGTGTCCGACGGCATCGGAAAAGGCTGCCTTTTCACGCCACAGAATTTCCTGAGGCAGATAGCTGCCGTCTTCAAAGGCGTGGCGAAGCAGGTATTTTCCCTTTCCGTATTTGTTCAGCTTCATTTCCGGGTCAATGGCCATTACATATTTCACAAAATCCAAATCTCCAAATGGAACACGAGCTTCCAAAGCGTTTACCGAAATGCATCTGTCTGCACGAAGAACATCATACATATGCAGCTCCCGAATTCGCTTTTGGGATTCTTCTTGAAACGCCTTGGCACTCGGTGCAAAATCTGTGTACTTATAACCAAACAGCTCATCGGAGATTTCTCCCGTCAGAAGCACTCGAATATCTGTTGTTTCGTGGATAGCCTTGCAAATCAAATACATACCCATGCTGGCTCTAATCGTGGTAATATCAAAAGTTCCAAGGATATAAACAACCTGCTCCAAGGCGGAAAGTATATCCTCTTTGGTAATGATAATCTCTCTGTGATTGCTGCCTATATAATCGGCAACCTGTTTTGCGTATTTTAGGTCAATCGCATCCTCGCTCATGCCAACGGCAAAGGTTTTGATCGGCTCTTTACTTTTCTTGGCAGCAATTGCACAGACAAGAGAAGAATCCAAACCGCCCGAAAGAAGAAACCCTACCTTTGCATCGGCAATAAGCCGTTTTTCAACACCGCAAACAAGTTTCTCCCTGATGTTCTTACACACCTCATCCAAGTTGTTGCAAGAAACCGTCTCTGCCTTGGCAATATCGCAATAACAAACAAATTCTCCATCTTTATAGTAATGACCGGGAGGAAACGGCATAATCTTATCTGCGAGTCCTACCAGGTTTTTGGCTTCACTGGCAAAAAGGATTGTACCCGCTTTATCGTAGCCATAATACAAAGGGCGGATGCCAATGGGGTCGCGAGCTGCAATATATTCCTCTTTTGCACCATCATAGAGAATGAGGGCAAATTCTGCATCCAACATAGGAAACATTTCTATGCCGTATTCTTTATACAGCGGAAGCAGTATTTCGCAATCCGACTCACTTTTAAATGTGTACTTTGCGGACAATTCCCTTTTAAATCGTTCAAATCCATAGATTTCCCCGTTACATACCAAATAGCTCTTTTCAAGGCAAAAAGGTTGCATTCCCTCCGGATGCAGCCCCATGATTGCTAAACGGTGGAAGCCAAGGAGACCTTTTCCCGTATCAATGATTTTACTGTCGTCAGGTCCTCTGGAAATCGTTTTCTCAAAACCTTCCTTAAATGCTTTTAATGTTGCGGATGTGCCGCAATAGCCCATAATAGAACACATATGTATATCCTCCAATAAAACAATATTCATCATCCCATAGGGCGAATGCCGTTTTGCAGGTATCACCTATATTTGTTCACCTAAAACATCTGACAAAGTTCCGCCTACTAACCCAAAGCTATATGTCGCACCTACTAAATCCTCATTTTGAAAACGCAAAAAAACCATCCCCGCGTCGAACGCGGGGTTGTTGTCTTCTGCGGGCAAAGCCCTTGTTCTTCGCAGACGTGTCGAACACGTAAGCAGTCTGCCAGCTGCGTACTGTACTATTTACGCTTATGGCTCTTGAAGGAGCCTA
>JAXKAR010000048.1:0-129368 GCA_036305845.1 Emergencia sp.
ATAGGCTCCTTCAAGAGCCATAAGCGTAAATAGTACAGTACGCAGCTGGCAGACTGCTTACGTGTTCGACACGTCTGCGAAGAACAAGGGCTTTGCCCGCAGAAGACAACAACCCCGCGTTCGACGCGGGGATGGTTTTTGTATGGCGCTGTATTGTACAGAAGAAACTGCAAATTTTAACAAAACCCGGATTGGAAAAGACAGATAAGTGTGATAGAATTGTCGTAGACTTTAGCAGGAGATTATAGAAAAATGACGATGATAGCAGAAGACAGAGAATTTTATAGAAAGATGATTTTTATCGGTGTGCCTGTCGTATTTCAGAACCTGATCAGTTTGGGACTGAATTTGATCGATACACTGATGATTGGCATGTTGGGAGAACAAGAGCTGGCTGCTGTAGGCGCGGCAAATCAGATTTACTTTATATTTGGCGTATCACTTTTTGGGCTCTATAGTGGAGCGGCGGTGTATACAGCGCAGTATTGGGGTGCCAAGGATATCCCTGGTGTACAGAAAATGCTGGGCATAGACTACGCTGTAGGCGCAGCCTTTGCGATCGTGGTTTCGTTGCTGTCTTTTATTTTTGCGCCATATCTTATCGGTTTTTTCTCTGAAGATTCGGCGGTAATTCAATTTGGCGTGGACTATATACGCATTGCCTGCTTTTCCTATATCTTTTCCGGCTTTTCCTCAGCAATTTGCTATAACTCCAGAGCAATTCAGAATCTGAAGATACCGACAATGATTAACGGCGTAGCGCTTCTGGTCAATGCGGGACTGAATTATTTGCTGATTTTCGGTATAGGCGGATTCCCTATGTTGGGCGTAAAAGGGGCCGCTATTGCTACACTGATTGCTCGTATTTTTGAGTTTTTTGCTCTGCTTGCTTTTGTCTATACCCGTAAGTCTCATCCGTTCAAGGTGGGGCCAAGGACTTTATTCAGTTTTGACCGGCAGCATTTTATGCGAGTAATGAAGACTGCTGTTCCTGTGGTTCTCAATGAGGGCAGCTGGGCATTGTCCATGTCGTTGGTCTTTGCGGCATATGGACTTCTGGGCACTTCGGCATTAGCCGTAGCGCAGGTGGCCAGTGTAATTTGCGATCTTCTTCAGTCGGTCTATTTCGGTGTAGGCAATGCGACGGCCATGATTATCGGAGAAATTTTGGGACAGGGTAATAAAGAAAGAGCCTTCTTGTGTGGAAAGAAGGCGGTTAGAATTGTATGGATTCTCAATGTGGTTATGACGCTGGTTATGCTTGCGCTGGCACGACCGATTGCATCAATCTATCATTTCAGTGGAGAGACCAACAGCCTGCTGATTGCAGCGCTGATGGCAATGGCCATTACCATAACGCCGAAGATGATAGGATATATCTATATTGTGGGTATCCTGAGAGCCGGCGGTGATACGGTGTTCTGTATGAAAGTCGAGCTGGTTTGCAATCTTTGTCTGCAGGTTCCTATTGCATATTTTTCCGTACTGGTATTGAAAGTCAGCTTGCCGGTAGTTATGCTGCTTGTGGCACTGAGTGATGTAATTAGATTCTTGATCAGCAGCCCTCGTTTTCGCAGTCGCAAATGGATTAATATTGTGGCAGATATCGATAAGCCCAAGGGAGAAAGCGCAGCGGATATTTAGAGAAATGCCTTTAGCTCTTCTTCGATTCTTGTCCAAGGGAATCCCACTACGGTATCAAAATCGCCTATGTAATGGTCGATGTGTTTGGCGAACATGCCCTGAATGGCGTAAGCGCCTGCTTTGTCGTAAGGCTCCTCTGTGTCAAGATAAGCGTTTAAGTCTTCATTTGTATAGTTTTTACAAAATACTTCCGTCACATCACAGAAAACATGTCTATGTGGTTTGCCGGCTTCTATGATTGCAACGCCTGTTGCTACATAGTGGCCGGTATTTTTTATTTTTGTAAGCATGGAAAATGCATCCTGACGATCCTTTGGCTTTCCCAGTATTTCATCTTTATAAACGACCGTATCAGCAGCAATAATCACACTTCCCTTGTGCGTTGGCAGCACCGTATGTTCTACAGCCAACGCCTTTTTCAGCGCCAGAAACATGACTGCGTCGCGCATGCCAATTCCGGAGGGGAGGTGCTCTTCAATATCTGCAGGAATGATGACAGGGTCAAAACCGTGGTCCTTCATCATGTTAATTCTTCTTGGTGAAGACGATGCCAAAATGATTGTTTTTTTCATAAAATCCTCCTTGTTCAAGCATATTATGGCATAAATTTTGACTTTTGCCAAATACTAATGGGAGAATTCCTGGAGGTTATCAATATGGAAAAAGAAATAAAGAAAAAAGATGTCGCGAAGGCATACGAACAATATGCAAAGCAGTTTACACCTAAACCTGCTTACTTTGCTAATGGACTGCGAGCTTTTCTCGTTGGTGGACTGCTTTGTACAGCCGCGTATTACGGAAATAATTTACTGGTTGAGCAAGGGCTTTCGGAAAAAGATGCAGCAATTTATGTGACGATAATTATCGTTGCTGCAGCGCAGCTGCTTACCGGTTTTGGCGTATTTGATACCATTGCTAAATTTTCCGGCGCAGGTGTAATCGTGCCGATCAGCGGATTTGCCAATTCTATGGTGGCACCGGCCATAGAATACAAAAAAGAGGGGATTGTTCTCGGCGTAGGGGCGAAATTGTTCAGCATAGCAGGACCGGTGCTTGTCTGCGGAATTACAGCTGCCACAGTGGTAGGTATAATCTACTGGGTTATTGGATTGTTTTAGGAGGTTATCATGGCAGAAAAAAAGTTGGGAAAACAGACCGTGAATTTTGAGCGACAGCCATTTATCCTTTCTTCCGCCGCAGTCGGAGGGAAAAAAGAAGGCGAAGGTCCGCTCAAGTCTTGGTTTGACATTATTTTAGATGACGATATGTATGGAGAAAAAACCTGGGAAAAGGCGGAGAGTAAGATGCTGAAGGAAGCGATGTTGTCAGCGCTAAAGAAGTCGGGCAAGGAAAAGACGGCCATTGATCTGGTACTGAGTGGGGACTTACTTAATCAGCTAATGTCTTCCTCATTTATGGCGAGGGATCTGCATCTGCCGTTTCTTGGCCTTTATGGCGCCTGCTCAACGATGACAGAGTCTCTGCTCATGGGAGCCATGTTGATTGACGGAGGCTTTGCACATAATCTTATTGTGGGCGCATCCAGTCATTTCTGCACTGCAGAACGTCAATTTCGTATGCCTGTGGAGCACGGTAATCAAAGACCGCCTTCTGCGCAGTGGACAGCTACCGCAGCGGGGGCTATGGTGGTTTCTGAGGAGAGGCAGAATACGGCCAATGTAGGTAATGCAAGCAGCGACAGTGGACCTTTTACCCCATTTAACGTGAAGGTGGATTGCGGAACCATAGGGAAGATTATTGATGCCGGCGTTACGGATCCTAATCAGATGGGCAGCGCTATGGCTCCTGCCGCAGTGGATACGATTCTTAATCATTTGACAGATACGGGCAGAGCCATTGATGACTATGATCTGGTCATTACAGGAGACCTTGGATATATCGGGAAAGACATTGCTGTAGATCTGCTTACGGATGCGGGACTTAATCCTGATGCGGTAAAATCTTGCTATGATGATTGCGGTACCATGCTTTATTATAGAGAGAATCAGGATGTACATGGCGGGGCAAGTGGCTGTGGCTGTTCAGCATCTGTATTTTCCGGAAATATTCTTCAGCGAATGCGCAGAGGAGAGCTGAAAAAAGTGTTGATGATTTCTACGGGCGCTATGCTTTCTACGATTAGTCCGTTTCAAGGAGAAAGTATTCCGGGAATCGCTCATGCGGTGGCATTGGAAACTTGTTAGGAGGAAAGAGTATATGGATTATATCTATACGTTTTTAGTTGGCGGGGGAATCTGTGTTATCGGACAAATTTTAATGGATACCACCAAATTGACCACACCCAGAATTCTGGTTATCTTTGTGGTTTCCGGCGTAGTCTTGCAGGGACTGAATCTGTATGAACCGCTGGTTAATCTTGCACATCAGGGCGCTACGGTACCTCTTCCCGGATTTGGCTACACGCTGGCAAAGGGAGCGATGGAGGGTGCGAAAGAAGGGTTTTTAGGGGCAATTACCGGTTCTGTGAAGGATTCTGCAGCAGGGATCGCTGTGGCCATAGCTCTCGGCTATGTCGTATCCATTATATTCAGTCCCAAGTCGCCTAAATAGAAGGGAAAATGCGAGATCGTATCAACGGTCTCTATTTTTTTTAGATGTCGTTTTTAAGCAGAAAGAACGGAACATAAAAGACAGCTTTCTTTACAAAAACGTTGAAATATGGTATTATACCATAAGTTATAATCCCTAAGTGCTGTCTTCGCTTTTCTTTTGCCAGTCGCTGAGGATTTTCGCGTAGTTGTCAAACATAGTCTATGGTCAAGTCATTGCCTGACGTCGGACTTGTATGGACATTGACCAGAATTTGTAGAGGAAGCCAATGACGATCATCATTAGTATAGGAAAAATTTTCCTGAGTATGTTATATGGCATACTCAAATGTTTTCCGGTAAAACCTAATAAGGTACTATTTCTCAGCAGACAGGCCGATGAATTGAGCTTGGATTTTGTCATGCTGAAAGAGCAGCTCGAGAAAGATTTTCCACAGATAGAAATCACAGCAATTTGCAACCGTTTGGATGATGGAAAGTCTGGGTTGTTCGGGTTTGCTATGGACACTCTGCGCAGCATGTATCATCTTGCAACCAGTAAGGTTTGTGTATTGGATGCCTATTGGCCGGCGGTTTCTGTTTTACATCACAAGAAACAGCTTACGGTTATTCAGATGTGGCATGCACTGGGCAAGATTAAGAAATCCGGGTATCAGACTTTAGGAAAGGCTTCCGGAAGGGGAGAACAGATGGCTCGGCTTTTGCATATGCACGAAAATTATGACAAAATTATTGCCGGCGGCGAGGCATGGAATCCATATTATTGTCAGAGCTTCAATACGACGGAGGACAAGTTAGTCAATATTGGTTTGCCAAGGATAGATCATCTTATCACATCAGAGAAAAAAAACAGAGAAAGTGTGCTTGCAGTATATCCGGAATTTGCAGATAAGAAGATTATCCTGTATGTACCGACCTTTCGGAGGAATATTCAGCTGAGATGGGAGCCCCTTCTGGAAGAAGTGGATTTTGAACGATATATCCTGATTATAAAGGGACATCCAAACCAGGCAATTGAGTGTAATCGGCAGGGCGTATATTTATGCCCGGAATTTAAGGCAGTTGATCTTCTTGCTGTCTGTGATTATGTGATTACCGATTATTCAGCCATAGCTGTAGAGGCGGCTGTCTTAAACAAGCCGACTTATTATTATCTTTATGATTATGAAGAATATACCGAAAAGAACGGGATCAATGTAAATCCTTTTATATCTATGCCGGGATGCAGCTTTAAAGACCCAGAAGAGTTGATGCGTGACCTGATGTCAGGCAGTTATCACCAAAGTGCTTTGGATGCCTACCGGAAAAAATATCTGCCCAAGAATTTGGGCACCTCGACAAAGCAGTTATCACGGCTGATTTTAGATCATTTATCGGAAAAGGAATAGAAAAGCATGATTGATTTTGCAAAGAAATGGATGAAGAGACTTAAACTGTTTGTGCTTTATTGGGTTAGAATTGTATTTGCCAAAAATCATTTTAAGTGTGGGTTAATAAAGAAAATTCGGGCTAATATGCATGGTTTTCTGGCAGATCAGTGGATGCTCTATGATTTTGACCATAATGACCGGCATGAGTATTTGTCGGAGTTTGACTGGTACAGATCAAGGTACATTAATGAGCCTTTTGACTTTCTGCTCAATAACAAGATTGCAGCGGCAGAACTTTTAAAACAGTATACGCGTATTCCGGAAAGCTATATGATCAAGAATAAAGGGTTTTTATCCAGTTTTGAAAGCAGAGAAATTGCCTATTCATCGGCTGTAAGCCTGCTGAAAGAAAAAGGAAAATTGTTTATTAAGCCTTATGGTCAGGGCAAGGGTAACGGCGTTAACATACTGATTTATGAAGACGGCAAGATATTTGTGGACCAAAAGGTCTATACAGAAGAAGAATTAATTGCATTTCTTCAGGGGCGGGATAACTGGTTTATCTGTGAATCAATGACGCAGCATAGTTATTCTGACCAAATCTATGATAAAACCGTCAATACGATTCGTTTTATTACCCTGCGGGACATTCATACCCATCAGTTCAAAGTCTTTTTTGCGGTTCAGCGGATTGGAACTTCGGCTACAATTCCGGTTGACAACGGAAGCAGAGGCGGATTGGTGGCCAATATAGACCTGGATACGGGCGTCTTGAGCGAGGCAAGATGTTTACACAACAGAAATGTCTACGAAGTACATCCTGATTCGGGTGCGCCAATTAAGGGAGCAAAGATTCCGGGATGGGCGAAAATTAAGGAAGAAATGCTGGAACTGGCCAATAAGCTGCCATATATGCATTTTATTGCCTGGGATATTCTTGTTACCGAGGATGGAAGCATCTGTATTATTGAGGCGAATACGTCATCCGGTGTGAATATTATTCAACTGTGGGGCGGTCAGAGAAATGGCGAACTGGGCGATTTTTATCGTTTCCATAAGGTCATCAAGAAATAGGAGTTTAACATGAAATACATTATTATGGCTGATGGGAAGGGAACCCGGTGGAATAATTACCAGGACATTCCCAAGCACTTTATCCGTGTAGGTGAGGAGACCCTTCTGGAAAGAACCGTGCGGCTTTTACGGGAAAACGATTCTTCTGCGGAAGTGATCATTACTTCTCATGATCCCAGGTACGAGGTTAAAGGTGCAGTTCGTTATGAGCCGAAGCATAATGTTCTGGAGATTGACAGATTCACATCTGAGTTGATAGAGGATCAAGTTTGCTTTCTTTATGGCGACACCTATTATTCGGAAAAGGCCGTTGATGTTATTGTTCATACGCAAAGTGACGATTTGCTGTTCTTTGGTAATGAGAAATCCATTGTAGCGGTAAAAGTTGCAGATGGAGACTTGTTTGCACACCACGTAGATCGTGTGCGGAATTTGTATTTGGAGGGAAAGATCGAAAAATGCATTGGCTGGCAAGTCTATCAGTCTTTTTTAGGTCTGCCTTTTGATGAAAAGAAAATCGCACAGAAGTATGTTTATATGGAAGATGGAACCAGGGATTTCAATTCGCCTGAGGATTTAACCAAAAAATAAGGTAGTTGGGAAGGAATATTACGTGAACACATTAAAGGAAATACTAAAAGATCATTATGTTTTCAGAAAACAGATTATCAAACTTGCCAAAGCAGATATTATTAAAACCTATAAAGGCGCTGCGTTGGGATGGGCATGGGCGCTGATTAGACCGGCAATTACTATTTTTGTTTTCTGGTTTGCATTTTCAATGGGGCTGAGAAAAGGTGGAGAGATTGCAGGATACCCGTTTTTTCTCTGGCTCATTGCAGGTATGATCCCTTGGTTCTATATGCGGGACATGATTACCGGGGGCGCTTCAGCGCTGCGAAGATACACATACTTGATTACAAAAATCAAGTATCCGATATCTACGATACCGACTTTCGTTAGTATGTCGCAGTTTATCGTGCATATCGGGTTGCTGTCGATTATGATTTTTATCTTTATGCTTTTCGGACATATGCCGAATATGTACTATCTGCAGATTCCGTTATATATGGGACTCATGTTTCTTTTCTTTACTATGTGGGGACTTTTTGCGGGACTGCTATCAGCCATGAGCAGAGACTTTCTCAATCTGGTAAAATCCATGACAACCGTTTTGTTCTGGTTTTCGGGGATTATGTACGATGTGACGGAAATTAATGCTACGTGGATCAGACAGCTGCTTTTGTTTAATCCGGTCACGCTGATTGCAAATGGTTATCGCAACTGCTTTATTTACCATCGCTGGTTCTGGGAAAATCCTGTAGAACTGTTCAATTTCATTCTTGTTTATGCGGTGATGGTTCTGCTGGCAGTTTGGGCGTACAAGAAGCTGAAAAAAGATATCCCGGATGTATTATAGGAAACAAAAGAGGACGGATTTATGAGCAATACGGCAATTACATTTAAACATGTAACCAAGACATATAAATTATACAAAAATGATAAACAACGGTTTCGTGCTATTTTTTCAAGGCGAATTAAACCTAAGCTGAAAAATGCAGTAAACGATGTATCCTTTTCTATTGAAAAAGGGGAGGCTGTGGCGCTGTTTGGCCGCAATGGCGCCGGAAAATCCACCTTGCTCAAGATGATTACAGGCGTAGCATATCCCAACGAAGGGGATATTGCCGTAAACGGTCGTGTCAGCGCGTTGTTAGAGCTAACCGCAGGGTTTGACCCGGAGTTTACAGGACGAGAAAATATCTATTTTCGAGGACAGCTGATGGGTATAAATGAACAGGAGATAAAGGGGTTAGAGAAAGAGATTATTGACTTTGCAGACTTAGGCGATTATATTGATCAGCCGGTCAGAACCTACTCCAGCGGAATGAAGGCGAAATTGGGATTCTCTATTAATGCCAATGTAAGGCCGGAGATTCTCATTGTAGACGAGGCGCTCAGTGTCGGAGATAAGGATTTCCGTCTGAAATGCAATCGAAAGATTAAAGAAATCGTTGCCAGCGGTGTAACTTTCCTCTTTGTAACCCATTCTACGGATGTGGCGAGAGACTTTTGTAAAAGGGGAATTGTTTTAAAATTCGGCCAGGTCGTGTTCGACGGTGAGATTCATGAAGCAATCAAATTCTACGAAGATGGCGCATAAATGCAAATCACCTTTTGAAGAATACACACAGTAAGTTTTAAAATTAGTAACAGGAGAATGCTATGGCTAGAAGAAAAAATGAAATCTTCGCACACAATAATAAGTATGAAGGAAATATTTTTAAAAAATTTGGCAGATGGTTTGGTAAACTGGAGGGATGGAAAAAGGGCATTTTTATCGGATTAATTGTCATCCTTGTTATCGCTATCGCCGCAGGCAGTTATATTCTGGCAAAGTTAGATCTTTTAGATCGGGTAGAGCTTGATGAAAGCGAGCTGTCCTGTGTTAACGTGGACGGGTACATCAATATCCTTCTTTTGGGGGTGGATAGCCGGAATATGGATAATATTGAAGGCGCAGGCGCAGATGCCATTATGATTCTCAGTATCAAAGAAGAGACCGGCGAAGTTAAGCTGATGAGCGTATACAGAGATACGTATATGAAGATGGGTGATACGGAGAACTATGACAAGATTACTAATGCAAATCGTATCGGTGGCCCGAAGATGATGATTCAGTCGTTGAATCAGGCCATGGATTTGAATATTAAGAATTTTGTCGTCGTAAATTTTGCGGTGGTTACCGATTTAGTTGATGCAGTTGGCGGTATTGAAGTCGATGTGCAGGACTATGAAATTGAACAGCTGAACAAGTATACCATTCAGACTGCTGAAAATGTAGGCAAGACTCAGTACAATTTGGTTCAGGGACCGGGTAAGCAAACGCTGGAAGGCGTGCAGGCCGTTTCCTATGGCCGAATCAGAAAAGGTGTAGGAGATGACTACAAACGAACTGAACGTATGAGAGTTGTGCTTACCAAAGTGTTTGAAAAACTGAAAACCATGAGCATTGGCGAATTGAATGATTTACTGAATACAATGCTTCCGAATGTACAGACTAACTTATCCAATAGTGATATGGTTGGCCTTGCATCCAGATTGATTGATTTCAACATCAAGAGTGGCGCAGGATGGCCGTATGAGGTTACGGGCGGACTTCTTGGCGGTGTATCATACGTATTCCCGGATGACCTTGTTTCCAATACGATTAAGCTTCATCAAGAGATGTTTGGACAGCAGGATTATGTACCGACGGCAATGGTAAATACCATCAGCAATACGATTATCGCAAATATCAATGCATCTGTATCTGATCCGGAGCCGATAGATACGACACCTGAGGAGACGGAAACACCTGAGCCAAGCGATGAGGAACAGAATCTGGGTCCTAATGGCGCAGGCGAAGAAGAAGAAAGCAATGGAGATGAACCGGGAAGCAGCAGCGGAGAAAGCGGCGGAAGCGGAACCGGTGGTGAAGATACGGGAAATGAAGGCGGAAATACCGGTGGTGAAGGCAGCGGAGATAACGGCGGAAGCGAAGGCGGAAATACCGGCGGTGGAGATAGCGGCGGAAGCGAAGGCGGAAATACCGGCGGTGGAGATAGCAGTGGAAGTGAAGGCGGAAATACCGGCAGCAGTTCCGGTGGAAGCAACAACCAGACTACGCCGAAGAAACAGTAAGACCCATCAATAGCAAAGCAACGCAGATAAACAGATAAGAATAAGGAGAAGGACATGGCAAAAGAGAAAATCAATTTTCAGGATGAAGAGATCAGATTAAAGTACAGACATACGACTTCACATATCATGGCGCAGGCAGTAAAGAATCTGTGGCCTGACGCTAAACTGGCTATTGGGCCGGCAATCGATAATGGATTTTATTATGACATTGATATGGAGCACAAGCTGTCCGATCAGGATTTGCTGAAAATCCAGAAAGAAATGAAGAAAGTCATTCAGGCAAATTATAAGCTGGAAAGGTTTGAACTTCCGAGAGCAGAAGCGATCGAGTATATGGCAGAAAGAAACGAAGATTATAAGGTTGAGCTGATCAATGACTTACCGGAGGATGCGGTGATTTCTTTCTATAAGCAGGGAGACTTTGTCGATCTTTGTGCAGGCCCGCATATGGATTCTACTGCGCAGATCAAGGCGGTTAAGCTGATGAGTGTGGCAGGTGCTTACTGGAGAGGCGATGAGCACAACAAGATGCTGCAGAGAATCTATGGAACCTGTTTTCCTACGCAGGAAGAACTGGACGAATATCTGAACCGACTGGAAGAGGCAAAGAAGAGAGACCATCGTAAAATCGGTAAAGAAATGGATCTCTTTGCTATCTTTGAAGAAGGACCGGGATTCCCGTTCTTCATGCCAAAGGGAATGATTATCAGAAACGAACTGGAAAATTTCTGGAGAGCAGAACACAGAAAAAGAGGCTATCAGGAGATTAAAACACCGTTGATTCTGAATGAGCAGTTATGGAGAACTTCCGGGCACTGGGATCACTATAAAGACAACATGTATTTTACTAAGATTGATGACGGTGATTTCGCCATTAAGCCGATGAACTGTCCGGGTTCTATGCTCTGCTATAAGAGAAAAATGTGGTCTTACAGAGATTTCCCAATTAGAATGGGAGAGTTGGGTCAGGTGCATAGACATGAGCTTTCCGGAGCACTTCATGGATTGATGCGTGTACGTACTTTTACTCAGGATGATGCACATATCTTTATGCTGCCGGAACAGATTAAGGATGAGATTGTTGGTGTAGCTAAATTCATTGATGATGTTTATAGCATGTTCGGTTTCAAATATCACATTGAGCTTTCCACAAGACCGGAAGATTCTATGGGAACTGACGAAGAGTGGGCAATGGCAGAAGATGCACTTCGCGAAGCAATGAAAGAAGTTGGCGTACCTTATGTGGTCAATGAGGGAGACGGTGCATTCTACGGACCGAAACTGGATTTCCACTTAGAGGACTCCATTGGAAGAACTTGGCAGTGCGGAACGATTCAGTTAGATATGCAGATGCCGCAGCGTTTTGACCTTACTTATGTTGGATCTGATAACGAAAAGCACAGACCGATTATGATTCACCGTGTAATTTTTGGTTCCATTGAGAGATTTATCGGTATTTTAACAGAGCATTTTGCCGGTAAATTCCCATTATGGCTGGCACCGGTACAGGTTAAACTTCTGACTGTAGCGGAATCCTTTACTGACTATGCAAAGGAAGTTGCGGCTAAGTGTGAAGCGGCAGGTCTTCGTGTAGAACTGGATTTGAGAAACGAAAAAATCGGTTATAAATTGAGAGAGGCCAGAAATGAAAGAGTTTCTTACATTTGTGTAATCGGAGAAAGAGAGGCAGAAGCCAATTCTCTGGCTGTTCGTTCTACCAAAGTTGGCGAACTGGGTACTTTAGATACAGACGAATTTATTGCTAAGATGGTGGAAGAGGTTGCAACAAAAGCAATTTAGGACGCCCGTAAAAAGAATTTCAGAAAGATGACAGCAGAGCAGAAATCCATATGGACTTCTGCTCTGTTTTGCATTTTGTATGATGAAAAGGTTCTTGGTAAAACACTATCGCTACTTTGCAATATCATGTAAAAATCTCTTTCTTATTGTTTTTGATATAGTAGCACTGCTTGCCAAAGGGCTGCAGGATTTGATTGGATCGTTTTACTAATGAAATCATCTGTTGGTCATCGGGAGGCGCGATGTGATTAAGTGAATAGGGTCTACCCAGCGCTGCATATTTTGAAAGCCCCAGATTGTGATAAGGCAGAAGCTCATAGTCCTGGACGGAAGGCAGTTCTTTAATCCAAGAGGCGATGGCACAGATGTTTTCAGCAGAATCGTTACAAGTGGGAACAACAGGGGTTCTAATGGTAATTGGGACACCTGAAGCAGAAATTTTTTTTATGTTTTCCAGAATAACCTGATTGCTTACACCGGTTAAAGATTTATGGGCAGAGTCATCCATAATCTTTATATCGATAAACAGTTTGTCGATATAGGCAAGTGCTGGCTTAAAGAGTTCAAAGTTGCCGTAACCACAGGTTTCCACTACGGTATTAATTCCATTTTCTTTACATTTCCTCAGAATCTCCGTCAGATAAACGGAATGGGTTAATGGTTCGCCGCCGGAAAAAGTGACGCCGCCGCAGTACTGCTGATAAAAAGAATAATCTTTGATAATTTCTTCATAGAGCGCATCCACATCCATGTCGCGGCCTACGACTTTCTTTGATTCGGCATAGCAGATATCGGTACAGCGAAAACATCTACGACATAGGGTACGGTTGATTTTAATCCGGTCGTCTATGACAGAAATTGCGGACTGTGAACAGATCTGCACACAGGCGCCGCAGCCGATACATTTTTTGGGGAATTCCATGATTTCTTTTTCGTAAGACTGGGATTCAGGATTTGCACACCAGGGACAGTGCAATGGACAACCTTTGAAAAACACCAGTGTTCGCAGTCCATCTCCATCGTGAATTGAGCATTTTTGGATATTAAATATCAAAATAGAGCCTCCTTTCTGAAAGCAACAGTTACTATATGCTATAAAAAAGCAAAAACTATGCCAATAGTAGAAGACGCATTGAAGTCTGGATATTCAGTTGAAGCGGGTAGTTAAAGATTATACTTTTCTATCATGCGATACAACGTTTTTCTTGAAATTGACAGCAGTTCAGCAGCTTTGCTTTTGTTCCCGCCGGAAAGTTCCAACGCCTTGCAAAGCAGGAGCGTGTAATCTCTGTCGATTCTGTTTCGAATTGCCGTAAGTGTGTTTTCGCCATCATCAGGTAGGGTAAGTGTCTGTTTTTCAAAACAAGGCGATATACCGATAGCCGATTGCAGATCCTCATTTGAAATCAGATTTTCTTCAGAAATGACGCTTACGCGATTGATAACATTTTTTAATTCCCTGACATTTCCGGGCCAATCGTAGCGTAGAAGTGTTTCTTTTGACTCTGCACTCAGTGCTTTCTGGGGGTAGTCGGCAGAAGGAACCGAAGCACTGAGAAAGTGTGCGGACAAATCCAGAAGGTCTTCCTTACGCGTTCTCAGCGGAGGAACTTCAATGTTCAGCACTTGAATTCGATAATACAAATCCTGTCTGAATAAGTTATCTTCTACCATTTTTTTTAAATCCCGGTTGGTCGCAGCGATAAGTCTTACATCAATAGGTGTGGGCTTTGTGCCCCCTACCCGAGTAACCGTCCAGGTTTCCAAAACGCGTAGAAGTTTTGACTGAAAGTGATAAGGAAGCTCTCCAATTTCATCAAGGAAAATTGTCCCGCCATTGGCCAGCTCAAACTTACCCGGCTGACCGCCCTTAGAGGCACCGGTAAAAGCGCCGCTGGCATATCCGAACAGCTCACTTTCGATGAGATTTTCCGGCAAAGTGGCGCAGTTGAGCGCAATAAAAGGACCGTTTCGTCTGGGGCTGTAGTTATGGATGGACTGGGCAAAGAGTTCTTTACCCACGCCGCTTTCGCCGGTAATCAGAATATTATAGGCGCTGCAGGCGTATTTCTTTGCAATGTTGATGCAGTCTTGTATGGAGGGACTTGAACCGATAATATCATCAAAGACATAGTTGGCTTTCAAACCGATGACCTTTTTAATCAGATTCATATCCTGCTCACGATGTCTGGAAATCTCGATAAGCCCGGTTACGTTGCCGTAATTGTCAAATAGGGGATACATATCATTGGAAATAAATAACGGGGCCTGATTGGTTCCGTTTCTGTCCAAACGTGTTTCCCAGTTGAGAATTTCCTTTCCTGTTTCCAGAACCTCGAACATTCGCCAGTTGTTGAGTCTGCTGCCAGTGGAGGTGACTTCAATATTCTTTTCTTTGGCAATCTCTTTGATAGACTTTCCGATTTCTGCGTCGAGATTGTCTATGGCAAAGTTGCTGCAGAAAGATTTGTTTGCAAAGAGCAGAGTACCGTTGTGATCAAAGATGGAAATGGCATTTTTCAGTACATCCAGTCCCTTTAGGATGGTCAGCATTTTTTGGTTATTATCTTCGAGAAAGTATTTAGAAATTTCTTCTGCGGTTGGCAGGGGGTTTTTCATATTCTGAAGCATATCGTTCACCTCGTATCATGAAAGACAATATAGATGTGTCAAAAATGACACTGTATTAATGAAAGTAAATTGTGATTGGATAAATTGTAGCATAAATTATACGAATTTGTCTATTTTTTTCTGTATTTTAGGAAAATATTACCAAAAAAACGTTGGCATGGAGTTTGCTATTAATATAAGCAGAGAAAGATGAAAAGAGGTGATTTTATGCTTTCAGAAAGAATAACCAGACTAAACAGAAAAATTAGGGATACGCCGGTAACCCTTTGTCTGGATCGGGCAAGATTAATACATGAGTTCTATCGGCAGCCGTCTATGGAACCCTTCATGCTTCGAAGAGCCAGATCTTTTGCCTATGTCCTCGATCGAAAAAAAATATTCATCGATGATGATTCTATTCTTGCAGGTCATCTGGGTTCAAGGCTTCATGCAGCACCCCTATATCCGGAGATGACAGCGTGGCTTCGAGATGATATTGAAGATCTGGATAAGCGCGAATCGGATAATCTGCAGTTTCTTCCCGGAGAAAAAGAAGAACTGAGAAAGATGATTGAGGAATGGAAGGGCAGAACCTTTGGGGATTTAACGGCAGAGCTTGCTGATGAACAGATTAACACCATGGTGGATATCGGGGTTTTTACCAAAGGGGTGTCCAATAAATCCACGATGAACCATGCACCGTTTTATGACGAAATCTTAACAAGAGGATATGGTTTTTACATCAATATGTGCAAAGAAAACATAGCACAGCTTGATGATATGGACATTGAAACCATGGAAAAAAGGTATACATGGCAGTCTATGATTATTGTCATGGAAGCAATTATTCGATTTGCACACCGTTATGCTGCGCTTGCAGAGGACTTAGCTGAGGATTGTATAGACCCAAACAGAAAAATGGAACTGCTTGCCCTTGCAAAAAACTGCAGAATTGTTCCGGAAAATCCACCTGAAAATTTCCATCAAGCAGTTCAGCTTGTGTGGTTTACCCATCTTGCAATTATGATGGAGGTAAACAGCAACGACAACTGTCTGGGCAGATTTGACCAATATATGTATCCATTTTATCAGAAAGATTTGGAACGGGGTGTTGAAGAAACTTTCATTTCAGACCTTATTCATGAATTTAAGCTGAAAATTGCGGAACTCTGGGAGGTAAGAACGACAAGGGAATCCATAGCTTATCCCGGTTGTCCCCTTTGGATTCACATGATGCTTGGCGGAGTCCTTCCTGATGGAAGCGACGGCTGTAATGCGCTAACCAGATTGATTCTGAAAGGAATGAAGGATTTACAGACTAAAGAGCCTTGTATGTCTTTCCGCTATCATGACGGTGTTGATAGAGAAACCTTTCGGCTGGCTCTGGATGTGGCGAGAGATGGAGGGAGCCACCCTGCCTTTTTTAACGACGCTACGAATATTTCGGACGCCCTTTCTCTCGGTCATACACTGGAAGAGGCCAGGAACTGGGGCATTTGTGGCTGTATAGAGCCTAGTGTACCGGGAATTACAGACTTTCAGTCCAATGCCGGCTATTTTAATCCGAGTAAGATTTTCGAGCTGACTTTGTATAATGGAAAAGACCCTCTTACCGGACAACAGATCGGACCAAAGACAGGGGACGTGAGAAACTTTTCTTCTGTAGAGGAAATTATGGATGCTTATGCTGTGCAGCAAGATTATTTTCTTAAACGTTTTGTGGTTATGTTTAATCGAATTGTGTCTTGCCATGCATGGACGGTTCCGACCATTACCGGCTCCTGTTTTACCCATAATTGTATTGAGGACGGAAAAGTTTTACAGCGCAAGGGTGCAAGACACCGCTACTCGACAGTGGCAATTACAGGTGTTGCCAATATTGCTGATTCTCTGGCGGCGATTGATGAATGTGTATTTAAAAAGAAGTATTTGACCATGGATGAGCTGATGAATCTGCTTATCACTAACTTTGAAGGGAAGGAAAACCTTCGGCAGATGCTGATTAACAGAGCGCCGAAATACGGTAATGATATTGAGGAAGTAGATCGATTCGCACACTGGTTAACCCGCCTCTGCAATGACCAGGTACATCAGTATAGAGATGGACGAGACGGTATATTTACGATTACCATTGCCACCCAGTCCTATAATGTAGTTTTAGGACAATTGATTGGTGCATTGCCAGATGGACGAAAGGCGTATACTGCACTTGCCGATAATGCGTCTCCGATGATTGGCATGGATGTCAATGGACCTACTGCGGTAATTAAATCAATTGGCAGGATTGATCCACTGGTTCCGCAAAGCGGTGTGCTCGTCAATCAGAGATTTGACCCGGCTATTGTCAAGGGGGAAAAGGGACTGGATATTATCGAAACCGTGGTAAAGACTTATTTTGATGCAGAAAATGGACAACATATTCAGTTGAATGTAGTAGATGATGAGACTTTGATTGCCGCCCAGCAAGATCCGGGAAATGAGAGATATAAAAATATTCTCGTTCGTGTGGCAGGATATTCTGCTTATTTTGTGGATTTGGAGAAGGATATTCAAGATAATATCATCGCAAGAACACTGCAAAATTCCTTGTAAATGTCAGGTTCTGCTGAAGTTTGAATGGACAGAATATGAAAATTTTGGAAGTGGACATGGAGAAATTGGAAACGTAAAATGGTTTTAGAGATATCAGGAAGTGTGACACAAGGAAACAGGTCACACTGCTGTAATGGGACATTTATGATACATATCTTGTGCGCTCTTAAAATGAATACAAATGACGAGATAATATGTGACATAAAATAAACAAAAGATAACATTTAAACTAAAAAAAGGAAGTTTTTTCCCAAAAAAACGGGCATTTGCAGAACAGCAGAATCTATTTGCTTCAAGTCCAATCAAAAAACTACGCTGAAAGTGAGGAACAAAGTGGCACGAATATTGCTTTTTATAGGAGTGAAGATTTAATTTACCCCTGAAATACGCATAGCAGTATTTAAATAAGAAGGAGGAAAATATGAAAAAGAAATTATTAGTAAGTTTGCTTATCCTATGTTTTGTTTTAGGATTTGCCGGTTGCGGAGCAAGTGACAGTGGTGGTGATGCAAGCGGTGAAACCATTACCATCAGAGTTGCTGATGTATGCGCACCGGGAAGCCCGTATGATATCGGTACGGCCAAATTTAAGGAAATCGTTGAAAGTAAGTCGGAAGGAAGAATTACCGTAAATTGTTATCATGGTGATATGACTACAGATGAAATCGAAGGAACAGAAATGGTGCAGACGGGGAATCTGGAAATGCTCTGGACCTCAATGGGGAGCCTTAATGGCTTTGCACCGATTACAGACGTTATGCAGCTGCCGTTCCTGTTTGATTCTCCGGAGCATCTGGAAAAATGTCTGAACGGAGAATTTGGCGCGACGATTTTAGGAGAAATATCCAAAATTGACAATATTGAAGCCATCGCTTTCCATCAGGATGGTTGGAGAAATATCACCACTACGGGGAAAGAAATTAACACATTGGAGGACGTAAAAGGGCTGAAAATCAGAAGCATGATGAGTGAAATGCTGGTAGATATGTACGATGCTCTGGGTGCTGTTCCTACATCTGTAAGCTATAGCGAACTGTTTACCGCGCTGCAGACAGGTCTTGTAGAAGGACAAGATAACAGCTTAACGGTTTGCGAAGCTGATGGATTTGATGAAGTGTTAAAGAGTGCATGCATTAACAATCTTTTTTATGCAGGCGGTGTTGTCCTTGTCTCTGATGAATGGCTGGCTGGTCTTTCCGAAGAGGATCAGGAACTGATTATTTCTGCAGCAAAGGAAGCCGGAGCATATCAGAGAGAGTGGACACAGAAGTCGGAAGAAGAAATTACAAAAACTTTCGAAGATGAAGGATGGACAATTACTTATCCGGAAGACAAGGATGCATGGGTAAGCGCAGTGCAGAGTGTGTATGATAAGTATCTTTCTGCAAATCCGGAATGGCAAGAACTGATTGACCTAGTCGAAAGCGAGAAATAAGACGCCCGAAAGGGATAGAAGGAGAGTTGAATATGAAGAAGCTAATCGAGACCCTTCATATCATTGGGCAGAAAATTGATGTGGCATGTAAGGCGTTTTTAGGTGTTCAGTTGGTAGCCCTCACCATCGTTGTGATTACCCAGGTTATTTTCAGGATGTTTGGGAAGTCCATAGGGTGGGCAACAGAGTTTTCCACGCTGACTTTTGTCTGGGCATCTATGTTGGGCTCTGCCACGGCCAGCAGATATATGCTGCATATCGGCGTGGATACGATCAAGGATAGGCTAAAGGGAAAAGGAAAAGAAGTATTTATGATTATTTCCCATGGCATATTGATGGCAGGGCTTGTTATTTTCATTTTCTCCAGTTTTGAGTATACCCTGGGGCAGATGAATCATATGGCGACAACCATGCCAACCTTATCACTGGCTTTGTTTTACTGTTCCCTGCCAATTTGCGGTGTAATTATGCTGTATCATACATTTATCCAATTTTTGGAAATTTTGTATTACGGAGATGCGGTAAGAATTGAGACACCTGCAGACGAGTGTTAATAGGCGAGGAGGTTAGACATGATAGGATTATTATTTGTATTATTCTTCATTCTCCTGGCACTGGGTGTTCCAATTGCATTCGTACTGGTTATTTCTACAGTACTGTACGGATTCAGTGTAGGTGATATTTCCTGGGCGCTGGTATCACAGAGAATGATATTCGGAATAAACAGTTTCGTTATGCTGAGTATGCCGTTTTTTATCCTTGCAGGGAATTTGATGTCGGCGGGAGGTATAACAAAACGAATTGTAGATTGGGCGAAAGCCTTCGTTGGACATGTCAGAGGCGGTCTTGCCTTTGTTGATATTATCGCATGCATGTTGTTTGGAACGATTTCCGGTTCTGCCATCGCAGGGACTTCAGCAATTGGCTCCTTACTTATTCCGTCAATGAAAAAAGAAGGATATCCGGCATCCTTTTGCGCAGGATTGACTTCTGTCGCATCAACTTGCTGTCCGGTTATTCCGCCATCACTTGCTTTTGTCATCTATGCCTCCTGTGCAAAGGTGTCCGTAAGCGATATGTTTATTGCCGGCATTGTCCCCGGTGTGTTGATGGGTGGACTGATGATGGCGCTTAGCTACTATTATGCCAAAAAAGATAACTTCCCGAGGACAGAGAAAGCTTCTTGGAAAGAGAGAGGACAGGCCACATTCAGAGCATTACCATGCTTGGGGATTCCTATCGTCATTATAGGCGGTATAACGTCCGGAATTTTTACGCCGACAGAAGCAGCCGCAATTGCAGTGGTTTATGCGTTAATCTTATCTTTGATTTATAAAACGCTTACCTTGAAAAGTCTTTGGCGATGTGTGGTAAACAGCGCAATTGACAGTGGTGCAATCATGTTAATTGTAGGCGGATGCTACTTGTTCGGTTGGGTAATTTCCAATGAAAGAATTACGCTTATGCTGACAGAAGCGCTGGTTTCTATGGACTGCTCTCTGTTCTTGAAACTGTTGATTATCAATGGCGTGCTTCTGATTGTGGGCATGTTTATGGACAGCTCTCCGGCGATTCTTTTAATCGCACCAATTCTGGCACCGGCGATGACGGCTCTTGGCGTTGACCCAATCCAAACGGGAATGATTGTATGTATCAATCTGGTTATCGGTTTATCGACTCCACCGGTAGGCGTGTGTCTGTATGCAGCTACAAATATTGCTAAGGTGAAATTCGGTGAAACGGTTAAAAGCAGTATGCCGTTTCTCATTGCAACATTAAT
This sequence comes from Emergencia sp., assembly GCA_036305845.1. Taxonomy (GTDB): domain Bacteria; phylum Bacillota; class Clostridia; order Peptostreptococcales; family Anaerovoracaceae; genus Senimuribacter. Next base: position 20,560 of record JAXKAR010000048.1, read on the forward strand.
TGCCCTCGCAATGATTACGTACATACCGGTTCTTACACAGATTCCGTTTATGTTGTTTAAATAAGCGTGGGTATGATTAGAAGAAAAGTGGAATGGCTATAGCGGATAGGGAAAACAGAGCCTTAACAGTGGCAGCTTGCTGCCCTGTTAAGGCTCTGTTCCCTATCCCCATATCGCCTGATTTGCAGCTCTTGCAGAGGCATAGGCAAACTGTAAATTGTAGCCGCCTGTAGCACCGTCGATATCCATCACCTCGCCAATCAGGTAAAGGCCCGGGAAGCGTTTTGCCTCCATGGTTTTGGCATTGATTTCGGAAAGACTTACGCCGCCGGCGGTAACCATGGCTTTATGAAAGCCGTCCAAACTGTCTACAACAAATCGGTCTTCCGTCAGTCTTGAAGCAATTTCTTTCAAACCGGAACCGGATTGGCTGCATAATAGCTGGGTGAAACTTTTTGGCAGAGAAAGTTCTTTTGACAGTAGGTTCTGCAGCTCACTTCGGCTGCCTTTTGTTAGTCTAACCAGCTTTTCCAAAACGTCATTTTTCCCAAGGGGATATAGATAATTGAAAATAATTTCATCGCCCGGGGATATCTCTCTGGAGAGATTTAAAACCAGCGGGCCGGAAAAATTGCGGTGGGTGAACAATAAGTCACCGGTGCTTTCCGCCGTTTTTTTGTTGTTGCGCCGAAGCTCCATATGTATATTTTCCAGACCGATTCCGGAAAGAGAGCCATAAGGATAAGCGTAGACATTTAGCGGTGTCAGAGCCGGACGGGGCGGCACCATAGAAATAGATAAATCTCGTTCTAAAACGTCGAAAAGACTGCCGTCAGAACCGGTAGACGGATAAGAACAGCCACCTGTAGCGATAATCAGTCTGGCTGTAGTAAAAACTTGTCCGCTTTCACAGGTAACTTTCCAGATGCCCTCTGCAGAACGAGATAATGCGGCGACAGGATGCCGGTACCGGATAGTAAAGCCGTTTTCTTCTGTTTTTTTGAGGAGTAAGTGGAGAATGTCTCTGGCATTCATAGACTTTGGGAACACTTTGCCATCGTCTCTGGTCACTGTTGACACACCGTTTTCTTCTAAAAAGCTGCATAAAGACAAATTATTATACTTATAAAGACAGCTCCTGACTTTGCCGCCGTTTTTTCCGTAGAAGGGGATAAAGTCTTTGATAGAGCCGCCGTGTGTGATGTTGCATTGACCTGCGCCGCTCATGAGCAGTTTGGTTCCCGGGCGGGCCGTTTTTTCTAAAATCAACGCTTTTCCGGAGGAAAAACGCATAGGACAGGTTGCGCTGAAGAACAGCCCTGCAGCGCCTGCGCCGATAATTATACAGTCATAAGTTGCCATAAAGATATCCTTTCTCTTTTCCATGTGTATATATTATAATCTATTTTACAACTTTCTGCAAAAATGGTATGATGCTTTCATAAGCAAAGGAGATTTTCAGTATGTATGACGATTTCAACAGAGAAAATAAGATAGAGGTCAGCGGAGAAAAGAATGGAGCAGATTCTTTCGGTCAGCCGAATATGTATGATCCTGCAGCGCTTAAGCGTTCCGGAAGGCGTCTTTCAGGATGGAAAAAGGGCCTGGCTATTTTTCTCATGGTAATGGCTATTCTTGTTATCATCAGTCTGGTTTTAGGCAATGTGGGCAATCAGGGGCAGAATGGGATGCGCGGGGATGTGACCATGGAGCTTGATGCCGACGGCAGTTATATCGGGGTACTTTTTATTGACGGCACCATGAATTCAAACAATGATGCACAGGATACCTATAATCAGAGCTGGCTTCTTGATCAGCTGGAACAGATGACCGATGATCCGGATAATCGGGGAATCCTATTGAATGTCAATACACCGGGAGGTGCAACTTATACCGCAGATGAATTGTATCTGGCCATTATGGCTTACAAGGAACAGACAGGCAGACCGGTATATACTTACATGGACAGTCAGGCAACCTCCGGCGGTTACTATATTTCTGCGGGCACCGATAAGATTTATGCCAACAGAAACTGCTGGACCGGATCTATCGGTGTAACTGTAGGGACATTCTTCGATTTTTCCGGATTCCTGGAGAAAATGGGTGTAAAGACGGTCACCATTACTTCCGGAAAGAATAAGGCAATGGGAAGCAGTACCGAGCCACTGACCAAGGAACAGCAGACGCTGATTCAAGGACTTGTGGATGAGGCCTATGAACAGTTTGTCGATATTGTTGTTGACGGAAGGGGTATGTCAGAGGAAGAAGTGAAAACTCTGGCGGACGGTAGAATTTACACGGCCAGACAAGCCAAGGAAAATGGCCTGATCGATGAAGTTGGTACGCTTGACGAAACGATGCAGGACATGATGGCTACATATGGTCTCTATGATTGTGATGTGGAATATCTGGCATATGAACCTGAGGAACCTGCGATTTTTGATTTGCTTTATGGACTTGCGGAGAGCAGCCAGAGCAATGCCGAATCAGAAATGGAACAGCTCAGAGCATTGGCAGAAGAAGGCAGCACCATCACATTGACGTATCTTGCAGAAATCCGAAAGTAATTGGCAGAGGAATATCGAACTGTAAAGGAAAAATGCTTGACAGCATACCGCAATTGTGGTATGCTGTTTTGGTGTTAAGGCGTTTACCTTGACAGATGAGGAAGAAACATGATAGACAAGATTACCGAGGCCAGCCTTTTATATGATTTTTACGGTCAGCTTTTGACCAAAAGAAAGCAAGAGGTTATGGCGCTATACCATGAGGAGAATCTTTCTCTTGCGGAGATCGCTCAGGAGTTTGGTATTTCTCGGGCGGCGGTTCACGATTCTCTGAAATCGGCAGAGAAATCTCTTCGAGAATACGAGGAAAAACTGGGTCTGGTTGCCAAGTTTGTCGCTTCAGAAGAAGCAATTCGCAGTATTGACACGATGATCGACAGCTTAACAGAGGATTACAGAGAGAATGAGAATTTAACCCGGCGTTTAGAAGAAGTCAAGGCGGTAATCAACGGTCTGGAATCCGTGTGATAGAGGTATTGTAAATGGCATTTGAAAGCTTATCAGATAAATTACAGAGTGCATTTAAGAAGCTGAAGGGTAAAGGCGTTCTGACAGAAGCAGACATCAATGATGCAATGCGAGAAGTCAAGCTGGCCTTACTTGAAGCTGATGTAAATTTTAAGGTTGTTAAGGCCTTCGTAAACGACGTGAAAGAAAAATGTCTGGGTGCCGAAGTTCTGGAGAGTCTGACCCCGGCACAGCAGATTATCAAGATTGTCAACGAAGAACTGATCGCACTCATGGGCGGAACGGCAAGCAAACTAACTTATTCCCCATCAGGCTTTACCACCATTATGATGGTAGGTTTACAGGGTACAGGTAAGACCACAACTTGCGGTAAGCTGGCCAACTATCTGAAGCAAAACGGAAAGAAGCCTATGCTCTGCGCCTGTGATATTTACAGGCCTGCAGCAATCGACCAGCTTGAGGTCGTAGGCAAGTCTGTCAATACGCCGGTATTTACCATGCGGAACAGTAAGGCGCCGGCTGAGATTGCACTGGCAGCAAAGCAGGAAGCCGAGAAAAAGGGCTTTGACGTTTTGATTGTGGATACTGCAGGTCGTCTGCAGATTGATGAAGCGTTGATGGAGGAACTGGTAGAAATCAAGGGCAAGGTTAAACCCCATGAGATTTTACTGGTTGTAGATGCACTTACCGGTCAGGATGCAGTCAATGTAGCTGAAGGGTTCAATGAGAAACTGGGCGTTGACGGTATTGTGATGACCAAGATGGACGGCGATGCCAGAGGCGGCGCAGCCCTTTCCGCAAAGAAAGTCACCGGAAAGCCGATTAAGTTCATGGGTGTAGGAGAAAAGTTTGATGCGTTAGAACCTTTTCACCCGGAAAGAATGGCAGGAAGAATTCTGGGCATGGGCGATATGCTCTCTCTGATTGAAAGAGCAGAAGCCAGCTTTGACCAAGAAAAGGCCGAAGAACTGGAAAAGAAACTGAAGAAAAATCAGTTTACTCTGGAGGATTTTCTGGATCAGATCGGACAGGTTAAGAATATGGGTGGGATCGGCAAGATTCTTGAGATGATGCCGGGAATGAATACGGCGCAGATGAAAGGCGTGGATCTTGCAGAAAGCGAGAAAGAATTCCGCCAGATGGAAGCCATTATTCAGTCCATGACCAGAGAGGAACGGCAGAACCCAAGTCTTCTGAATGCCAGCCGAAGAAAGAGAATTTCGGCAGGATGCGGACAGCCGGTCAGCAAGATCAATAACTTGATCAAAAAATACGAAGAAACAAAGAAAATGATGAAACAGTTTTCCAACCCAAAGATGATGAAGAAGAACAGAATGTTTAGAGGGTTATTCTAAAATCGAAGGATTTTAATAAATAAATACAAACAAAGAGAACATAAGGAGGAAGAAGATATGGTAAAGATCAGATTAAAGAGAATGGGAGCACACAAAAAGCCTTTTTATAGAGTTGTTGTTGCAGATTCCCGTACACAGAGAGACGGTAAGTTCATCGAGGAGATCGGTTACTACAACCCGCTGACAGAACCACCGGTAATCAAGATTGACGACGAAAAGGCAAAGGGCTGGCTGGCAAACGGCGCACAGCCTACAGACGTAGTCAAAGGTCTGTTCAAAAAATCCGGCATCATTGAGTAAGAAAGCGGTGAGACAACGTGACGAAATTAGTTGAATCAATTGCAAAATCACTGGTGGATCATCCTGAACATGTCGTAGTGACAGAAGAACAGGATAAACATGGCAGTGTTTTGCAGCTTCGGGTTGCGGCAGATGACATGGGAAAAGTGATTGGAAAGCAGGGGAGAATCGCAAAGGCGCTCCGTACCGTTGTCAAAGCTGCTGCCACCAGAGAAAACAAAAAGGTAGTAGTAGAAATCGTTTCTGAAAACGAATAATCGTATTGTTTAGTTAAGGCACATGGATCTGGAAAAAGACAGTTTCATGTGCCTAAGTAATATGGAGAAACATGGAAAAAATCAAGATTGGAAGAATTGTTAATGCAGTAGCGTTGCGGGGAGAGGTAAAAGTCTACAATTATTCCGACCGTAGAGAACGGTATGAAGAACTCTCCCGTATTATTGTAGAAGATCAGGAATATGAAATTGAAAAAGTCAGGTATCAGCAGCACATGGTGATTCTGAAATTGGCAGGTGTGGATGATCGTAACGGTGCAGAAGCCATGAAAAACAAAGACGTGTTTGTCACCGAAGAAGACCTGAAGGAATTGCCGGAGGATACCTTTTATATAAGAGATTTAATTGGACTGGACATTCTCGAAGCAGACAGCGGAGAGAAACTGGGCGTTCTGAAGGATGTTCTGCAGCCCTCCAGTCAGGACGTTTATGTGGTTGCCTTGACTGACGGCGGAGAAGCCATGATTCCCGTTGTCAAAGAGTTTATCAGAGAAGTCAGTGTAGAAGAAGGTTTTATTAAAGTAAAGCCGATTGAAGGAATGATTGACCGATGAAAATCAATGTTTTGACCCTGTTTCCGGAAATGTTTTCGGCAGTCACCGGCAGCATTTTAGGTCGGGCTGCAGATAAAGGCATATTGGAGTTTAATTTCATCAATATCCGGGATTTCAGCAAAGATAAACACAAGAAGGTGGACGATTATCCATTTGGCGGTGGTCCGGGTATGGTCATGATGGCAGACCCCATTTTCGGAGCATTGGAAGCAGCTTCAGCCGGAGATAAAAGGATTTTATATATGTCACCAAGGGGCAGACAGCTGGATCAGGAGATGATCGAAGAGCTTTCAAAAGAAAGGGAGCTGACCATTCTCTGCGGTCATTATGAAGGCGTAGACCAGAGAGTGTTGGATTACTGGAATATGGAAGAGGTATCTATCGGAGACTATATTTTGACTGGTGGTGAGCTGGCCGCAATGGTTCTGATCGATGCAGTGGCAAGACTGATTCCGGGCGTTTTGGCCGGCGAAGATTCGGCTACAGAAGAGTCCATTTATTCAGGACTTCTGGAATATCCTCAGTATACTAAACCGCGGGAATATCAGGGGATGGAAGTGCCGGAGGTGTTGGTCAGCGGCAATCACAAATTGATTCACCTGTGGAAGTTTGAGATGTCACTCAGACTGACCCGGGCGCGCAGACCGGATCTCTTTGATGATTTTGTGAAGAATAAACAAGGATTATCAAAAGATGAACAGAAAGTCTTGGAAAATGTAATAAAATGATGTAAAATATTTTTATGGATAACTTAAAGAAAAAGCCGATTTTATTGTTTGCTTTGGTGCTTGTAACGCTATATATCATTATCTATATTATTCCTCGTGTGACGGGGGCTTTGGTTTCTTCTTATACGATCGAATACGGAGAATTGAAAGTACAGGATCAGACTACCGGTTACCTGGTTAGAAATGAACAGGTATATACGGCGAAGGCAAGCGGAAAAGCAAACCGTTATATTGATGATTATACCCTTGTACGGGCGGGTACCACCGTTATGGAGGTTTCCGGCAGCGGTGACAACGAACCCGATACAAAGTACAGCGAACTGCTGACGCGTCTTGGTAACGACCGGGTGCAAACCAGTGACTTTTCCACTAAAGAGGGCGGAATTATCAGCTACTATGCTGATGGTTACGAAGGGAAACTGAATCCGGAGAACATGGCAAAGGGAGATTATGATTATTACAGCAAGTTGACCCAAGATGCGGTGCTGAGCCTGGAACGGGAGCAGATCAACAAGGGCGAGCCGGTGTTTAAAGTGGTAGATCGAACCAAGTGGTATATTGTGTGTTTCATCGATCAGTCCCATATGGACAGATATGAACAGGGTGACGAAATTACCGTGGAGTTTGAGGATGATACCGTATTAGCCGATGTTTACAGCGTAACCAAATCGGGAAACAAGGCAAGGATCATTTTAGAGACGGTTTACTATTATGAGAAATTTGCACAGACAAGGGCTGCCGATATTTCCCTGGTTACTTATCAGCAGAGCGGTCTGCTGATAGACAATGACAGCATTGCCGAAGAAAAGAAACAGCAGGGTGTATATGTCAAGAATAAGAGCAATAAGTTTGGCTTTGTTCCCATTCAGGTGATGGCCACTAACGGGGAGCGGTCTCTGGTTGCTGATACAACTTATATCGATGAGGGAACAGGAAAGACAGTCAGCACAGTAGAGATTTACGATGAAATCTTAAAGAATCCAAACTGATGATAAAAAGATATTGAGGAAAGCGGGTGTAGAAATGTCAATTAAATCAAATATTGAATATATCAATGAGCTGAAGGAAAGAGCAGCACAGAAATCCGGAAGACAAGGCGAGGACGTTCTTTTGGTTGCGGTAACCAAGCTTCATACGCCTGACGAGATGAACGAGGCAATTGATGCCGGGATTACGGATATCGGTGAGAATAAGGTTCAGGAGATTTTAGATAAGTTCGATCATGTAAAACCGGTAAGATGGCATTTGATCGGTCATTTGCAGACCAACAAGGTAAAATATATCATCGATAAGGTGGCAATGATTCACTCTGTGGATTCCCTACATCTTGCCAAAGAGATAAACAAGAGAGCTGTGCAGCACGACCTGATTATGGATATTCTGATTCAGGTGAATGCTGCGGAAGAGGAATCAAAATTCGGTATCAAAACAGAAGAAACCGATCAGTTGATCAGGGATATTTCCGAACAGTGTCCGAACATCAGAATTCGGGGACTGATGTGCATTGCGCCTTTTGAAGAAAATCCCGATGATGCCAGAGAATACTTTGCAGCAGTGAAAAAAATCTATGACCATTATCTGCAGAGTGATATTCCAGGCGTAGACTTTGCCTATCTGTCTATGGGCATGACCAATGATTTTGAGGCAGCCATAGAAGAAGGCTCCAATCTGATTCGCGTGGGAACGGCCATTTTTGGTTATAGAGACTATAGAAGCGAAGAAAAGTAAAAGTATAAATACACAGGAGGAAATAAACATGGGTTTTGCAGATTCTATCAAGAAAGTAATTGGAATTGAAGAACTGGAAGAAGATGAAATGATTACTGAAGAAGAGGTAAATGCGGCAAAAGAGAAAATTGCCAAGGAACCGAGACGTTCTTTTGTTGAGACGTCGGCGCCGGAAAAGAAACAGATGATGTCCGCAAAGACACCGGACAAGAGATTTTCCGTAACAGGAACCAGCGCATTTAAGCTGGTGCTGATTGAGCCGAAATCCTTTGAGGAATGTCCTAAGCTGGTAGACAGCCTGAAGGGCAGAAGACCGGTAATCATCAATCTGGAAAAGCTGGAGACCGAGGTAGCCAGAAAGATTTTTGACTTTATGAGTGGTGCGACGTATGCGGTTAACGGCAACGTCCAGAAGGTAGCAAATAACATTTTTATCTTTGCGCCGGAAAATGTTGATATTGCAGCAAGCCAGGAAGATAGAACTTCTTTTGAGCTTTCTGCGGAAGAAAAGAGTCCTTGGAGGTAAGTATTGGCGATTATATTAGTTAGAGCAATCAGTTGGTTTGCACGTATTTTAACGCTGGCGCTAATTGCAAGAGCGCTTTTGAGCTGGTTTGCCAGAGATCCATATTCGCCGCTGGGCAAGGCGTATATGATCATGATTAAAGTGACGGAACCCATTGTGGAGCCATGCAGAAATCTGCTGGCAAAGCTGAATATCAATACGGGTATGTTTGACTTTTCCGTATTGGTTGCCTTTTTCATGATTGAGATTATCTCCAACATTTTAATCAAAATCGTCTTTATATTTGCAGTTTAAGATTTAAAGGAGAAATGGGATGATTACTCCATTTGAAATTGAAAATAAAGATTTTTCCAGATCCATGCGAGGTTATAATATTGAAGAAGTGGATGAGTTTCTGGATGAGATTATTTTAGATTTACAGAAAATTCTCGTAGAAAACGAGAAGATGAAAGAAGAAATCAATGTATTGAACGCAGACTTAAAGCAATATAAGAAATCCGAGTCCTCGGTTCTTAATACTTTAGAGTCTGCAAAAAAACTGATGAATGATATCTCAGAGAGTGCTGAAAAACGGGCAGAAATTATCATCAGGAATGCGCAGATGGATGCGGAAGTCATACAGAGAGATGCCAGAGAATCCATATCTAAACTGACTGAGGAAGGCGAGCGGCTGAAAGAGAAGGTCGGACGGTTCAGAGATAGGTACAGACAGATGTTGGAAGATGAAATGAACAGCATAGAAGGTTCCAGCGAGGAACTCTTTGCGGATTTGGAGAAGGAATTTATTCCGGCATCCATGGATTCCGTACAGAAGAAGCCGGCTGCGCCTGATAGACAGAGACCGGTACAGGAGGAGACGGTGGTTATGCCGGCGGCAAAAGCTGCAGGACGCAATACCCGAGAAACCGTTGTGGCGCCTAAAGCTACAGGAACAAAGCCAAAACCTTCAAGTAAGGATACGCTGATTATTGATGAGAACTCTCTGGACCAACTTCTGGAAGAAAATTTCGGTGTAAAACCGACGCCGAAAGACGATTTGAAAAAAACCAGAATCATCAAATAAGACAGGAGGCGGGGCACAAGTTGCCCCGTGATTTATATGAAGTATTATCTTTTGGCCTGCCTCTTGGTGGGAACAGATCAGCTGTCCAAGTGGATTGTTCGCAGCTGTATGGATGCAGGGGAATCGGTTCGCGTTCTGGGTGATTTTTTTTGTCTCACCTATGTACAGAACAGTGGCGCCGCATTTAGCATGTTCAGCGGTCATCGTTTCTTACTTATCGCACTGCCGGTTCTTGTAATTGTGGCTGCCCTATGGTATCTTCACAGCCACAAGGGTGAACACTGGACGTTATACGCTGCAGGGGCGCTGATTATTTCCGGCGGCGTAGGAAACCTGATAGATCGAATGATATTCGGTTGGGTAACGGATATGTTTGACTTCAGCATTTTTCCGCCAGTTTTTAATGTTGCGGATATCGGTGTAACCGTAGGATGCGCAGTATTTATTGTGTACGTTATTGTAGGAGAAAGATTGAAGACGGAACAGAACATACAGTAAGATGTCGGATAAGGAAACAATCTACGAATTCCATACTGATGAAGAGCAACAGGGCACAAGAATAGATCGAGTGCTCTCTTTGGCGTTGCCGGATACATCCAGAAGCTTTATTCAAAAGCTATTTGAACAGGATGGAATTCAGGTCAATGGCCAGATCTGCAGGGTGAAGAAATATAAGGTTTCTGCAGGCGACAGGATTAAGATTATCATTCCGCCTCCTGAGGTGCTGGAGGTACAGCCTGAAGATATTCCGCTTGATATTGTTTATGAGGATGAAGACGTTCTCGTTGTGCACAAGCCTAAGGGCATGGTGGTCCATCCTGCCGTTGGCAATTATACGGGTACCCTGGTCAATGCGATTATGTTTCACTGTGGTGACAGACTGTCTTCCATTAACGGCGTAATCAGACCGGGGATTGTACATCGCATAGATAAGGATACCAGCGGTCTTCTGATGATTGCAAAAAATGACGCTGCACATGAGTCTCTGTCCGAACAGCTGTCGGAACATACGATTACCCGAAGATATCAGGCGCTGGTTTATCATAATCTGAAAGAAGACGAGGGAACGGTTGATGCACCCATTGGCAGAGATCCTTCAAATAGGCTGCGCCAGGCTGTGACAGATAGGGAACATGGAAAGCGGGCGGTTACCCATTACCGGGTATTGGAGCGATTTGGAAAGTATACGCTAATCGAGGCCAGCCTGGAGACCGGGAGAACCCATCAGATTCGTGTGCATATGGCGCATATCAAACATCCGTTGGTAGGGGATTTAGTATATGGACCGAAAAAAGCGCAGATGAAGGTTGAGGGACAGCTGCTCCACGCTAAGGTTCTTGGTTTTGTACATCCGAGAACCAATGAATATATGGAGTTTGAGGCGCCTTTGCCCGAAGATTTTGAGGGAATTTTGGCAAAGCTGAGAAAGGAACAGCAAAGAGGATGACAAAAAGAATCATGAAACCGGGTACGATGCTGAATCCGGTACCTGCCGTCATGGTATCCTGCGGAACCGGAGAAACGGCCAATATCATTACGATTGCCTGGACCGGAATCATCAATTCCGATCCGCCTATTACTTATATTTCTGTAAGAAAGTCCAGGCACTCTCATGGATTGATTTCCGAAAGCGGAGAGTTCGTCATCAATTTGACGACAGAGAAACTGGCAAAGGCTGCTGATTTTTGCGGGGTCAGGTCGGGACGAGACTTATGTAAAATTAAAGAAACCGGGTTGACCTTTGAACCGGCTGAACTTGTATCCTGCCCGATGATTAAAGAATCGCCGGTAAATTTGGAATGTCGGGTACTGGAAATGAAATCCTACCCCAGCCATGATATGTTCATTGCAGAGATTGTGAAGGTACATGCAGAGGACAGCTTGTTTGATGAGAATGGCAGGCTGTGCCTGGATAAAGCAGGGATGGTCAGCTATTGTCATGGCGAGTATTTCGGTCTGAAACGCCAGCCACTGGGAAGATTCGGCTATTCGGTAATGAAGCCAAAGACACGCAGACGGATTAACAGGCAAAAGGCTGAGCAGAGGAATAAGAAAAGAAGAGGCAGATAGCCTCTTCTCACAGGAAGTCGATAATGGTTGATATTATGCGATTTACAGTGTCTGGTCTATAATACAAGTAGTGTTAGTTTAGATATTTTCGTTGCGTTTGAGGTAACGGATGCAGTCTTCGCAGACATAACCGCCCTTAAATACAGTATTGCGATAAATGTTACCGCAGATAGAGCAGTAGTTCTTCATCATAGGGACTCCTCCTTTGAAAATATGAGACTTCCTGTCGCTTTGTAAATTCAATTTAACTCTATGCTAAGGGGAAAACAAGGAACCCACTTAATTTTGGACGATTTTCGTAACGATTTAGTATGATTTTTGTAAAGGAGCTGATTCCTATGTTTGAAAACTTTGCCTTTGACAAAAGGCAACGGGTTGTTACAGGTTATCATTTTCCTGTGGAAAACGCATCTGCAGTCATGTGTTTGATTCACGGGATTGGAGAGCATGCCGGCCGTTATCTCCGCATGGCGGATAAGCTGGCAGAAAAGGACATTGCTGTTGTTTCCATGGACCTTAGAGGTCACGGCATTTCTTCCGGCGTCAGAGGAGATACGGCGCCTCGGACGGAAGTACTTTCCGATGTCGATGCGCTGATTGAATATGCGCAAGAATTTTATCCCGGAAGACCGGTGATTCTGTACGGACACAGTATGGGTGGGAATTTGTGTCTGGACTATCGTGCAAGGGGTGCGCATAATGATATTCCGACAAAATATATTGTTTCTGCACCGTGGATAAAGCTGGTCAGACCCGTTCCCAAAGCGCTTTACCGGATTGTTAAGGGGGCAGCAAAAGTTGCGCCGAAAATGACCATTTCCCAGAACCTTCCGGAAGAAAACCTGGGAAATCCGGATTATGTCAGACCATATAAAAAAGATCCGTTGGTTCATGCAAAGGTTTCTCTGCGATGCGCAGTTGAGTGTTTCGACTTTGGAAATGCGATTTATGACGGCGTGAATACAGACAATCATAGAGCGGATGATAAGCCTTTTCTCCTCATGCATGGCGATACAGACAAGATCTGTGATGTCAGTGGCAGCAGGCAGGCAGCAAAGCGGTTTGCAGCGCTGCCGAACTTTACCTATATGGAGTGGGAAGGATATTTTCACGAAATCCATAACGGTGGTCCCGGTATTACGGGCGATAAAGTGATTGAAACGATTAGAGATTTTATTACAGGATAGGTGGTATTACGAGATGAGAGATGAAAACACAAAGGTATTGTTAGAAGAATTTCTTCCGGAAGATCCGGAGGAAATGCGTTTTTTCCTTGAAAATTTTGATATTCTGATGATGCGATATGATTCAGCAATCAGAGAGGTTCGTACGAAACTGCAGATTCTCAATGATGAGCTTTCCCTTGGGCAGCAGAGTCCGATTTCTTCTATTTCTGCCAGACGGAAAAAGCCTCTCAGCATTATGGAAAAGCTGCGCAGGCAGGGAGATGAAATTTCTCTGGCATCGATAGAAACCAACCTGAACGACGTTGCAGGCATCAGGGTTATTTGTTCTTTTGTAGACGATATTTACAAGGTAGCGCAGATGCTTGTACAGCAGGATGACATTACTCTGGTTCAGATTAAAGATTATATCCAGAATCCGAAACCGAATGGTTATCGAAGCTATCATATGCTGGTAGACGTACCGGTTTTCTTTTCCCAGGAAAAAAGACCTATGCGTGTAGAAATTCAGATTAGAACCATTGCCATGGACTTTTGGGCTAATTTAGAACATAAGATGAAATATAAGCAGGACGTAGAAAATGCAGATGAGATTATTGCTGAACTGAAAGAGTGTGCTGATACGATTGCAGAAACAGACCTGCGTATGATGAAAATCAGAGAAAAAATCCGCCAGTAGAGGCGGATTTTTTTATGGCGTTATTTTTCCCTTCCTTCCGGTATCTCCGGGTTGACCCACACGGTCTTGTTATTGGTGAAAATCACCATACCAGGCTTTGCACCGGAAGGCTTTTTTACATAGCGAACAGGTACATAGTCTACCGGTACGTTTTCTGAATCTCTGCCCTTGCTGTGATAGGCAGCAATGGCAGCTGCTTCAAAAATAGCGGTTTCTGAAATGGATCTGCCATCAGTCTTAATGATAACATGGGAGCCGGGAATATCTTTAGTATGCATCCAAATATCGGTTTTTTCTGCGGTTTTTAGCGTTAGGATATCGTTCTCCTTGTTGTTTCTGCCTACGAGAACAGAAAATCCGTCACTGGTTATATATTGATGTGGCTGGGCTTTGTACTTCTTTTCCTTGAACTGGGTTTTTCTTCGGCGGATGTAGCCGGTTTCTGCCAGTTCGTTTCGTAAGGCTTCGATTTCTTCTATGGAATCGGTATTTTTCAGGAAGGTTAGTACCGATTCCAGGTAGTCAATATCCGTTTGATTTTCCTCAAGCTGAATTCCTTTTTCTTTTACGGCTGTTTTGGATTTTCCATATCGCTTAAAATACTGTTGCGCGTTTTTTGCCGGGGAATATCTCTGATCCAACGGGATTTTTACAGTAGAGCCATCGTAATAATTGGTGACTTCTACAAAGGAATCGCCGGGTCTGATCAGATGCATATTGGCAGTAAGGAGTTCTCCGTAAAGGCGGAGATCTTCGGCATTTTCTGCTTTGAGCAGGTCTTCGGACAGGCGCTGTTTTTTCAGATAAAGCTTATCCAAAAGACCGGATGCGGTTTTGATCAGGTCGTGAGACTTTTGTTTAATGCGGTTTGAAGAGCTTTTGCGAGCATAATAGCTGGATAAACACTGGCTCAAGGTGGGGTAATCCTCTCGTATTGCGCCCGTCTCGTATTCTGTTAAATCTGCGATATGAAATTCCTGTGGCGTGCCTTTAGCATCTGTATAGATGTGAGAAATAAAGTCTCCGCGCTGTATGGAAAGCTGTATGTTTTGCAGAAACTGCCATGACGTCGTGCCGGCGGCCAGTTCTCTGGCTACTGCAGGTGAAATTCCGCCAATTTTTGAAAGAAATACCTTGCTGTCTCCGGTAATGGAGGAAAGGGTGTTTTCGTCTATTTGATTAAAAGGGATTTTGTCCTGTGCCGGCGGGTAATCATAAATCTTTCCGGGAAGAATCTGTCTGACTCGATTAACGTCGATAGATACCCGCTTGATGCTGTCGATGACTTTACCGGTGGTCATGTCCACCAGAATAATATTGCTGTGCTTGCCCATAATCTCAAATATTAATTTCTTGGAAAGGGTAAAACCAAGTTCGCTCATGGTTTCCAGAGAAATCTCGATAATTCTTTCGGCACCTTTTTGGGCAATCTCTACGATGCGACCGCCTTGCAGATGTTTGCGAAGCAGCATACAAAATGGCAGAGGCGCCGGGGGATTGGGCAGACTCTCTTCGATAAAATGAACGCGGGGATCAGCGCTTGCGCAAGAAGCGTAAAGCTTGACATTCCCGTTTTTCGTGTGTATGTGAAAGACCAGCTCGTCAGCCTCGGGTTGATATACCTTCTCTATTTTCCCCAGGGTGATACGATCCTGTAGCTCTTTTACCATGGCGCTGGTAATGATTCCGTCAAAAGCCATTGATTTCTCCTTTTCTTTTTAGCATATACCCTTTATTTTAACCTCACTATCTCAGATTTGTCAACGGCAGGGAAATATGGTAAAATAAAAATGTTATCATTAATGAGAAGAAAGGAAAGCAGTTAGATGATAAAAAGCATGACAGGCTTCGGAAGAGGCGAATATAACGATGGAAAGAGAAGTATAATCGTAGAAATTAAGTCCGTTAACCACAGGTATTCGGATATCACGGTGAAGATGCCAAGAAGGTACTCTTTTGCTGAGGACAAGATTAAAAATACAGTAAAGGAAAAAATTAAGAGAGGCAAGGTAGATGTCTCTATCATGGTGGAAAACCTGACGGAAAATGACGTGAATATAAAGCTGAACACCATGGCAGCCAGACAGTATTATGATAATCTGAAAGAGCTGCAGCAGACTTTTGATGTATCCGGAGAGATAACGCTGCAGTTTCTGGCAACCATGCCGGATGTGATGAAGTCTGTTCCGGATGTGGAGAATGAGGAGGAAATGACCAGATGTATTCTGCAGCCGGTTAGAGAGGCTTCTGCAAACCTGGAAGAGATGCGCAGTATAGAAGGAGAAAAACTTGCAAAGGATTTGGTGATGCGAGGGGATATTATCAAGGGACTTGTAGATGAGATTGAAGAACGGGCAGAAGAAGTCCCTAAAGCGTATACGGAAAAGCTTCGCGAAAGAATCAAAGAGCTGATCGGCAGCAGCGTGACTGTGCCAGAGGACAGAATCCTTGTGGAAGCAGCTATCTTTGCGGATAAGTGTAATATTACGGAAGAACTCACCCGTCTCAACAGCCATATGGATCAGATGAAATCTATTATTGCAGAGAGCAAGCAGCCGGATGGAAAGAAGCTGGACTTTCTGGTGCAGGAGATGAACAGGGAGGCGAATACCATCGGTTCCAAGGCCAACGATATCAAGGTTACGAGCCTGATGCTGCAGGTAAAAGCCGAAATCGAAAAAATTAGGGAACAGGTCCAGAATATCGAGTAATTTTTCTTGAACCTGCAGGCTAATAATGATATAATGATTATTCATATGAAAGCGTTAGGAGAATATCATGGAGAAAGTAGAACACGCAGGAAAGCTATTTATCATTTCCGGGCCTTCCGGCGCAGGTAAGGGAACCATCTGTCAGCGAATCATACAAGAGATGAAGGTGGAACTTTCTGTGTCAATGACTACACGTAAACCAAGAACAGGGGAGGTAGATGGCATAAACTACTACTTCACCACCAAGGAAGCCTTTCAGCAGGAGATTCAGGCTGGCGGATTTCTGGAATATGCGGAAGTATACGGCAACTTCTACGGTACGCCAAGGGACAAGGTCATAGAAAGATTGGAGAGCGGAACTGACGTTGTGTTAGAAATTGATATTCAGGGGGCGCTCAGTGTAAAGAATGCTTATCCAAACGGTATTTTCATCTTTATCCTGCCGCCGTCTATGTCCGAGCTTCGCAAGAGAATCACAGGCAGAGGTACGGAGACAGAAGAAGCCATCAACCTGAGGCTTTCCCAGACTCTGAAAGAAGTATCTTACATAGATAAATACGACTACTGTGTCGTAAACGGAGAATTGGAAGAGGCAGTTGCCAGAGTCAAGGCAATTATTACGGCCGAACATTCCAGAGTATCTAAGAGTATCTATAAACTTATTGAACAGTATAAGGAGGAAGTGTAATGCTATACCCATCAATTAATGAGATTAGAAAGAAGGCGGACAGCCGTTATACCATTGTAAATCTGGCGGCAAAGAGAGCAAGAGATATTATCGACGGCAAGCCGATTTTAACCGACAGCGAGATTAACAAACCGGTATCTCTGGCTGCTCATGAGATTGCAGAAGATCTGATTACCTACAGAAGACCGGAACAGGCTTGCATGGAGGAAGAAACCGAATCGGAAGAAATCGAAGCATAACAAATAAGTATAGGCAGCCGCAACCGTTTATTGCAGGCTGTCTTTTTTGTCGTTATGATGGTGCATTTGGAAGTTGAGTCAGTACATATAAGGGAAAGTTTTGACAAAGTTTGCATGTTTGTCGAATCTTGTCGAAATTTGCGGTTCTCTGTCATTTACTCCCAGATTAGACAGGAGTATAATATAGGCATAGAAGTAAATACCTATATGATGATTATATTTGAAAAGGAAGTGCCAGTTATGACAGAGAGCTATATTCCTATTATTAATGGTAAGACGTCAGGACGAATCAAAGTTAGCGATGTGGTTATGGTCGAGAGAATTAATCGGAAAATCAGGATTGTAACGGGGGAAAGGGATTTCAACTATTATGAGAGGCTGGACAATGTGGCGCCTCTGCTTGATCAGAGATTCTATCCCTGTCTGAAGGGGTGCTATATTAACTTTGAGCATGTTTCTTACATGGCAAATCAGCAGATTCATTTTGACAATGGAGAAGTTTTTTATCTGGGCAGAGAGAATTTTTTGCGCACCAGGCAGCGGTATAAGCTGTATCTCAGGGAGACTTTTTCTATAAAAAAGCAGATCCCTGAAAATTTACGAAAAAAGTGAAATTTTGCTTGCAATTTCAACAGAAATAGCATATAATTATTGTCGGCTCTGACTTGAGTCGACAATTTTATTATTATTTCACACACCCGGCTGTTTTGTCATTTGGTGCCGTGCGATAAGCGCATGGTTTTACACAAGAAAGGCCGAGTGGAAGGTAAAAACCAGGAGGAATTTAACATGGCAGTAATTTCAATGAAACAATTACTCGAAGCTGGTGTACATTTCGGACACCAGACCAGAAGATGGAACCCTAAGATGGCGCCTTATATCTTTACAGAGAGAAACGGCATCTACATCATCGACTTACAGAAGACTGTAAAGAAGATTGAAGAAGCTTACGACTTCATGAAGGAAGTTGGCGCAAGCGGAAAGCCTATTCTGTTCGTAGGAACTAAGAAGCAGGCGCAGAACGCTATCGTTGATGAAGCAAAGAGATGCGGACAGTATTTCGTAAGCGAAAGATGGCTGGGCGGTATGCTGACTAACTACAAGACCATCAGCGGAAGAATCAAGAGACTGAACGACATCGACAGAATGGAAGAAGACGGAACTTTCGAGAAGCTTTCCAAGAAGGAAGTCATCAAGCTGAGAGCTGAACGCGAAAAGTTAGAAAAGTTCTTAGGTGGTATCAAAGACATGAAGGGTATGCCTGGCGCACTGTTCATCGTTGACCCTAAGAAGGAAAGAATCGCAGTTAAGGAAGCAAGAATCCTCGGTATTCCAATTGTTGGTATCGTAGATACAAACTGTGACCCTGATGATGTTGACTACATCATTCCTGCAAATGATGATGCAATCAGAGCTGTTAAGCTGATCGCAGGCAGAATGGCTGACGCTGTTATCGAAGCAAACCAGGGCGAAAGCTTTGACGAAGGAACAGAAGAAGCTGTTGAAACAGAAGTAGAAGAAACTGCAGACGCAGAATAATTCGAGGAATTTTACGACCACGATACAACAAGATCCATCCAATCGGGTAACGCAGAACTTGCTCTTTTGGGGATTTAAAGCATAAGGTCTGCTAAACCAAAACAAGTTTTGGAGCAGGACCATTGTACGACAAGCGGCAAGCCAATCGCTTAGCTCTTGGGCCGCTAAAGCATAAGGTCTGCTAAACCAAAACAAGTTTTGGAGCAGGACCATTAGGAGGAAGAGAAAATGGCTGTAACAGCACAATTAGTAAAAGAATTAAGAGAAATGACCGGCGCAGGCATGATGGACTGCAAAAAGGCATTAGTTGAAACTGATGGCAACATCGATAAAGCAGTAGAAGTTCTGAGAGAAAAAGGTTTATCCAAGGCAGCGAAAAAGGCTGGCAGAATTGCTGCAGAAGGTCTGGTTCAGGTTGAATTTGCTGCTGACCACAAGACTGCTGCAATCATCGAAGTAAATTCAGAAACTGACTTCGTTGCGAAGAACCCTGAATTCGTTGAATTTGTTGATACTCTGGCAAAGAAGGTTATCGAAAAAGAAAACCCTTGCATGGAATGCTTCATGGCTATGCCTTATGGAGATGAAGGAACCGTTCAGGACGCTCTGACGAACAAGATCTCCAAAATCGGTGAAAACATGAACATCAGAAGATTTGAAAAGATGGAAACTGCAGGCGTTGTTTACACCGGATATATCCACGCTGGCGGCAAGATCGGCGTTATCGTTGGTATTGAAACTGAAGCTTCTGCTGAAGAAGTTGCAGTTGTAGGTAAGGACGTAGCAATGCAGGTTGCTTCCATGAACCCTAAGTTTGTTGATGAAACTCAGGTAGATCAGGAATGGCTGGCTTCCGAAACTGAAATCGCTAAGCAGCAGCTGCTTAACGAAGGCAAGAAGGAAGAACTGCTTGACAGAATCATCCCTGGCAAGATCAAGGCTATCCTGAAGGAAGTGTGCCTGGTTGACCAGAAGTTCGTTAAGAACGGTGATTTGACCGTTTCTCAGTACGTGGACGAAGAAGCTAAGAAGATTGGCAAGTCCATGAAGGTTGTAGAAATGGTTCGTTACGAAGTAGGCGAAGGTATCGAAAAGAAAGAAGAAGACTTCGCAGCAGAAGTTGCTGCACAGCAGGCAGCAGCTGCAGCAAAGAACTAAACTTTCATTTAGCTGTAAATTAAATAACTGTTTTTTTAAACCTCCCTGTTTACCGGATATTCGGTATGCAGGGAGGTTTTCATAATTTATTTGGCAAATCGGCAGTAGAACATAAGAACTGCCGAAATGATAACCCGGCAGAAATAATACTTTGAATTTGTGGCGTAATTATGCCATGAAAGTAATGAGCCGATCTATATCACAAAAAACAGTTACGGAGACATGGTATTATTGAGTATGGAAACTTATGAGAATATATTTTCAAGATTAAAAATGTACGATGCTATTATGGCAGGGAAAGAGCAGGCTGATCAGGATGAGCTGGTAGACGGGGCAGAAGCAATGCAAAAGATAAAGGATAAATATGAACTCTAAGCTATCACATACCGAACTATCACATACCCATTGAGAAGACAAGCTTCTTGATGGGTTCTTTTTTTGCCCTCCAAAAGGGTTATTTCACCTTGCGATTTCCATAAGGTACAAAAAAGTAACTAACTAATAGATTTGTGCGTACTTTTTTAGTGTAAAAAACTGAGGTATTGTTTACTTGTTGAAAGCATGTAGCATAGAAAAAAATTTAAGGGGGGAAGCATATGGCTAAAACATTTATCAGTCCGAGTAAGTATATTCAAGGCGCGGGAGAAAAGGAAAACCTGCAAGAACAAAAGGCGTTTTTGGAACACGTCAACCTGCCGGAGATCTATTATTGGTCAGCCCATGCATTGAATTCCACACCGATGGCCTGGGTTTTAAGCTCGGAGGAAAAACAGAAAATGATTGAGAAATTGGAACAGAATATAGTATCAGTGGATGATAAACTGTTTAAACGAACTTCACTGTAAAAGTTAATGGCGCTGCTGTGATATATAAGATTACAAAACAGCTTTGATCATGGAGGTATGAAAATGAATGCACAAAAATGTCTGGATATACTGCGTGAAATAAAGGATGTCACTTTTGCAACAGTTGACGAAAAGGGACTTCCCCAGGTTCGCATCATAGACGTAATGATAGTAGAGAATGAAAAATTGTATTTCTGTACGGCAAGGGGAAAAGGCTTTCATCATCAGCTGATACATAATGGTCAGGTTGCCATTACAGGAATGAACAGAGAGTATCAGATGGTAAGGCTAAACGGAAGGGCAAAACGGTTAGAGGCACAAAAAGAATGGATTGACCGGATTTTCCAAGATAATCCATCAATGAATGGGGTTTACCCGGGAGAAAGCAGATATATTCTGGAAGCATTTTGTATTGACAATGGCGAGGTTGAATTCTTTGACCTGGGAAAAGAACCGATTGTCAGAGAAAGCTTTGGAATCGGAACATCCAAAGCAAAGGAAACAGGATTTTTCATTACAGAGCATTGTATAAAATGCGGAAAATGTGAGCGCACATGTCCTCAGCAGTGTATTGAAAATTTTGAAATAAACCAGAGCCATTGTCTGCATTGCGGTCTGTGCAGTGAAGTATGTCCTGTAAAGGCAGTGCAAAGGAGCGATAAGTCATGAATCAGGAAGAGAAAAGAATTTTTTTAATAAAAGAACTGTTGAAGAAGCAGCTGGCATATAAAGGCATGGAAATACCGCAGACTTCTTTGGAGCAGAAACGGCTGCTGAGAGCGTTATTTAATGTCAGAATGCCCCAAAAGGCGGATCGTGAATTTCTGCAAATACAAGATGCGTATTTGCAAAAGGAGATTGCGGACAAAGGGATAACTGACTATCATGCATTATCTTCGGTCGAAAATGGCATTAATCGTTCTACCCTCTCGGCTTGGGAACAAGGTACTTGGATATCGACCAGAGAAAACTACATATTATTGGCGGAAGCGTTTCAAAAGGCTTCTGGAATAAAGGAGGATTGAGCCATGACACATAGCAAAAAAAGAATATATTTGATTCAGGAGCTGCTATCAGAGCAGCCGCAGTACCGAGATATAGAAATTCCAAATAATGTAGAGGAACAGAAAAGACTTCTTAGAAGTTTAATGAATATCCGTTCTCCACGCCCGATAGGAGCTGAATTTCTTAAAGTACAGGACGAGTATTTAAGTGAGGAAGTCAAAGAAAAGGGAATTATTGATAGCAATACTTTACCCGTATCTCCCATCAATGACCGTCTTATTCTTTGGCGTGGAGACATTACCATATTAAAGGTAGATGCGATTGTAAATGCCGCTAATAGTGCTTTAAGGGGATGTTTCGTACCTTGCCACTCTTGCGTGGATAATATCATTCACAGTGTCAGTGGTATTCAGTTGCGTTTGGCTTGTGATGAGCTGATGAATGAGCAGGGATATGACGAACCAACAGGGAAAGCAAAAATTACGCCTGCCTTTAATTTGCCTTGTCGCTATGTACTTCATACTGTTGGACCGATTGTATCGGGACAGCTCACAGAAAATCATTGCAGACAGTTAGCAGATTGCTACAGGTCTTGTCTGGAACTTGCGGCAGAAAGTAAACTGAAAACCTTGCTTTCTGCTGCATTTCCACAGGGGAATTTCATTTTCCGCAGAAAAGGGCTGCTGAAATTGCCGTAAAAACGGTTATAGATTTTTTAAACACAGATGACAGTATAGAAAAGGTGGTATTCAATGTTTTTAAACAAGAAGACGATGAAATCTACCGAAATCTGCTCAGATAAAATAAGTGTATTTAAAAATATACGGCATTACCGATATGTACACAGGAGGATTCTATCCGTTTGCATCTTTAGAAGAGTATTGGGGCGGGTGGAGCAGAGATATATGAACGTGCCGACAGAACTAGTTCCTACGTGCCCGGTATGCGGAGCGCCTATGGTGACAAACCTTCGCTGTGACAGTACTTTTGTGCAGGATGAAGGCTGGTATGAAGCAAAATCACAAAATGAGGCTTTTATATCCCGCATTACCATACTTGCCTCTGCAGGTCTTCTCATAAAGGCTGTTCAGACCATTGACAGTCTGTAAGAAAATGCTATAATTGAAGGGTATGTTTTATTATGCGTAAAGCCGGCAGCTTTATGGCGCGGGACTTTGCGTAAATCTCACAATTTCATAAGGAGAAAGAAAAATGAATGGTAAACAACTTACTGCTCGCGGCATGGTGATCGGTGTCATTGGTTCTGTAATTATTACCTGCAGTTCCATGTTCATTGCACTGAAACTAAGCTCGCTGCCATGGCCAATTATGTTCGTGGCGTTATTTTCTATGTTAGCACTGAAGGCTCTGGGGGGGACCAATCTCAACGAGATTAATGTAACCCACACTGCAATGTCGGCAGGTGCAATGGTGGCAGGCGGACTTGCCTTCACCATTCCCGGTATCTGGATTTTGAATCCAAGTGCAGAGGTCAGCACCATGCAGCTGATGGCAATTGCTCTGGGCGGCGTGATTTTGGGTCTGATTTTTACGGCGCTGATCCGCAAGTACTTCGTAGAAACCAAAGAGTTACCGTATGCAATGGGACAAGCGGCGGCAGAAACTCTGCAGGTGGGAGACACCGGCGGAAAAAAAGCGGGCGCTTTATTTGCGTCTATGGGCGTAGCTGCTGTCTTTACTGTAATTAGAGACTGGTTTGGAAAAATTCCGGCGACCTTGATGAGTCAGAAGATGCTCAGCTTTGGCTCTGCCGGCGGAATATGGCTTTCCCCTATGCTGATTTCTATCGGCTACATCATCGGTCCGGTAGCCATCGGCGTGTGGTTTTTAGGCGCACTCATCGGCGATGTGGGAATCCTTATCGGCGGTCAGAGTGCAGGACTTTGGGATATGGCGCAGGCTGCCAGCATCAAACAGTCCTTAGGCATCGGCATGATGGTGGGGACCGGCGTAGCGATTCTACTCAAAGGTATTCTGCCTAAAGCAAAAGAAATTTTTGGCGCCATGTTCAGCAAGGACAGCGTAGGTGATTCAGCCATCCCAATGAGATGGGCGCCTTTCGCTATGCTAATCCTGGCGGCAGTCTTTACATATATCTGTGACATGGGCGTAGTATCTTCCCTGATCACGATTTTAGGCGTATGGCTTGCGACTGCCATGTCTGCCCAGTGCGTCGGACAGTCCGGCATCAACCCTATGGAAATATTCGGTATCATCGTGCTCATTGCCGCAAAGGCTGTAACTTCTATCGGCCAGACCGAAGGATTTTTCGTGGCGGCTATCGTAGCCGTTGCCTGCGGACTTGTGGGCGATGTAATGAACGACTTTAAAGAAGGATATATGCTCAAAACCAATGTGAAGGCACAGTGGTTTGCTGAGGCTGTAGGCGGCGTCATCGGCGCTGTGGTATCTGTTTTCGTACTGACAGCCATCGTAAAAGCCTACGGACCGGAGGCTTTTACCAGCGGAGAAATGTTCACGGCAGCTCAGGCAAATACTGTGGCAGCCATGGTAGGCGGAATCTCCAACTTGCCGGTATTTTTCATCGGTATGGTTATCGCTGTAGTGCTTTATTTCGTCAACTTCCCGGTGATGACTCTGGGCCTTGGCGTGTATCTGCCGTTCTATATGTCTGCTACGGCGTTTATCGGCGGACTGTTGCGTTTTGTCGTAGACAAATTCTTCCCAGCCTTTGAAAAAGAGTCTCAGGGACAGATTATCGCCTCCGGCGTTCTGGGCGGCGAAGCCATTGTGGGCGTAGTTATTGCAATCATTACGGCTGTACAAGCAATTTCTTAGGAGGCAATGCGATGAAAGAAATTGATATCAAGGAAATTAAGGGCTTTCGCATTGGTTCTGCGGAGAACACAGAGGCGGCTACCGGTGTCACAGTAATTATCAGTGAAGACGGTGCAGCGGCCGGTGTGGATGTGCGGGGAGGCGGTCCTGCCACAAGAGAAACGGATCTTCTCAAGCCGGAAAATATGGTACAGGCCATTAACGCTGTGGTTCTTTCCGGCGGCAGTGCTTATGGCTTGGAAGCCGGCTGCGGTGTCATGGATTTTCTTGAAGAAAAGGGCATCGGTTTTGATGTAGGGGTAGGTCTGGTGCCGATCGTTTGCGGTGCGTCTCTCTTTGATTTGGTGGTTGCAGACAGTAAAATCAGACCGGACAAAGCCATGGGTCGTGCGGCCTGTGAAAATGCCTATGCCGGTGTATTTTGCCAAGGCAATCATGGTGCAGGAACCGGCGCTTCGGTGGGAAAATACAGGGGTCCTGAAAGGATGATGAAAAGCGGACAGGGTGCCTGCGCAGTGGAAATCGGAGATTTACAGGTAGGCGCAATCAGCGCGGTCAATGCTTTAGGCGACATCTTTGACGAAAACGGAAAGCAGATTGCCGGTATTTTGTCAGAGGATGGCGGCAGTCTTATGTCTACCTCAGAAATCGTTAAAGAAGATGTTGCGAGACAGTTTGATATTTTCAAAGGAAACACCACCATCAGCTGTATCCTCACCAACGGGAAACTGACCAAGGCCCAGTGTACCAAGCTGGCTTCCATCGCCCACGATGGGTATGCAAGAGCTATCCGACCGGTGCATTCTACAGCCGATGGCGACACTATCTTTGTCATGGCAACAGGCGAAGTAGAAGTTAACTTCGACGCCCTGGCAGTTCTGGCAACAGAACAGATCGAGAAGGCCATTGTGCGTGCAGTAAAGCAGGCTGAACCGGCCTATGGGCTGAAAGCTGCAAAGGATTTTAAATAGAATATGATGAAGGCACAGATGCGCATGAAATAAAAACATTTGCTAAAGCAATTTGGAGATTTTATGAGCGGAAAGCACACTTTATTGGGGACTGATGTATGCAGTCCCCTTTTAATTTTCCATTTTATTTATTTGCCAGTGAGGGAAGAATATAGGTGAACAAAGGTCATGGCAATATAAAGTTGGATAATGATAAGGGAATTTTGATCAAGGTTGTGTTTCAATGTCCGTCATATATCGGTTATCCCCGCAGACGGAATACCATTACCTATATCAATGATGCAAAGAATGCTTTTAAATAATATTACATCATATGATTGCTTTAAAGGCATGGAAGTGTTAAACTGATGCTAAACATGCAAAAAGGAGCAGTAACATGATGGAAATCAGGGTTCTTCGATACTTTTTAACCGTAGTCCGTGAGGGGAGTATTACAAAAGCAGCAGATGTACTGCATATTACCCAGCCGACCTTAAGCCGACAACTGGCGCAGATGGAGGTTGATATGGGTGTTAAACTCTTCGACAGAGGAACAAGAAAAATAGTTTTGACCAATGAAGGATTGCTGCTGCAGCGTAGGGCAGAAGAAATTTTAGCATTGGTTGACAAGACAGAAAAAGAACTGATCGAGCAGGATGAAAACATAGAAGGAACGGTATCCATCGGCTGCGGAGATTTGAGGGCAGTGCAGTTGCTTACAGAATTCATGGGAAGATTTCATGAAATGTTTCCGGATGTCAGCTTTGAACTGTATACTGCCAATGCGGACCATATCAGTGAACAAATGGAAAGAGGCCTGATCGATTTTGGTATCCTGCTGGAACCGATAAACATGGAGAAGTTCGATTTTATTCGGTTAAAGCAAAAAGAGCAGTGGGTTGTTGTCATGCCCCCGGATTCGCCCTTAGCAAAACAGGAATCTGTGACAGCATCCGATTTAGTTCATGTTCCTTTGATTCTGCCATGTCGTCTGAGTGTTCGCAGTGAACTGGCAAGCTGGTTCGGCGATGTCTTTGACAAGCTGAATGTACCATATGCCAGTAATCTTCCTGCAAACAGTTCCCTTATGGTATATAATAAACTTGCCTATGCAATCATTGTATCCGGAAGCCTTTCTTTGTGGGATTCTGAAAAGATAGTTTGCAGACCTCTTTATCCGGAGTTGACTGCAAGCAGTGTCGTCGCATGGAAGAGAAAACAGCCCTTTGGACTTGCTGCATCAAAATTTATAGAGTATATAAAGAAAGAGATTTCTGCTTTAGAATAACATCGGAATAACGTTGTTTTATCAATAATTTAAAATGGTTTTTGTATGTCTGTTAGGCTCATGCCTGATAGGCATTTTATTTTATAAAAATGAAGTATTAGACATGAAGGGGGTCCCACCCTATAATAAGGACAATACTAAAGATACGAAAGAGGAACGAGCTAATGAAACAATTATTAACGCTTGTAATGGTTATTGCAATGGCTCTTTCGGTTGCGGCATGCAGTGAACCCGAAGAAGAAAGTCCTGAAAAAACAGAGCCTGAAACGAGCAGTACACAATCTGCTGATACTGCCGGCGAAGCAAAGATGCTTGTTGCATATTTTAGCTATGGAGAAAATGCTGATGTATCAGCAGGCGTAGATACATCTACATCGGCAAGTATTCAGGTGAGAAATGATGAACTGACAGGAAACACAGGAATTGTTGCAGGCATGATAGCAGAAGCCACAGGCGCAGACATGTTTTCTATACAGACCGTGGAAAAATATCCGGATACTTATGATGCAACCATTGACAAAGGACAAGAAGAGAATAATGCCAACGCCAGACCGGAGCTTGCCACGCATATTGAAAATCTCGAGCAGTATGATGTAATTTTTCTCGGATTCCCTAACTGGTGGTACGATATGCCTATGGCCATTTACAGCTTTTTAGATGAAGTGAATTTGTCAGGAAAAACTGTAATACCATTTGTCACATCGGGCGGCAGCGGCTTCTCCGATACCATATCTACCATTGCAAATATGGAGCCGGAAGCAACGGTTCAGGAAGGAATCTCCATTAGCGGAGACAGCGCCTTAGATGCCGGGGATGAGATAGAAGCTTGGCTGAAAGACAGCGGATACATGAAATAAAAAGAGGTGAAAACCTTGTTTTCCAATCAAGATATCAAAAGATTATTAGTGCCTTTAGTCATTGAGCAGATTTTAGCCATGATGGTTGGAATGACGGATACGTTGATGGTTTCTGCTGTAGGTGAGCATGCTGTTTCCGGAGTTGCCCTTGTGGATATGGTAAATTACCTGGTGATTACGGTTATGGCTGCAGTGTCCACAGGAGGAACGGTTATCGTATCACAGTATCTGGGCAGCGGCCAAATGGACAGTGCGAGGAAGACGGCAGGACAGCTGGTGATGATTTCCGCATTAATTTCTCTTGGGATTACAATTTTCTGTCTTGCATTTAGGAACGGACTGCTTCATCTGCTCTTTGGAGCGGTGGAAGACGAAGTCATGACAGCGGCTGTGATATATTTTGTGATTACTGCCTGTTCCTTTCCCTTTCTGGGAATTTACAATGCATCGGCATCTTTGTTTCGCTCTATGGGAAAGACCAGCGTGACCATGTACCTATCCATCTTCATGAACCTCATCAATATTACCGGAGATTTTATCGGTGTGGAGGTGCTTCATGCAGGAGTAGCAGGGGTAGCCTTTCCGACATTGATTTCAAGAGGACTTGAAGCGCTGCTTATGACCATATTGGCTTTCAATCAAAAAAATACAGTCTCCCTCCGTTTTACCGAGATTTTTTGCTGGCGAGGACAGCTGCTTGAAAAAATTCTTCGTATTGCTGTTCCAAACGGTATTGAAAACGGATTGTTCGCACTAGGAAGAGTCCTTGTTACAAGTATGACAGCCCTGTTTGGTACGGCGCAGATTGCAGCTAACGGAGTAGCAAACAGCATTGACCAGATTTCCATTGTCGTCGTAAGTGCGGTGAATCTAGCCATGATTACGGTGGTAGGACAGTGCATGGGCGCACAGCTGCAGGGGCAGGCGCAGGACTATACGAGAAAGCTGATGAAGCTTTCCTATATTTCCACAGGCATATTGGGAGCTGTTGTATGTGCACTTCTGCCCTGGCTTCTTCAGTTTTACAATCTATCGGAGGAAACTTTGCATTATGCGGCGGTTTTAATTATCATGCACAATGTACTTGCCTTTGCATTACATCCCACATCCTTTAATCTGGCAAACAGCCTTAGGGCAGCCGGAGACGCAAACTATACCATGGCCGTCGGCATAGGCTCAATGCTGATATTTCGTTTGGGCACGGCATTTCTGTTTGGCATTATACTGGATATGGGAATTATAGGGGTTTGGATTGCCATGGGAATGGATTGGCTCGCACGATCGGCAGCCTTTCTATGGAGGTACAAAGGTGGAAAATGGAAGGCAATAAAAATGATATAGGAAGGAATACGGAGAAAATGACCCGGGAAATGAGACTAAGAATATCTTTAGATTTTATCATGACCATCCTGCTGCTGTTTCAGATGGCATATATGCTGATTGGAAATACACTGCACGAATGGATAGGTACAGTTCTATTTATATTATTTATCCTTCATAATACTTTGAACATAAAGTGGTATTCCAACTTGGGGGAAAGAAGAAGTTCGGGGTTTCGTATTCTGCAAACAGTGGTCAACTTATCTCTTCTGCTCTGCATGGTAAACCTAATGGTTAGCGGCATGATGATGTCGAGGGTTGTCTTTTCCTTCCTTCCCATTGACGGCGGAATGGGGTTTGCGAGAATAATGCATATGGCAGCAGCTTACTGGGGATTTTTTCTGATGAGCGTTCACCTTGGTCTGCACTGGAAAATGATTATGGGCTTGGTACGGAAGGTGATGAGGAAAAGAGAAGCATCAACGTCACAGACCTGGGGATTGCGAATTTTGGCAGTATCCGTCAGCGGATTTGGGATATACGCCTTTCAAAAACATAACCTTATTTCCTATATGCTTTTAAAGAATCAGTTTGTATTCTTTGATATGCAGCAGCCGCTGATTTCCTTTTTAGCTGAATATATTGCCATGATGGGGCTGTGGGCATGTCTGAGTTATTATACATCCCAGAGATTAAAGAAATAGAGCAGGATGAATTTATGACTTTGGCTAAAATGCACATGAACCATGGGCGGATTGTTCTTCTGTGACAGGGTACTTCTTGCAGACGAAGACTGTGCAGCTGTCTTTGAAAAAGTATATTGCAAAAAAAGTATATATTTTAAAAGCTGATTTTATGATTAACGGAGGTGGAAGATATGATACAGAAAAAAATAGTTCAAACAGCGGGCAGAAATGCCCTGGGTGATTTTGCACCGGAGTTTGCTCACTATAATGATGATATATTGTTTGGAGAAAACTGGAATAACAGTGATATTGACTTGAAAACACGCAGCCTTGTTACCGTGGTGGCGCTGATGGCATCCGGCGTAACGGATTCTTCACTTAAGTACCACTTGGAGAATGCCAAAGCGCATGGTGTAACCAAGGCAGAAATTGTCGCAGTGATTACTCATACAGCTTTTTATGCAGGCTGGCCAAAAGGATGGGCAGTATTCAACCTGGCAAAAGAAGTTTGGTGTGAAAATTCTTCTGATGCTGATGAAAAAACGACTCATGCTGCCCGGTGACTGCATCAATATCCCCGCTGGGGTGAAGCACTGGCATGGTGCGGCTCCGGACAGCTGGTTCTCACATCTTGCAGTTGAAGTACCGGGTGAGAACACTTCCAACGAGTGGCAGGAGCCGGTGGAGGATATGGTATATAGTAAGTGTGAATCAATTCATGCTATGGGAGGTTTAACAGCACTGTGTAAATAATGCAGTGCTGTTAAAATAATCAGCGTTATTCTTCTGTTCGTACCAGATTGCTCACATACGGTCTTTCACCGGAAAGCACTTCATCGTAAAAGTTTTGTTTCCAGTCGATGTAATCAACACTGTCCTCCAGTTCTTTAATGGAAGCATAAAGTGCTTCCTGTTTTTTTGCCAGCATTTCTTTTCTTGGGATAATGGTGGATTCTCCCTGCAAACATAAATCCAGATATTCTTTCATTTCCTGAATACTCAAGCCGCACTTCTTTAGACAGGTAAGGTCTTTAATCCATTTGACATCTTTTTCATCAAAAATCCGGCGGTTGTTGCCGTCTCTCTTCACATTGGGAACTAACCCTTCATTGCAGTAATATTTTAAGGTTTGATAAGTCATATCCAGTTCTCTGCAGACTTGCATCATCGTATACATTGCTAATTTCCTCCTGTGCATTTTGTGAAAATTTCATTTTAAAATTTTTTTTAATTTTTTTAAAAAACCTATTGACCGATAGTTACTACCGTAAATTATAATCGGTTCCATGAAGCGGTTGAAACAATCGTATTGTAGCACGAGAACAGAAAAAATACAAGTACACTATAAGAAAGGAAGTTAACGCAAATGAACCAATTTACTTATTCTTACCCTACAAAGGTATACTTTGGAGAGGGCGCTGCAAAGAAGGCCTTTGCAGAAGAGCTGCCTAAGGCAGGGAAAACCGTGATGCTGGCATACGGCGGAGGTTCTATCAAAAGAAACGGTATTTATGATGAGATGACAGCCCTTTTGACGGATGCGGGAAAAGAAATCGTAGAGTTTTCCGGGATTATGTCCAATCCCACTTATGAGAAAGTACAGGAAGGTGCGGCACTTGCCAGAGAGTGTCAAGTGGACTTTATCTTGGCCGTTGGCGGCGGCAGTGTAATTGACTGCTGCAAAGTAATCTCCGCACAGGCTTTGCTGGATACAGATATCTGGGACATGGAGTATGTTTCCGGAAAGCTGCCTGAGACCGGTATTCCCATGGGAGCTGTAGTGACGGCGTCGGGTACCGGCGCTGAAATGAATAGCGGCGCTGTTATCACCCATGAAGAAAAGAGGTGGAAGGGAGGAATCTTTGCATCGGTAGCTTCCTTTGCGGTTCTCGACCCGGAGTATACTATGTCGCTGTCTCGCATGCAGGTGCTTTCCGGGGCATTTGATACTTTGAGCCATGCTATGGAAACCTATCTGGGCAGCTCGGATACGGAGAATGTGTCTGATGATATAGCCTTAGCTGTCATAAGAAATACCGTTGTCAATATACGCCGTCTGCTTGCAGATATCAATGACAGGCAGGCAAGGAGCAATTTGATGTGGGACTCTGCCATGGCGGAAAACGGAATCCTCAAAGCCGGACGATTGACAGATTTTCAGGCGCACCAGATTGAGCATCAGCTTGGGGCTTATACCAACTGTAATCACGGCCAAGGACTTGCCGTCATTCAGCCTGTGTACTATCGTCATATTCTCAAAGATGCAGAAGAAAAATTTGTCCGATTTGCAAAAGCGGCGTTTGGAAAGAATACGGCAGAAGATGCTTTGAACGAATTAGAGCGTCTGATTCAGGACTGCGGTCTGCCGACAAAACTTCGCCAATTAAAATGTACGGCGGAAATCACACCGAATATCCTTAGAAAAGTGGCAAGTACCAGTAACATTATCAAAGGCAATCCTCGTGAACTGAGCAGGGATGAAATTTTTGATATTCTTGTGGAGTGCCTATAGTTGGAGGAACAAGATATTGTCTTTGGAGCTTAATTGGTAGAAATAGTAGAAAGAGAGGAATGAAAATGTTAAAGAAAGTAATCGGTCTTACAATGGCTGTAATAATGGTATTTGCGTTGGCTGCATGTGGGCAGTCATCTGAAGGAAACAATGAGTCTGCGGAAAAGGATGCTGCTGTTCCGGCAGTAGAGGAAGAAGCTGATACAAATGGAGATGGGAAAACTCTGGTTGCCTATTTCTCATGGTCCGGCAATACGAAAGAAATGGCATCGTATATTGCCGAGCAGACAGGAGGAGAACTGTATGAAATCACACCGGCAGAAGCCTATCCCGATGACTATAACGAAACCGGTGATGTGGCAAAGGTAGAGCGTGACGAAAACGCAAGACCGGAAATTGCCAATCTGCCGGAATCTATTGATGAATACGATACGATTCTAATCGGGTACCCCATCTGGTGGCATACAGCACCTATGATTATCGGCACATTCCTGGAAAGCTATGATCTAAGTGGTGTTGAGGTTTATCCGTTCACTCAGTCCGCATCTATGGATACAGAGCAGTTTGAAAACTCCATTGATTTTGTCCGTGAAAATGCTGACGGAGCCAATGTTCACGATGGAATGTTTGTCAGTGCATCAGACACGGAAGGGATTGATGCCTATCTTTCTGAAAACGGACTGATGAAGTAAGGAAAATAAATACAGCAAAAGGAGATGAATAGAATGAAGAAAAGGATTTTGATTTTAACTTTGTGCGTTATCGTAATGGCATCTTTAGGATTGACTGCATGCAGCAATAATGAACCGGCTTTAGCAGAAGAAAATAATACGGCAGCACAGTCAGACGATGAAGAAAAGACTGTAAGTAAAGATGCCAAGTCTCTGGTCGTTTACTTCTCTGTTCCTGATAACGAGGATAACAGTTATGTGGAAAAAGATGGGAACGCCTGGGAAATACCCAGTACATGGCACAGGTCATTCAGGAAAACACCGATGCGGATATCTTTCGCATTGAGCCGATGACGCCGTACCCGACAGACCATGAAGAGCTTCTGGAAGCAGCACAGGAAGAGATTCGTACAGATGCCCGTCCTGAAATTGAAGGAACCATAGAAAATTTCGATTCCTATGATGTTGTGTTTGTAGGATATCCCAACTGGAATGCAGGCATGCCGTATATCATGTATACCTTCTTTGAAACCTATGATTTTTCAGGAAAAACCATTATACCGTTTATGACCCATGGCGGAAGCGGTTTTTCGGGAACGCCGGAGACCATCGCAGAACTGGAGCCGGGTGCTGATATGCTTTCAGGAAGGGAAATTTCCAGAAACAGCATTGAAGGCGCAGAACAGGAAATCATTGACTGGATTGAAGAAATCGGATTACTGAAGAATTGAGGTGCATGATATGAACCCGGAAAGAGCGATAAAAACGGGTGTTGATGCGGCAATGTATATCTTGTTTCTGTTACTTATGGGGCAGTACCTTTTGCCGGGGCTGCCCCATGAATGGCTGGGGATTGCCGCAGGAGTCTTTTTCATCCTGCATAATCTTCTTAATTACAAATGGTATCGGGCGCTTTTTAAGGGAAAGTACAATGGGATGCGAATCCTACAGACAGCGGCACCATTGAGCTGGGTAGATTTTTACATCTTGTTGCAACGGCATGGAGTTTTCTGCTGATGTCAGCAATGTTTATTGCTACAACATATTATGTGAAAAAATTTACGTTGTATAGAAAATAGTTTAACAGATAAGGAAATGTAGTGAAAAACATACCGAAAATCTTCACCTTCACAAAATTTATTCGGGAATAGGGAAAATTATTTGCGGAGACCTATTCAGCAATCGTGTCGCCTTTGTCATACGGTATAACGCAAACTAAATATGCCTGTAAGGCATATTACTGTATTTAATATAAGTATTTGCCGATTGTGGGTTTCGGCGTTACAATTTTAGTATAACAATGGGGATTTATTGCGCCTATCATGAAACTGCAGAGCTTAGAGAAATGTTTTTTGATCTGACAGGGAAAATAGAAAGAAAAGGAGAATAGACAAATGAGCAAATCTTTAGTGGCGTATTTCAGCGCAACAGGAACAACAGCAAAGTTAGCAGACACCTTAGCAGCCGCTGCGGGTGCGGATTTATATGAAATTAAACCGGAGGTGTCGTATACTGCGGCAGACCTTAACTGGATGGACAAGAAGAGCCGCTCCAGCATTGAGATGAACGACAAGGCTTTTAGACCGGCTGTTTCCGGCAAGGTCAACAATATGGAGCAGTACGATGTAATCTATGTGGGTTTTCCAATCTGGTGGTATGTTGCGCCGACCATAATTAACACTTTTTTAGAAAGCTATGATTTAACCGGAAAAACCATCGTGCCTTTTGCCACCTCAGGCGGAAGCGGTATGGGAAAAACCAATGAAGAGCTGAAGTCTTCCTGCAAGGACGCCCGGTTAAAAGAAGGCAGGAAATTCAGCGCACATGCAGCGGAGGAAGAACTGAAAGCATGGGTGGAAGGTCTGGGCTTATAAGCGTGTAAAAGGAGAAATCTATGTACAAGAATGAATTTAAAGGATTAAGTCTGTCAGCTCTCGGTATGGGCACCATGAGATTTCCCGTCATAGACGGAAACGATAAAGAAATTGATGAAAATGCTGCAGAACAGATGATTGACTATGCAATGGAGCAGGGCATCAATTATTACGACACTGCGTGGGGCTATCACGGGGGAAATGCAGAACTGGTAACGGGAAAGTGCCTCAGCAAATATCCGAGAGACAGCTATTACCTTGCCACTAAGTTTCCGGGGTATGACCTTTCCAATATGGGAAAAGCAGAAGAAATCTTTGAAAAACAGCTGGAAAAATGCAGAGTAGACTACTTTGACTTCTATATGTTTCACAATGTCTGCGAGATGAACATTGACGCATATTTGGACCGGTCAAACGGTGTTGCCTCATATTTGCTTGCGCAGAAAAAGGCGGGCAGAATTCGCCATTTGGGATTTTCTGCCCACGGAAGCCGGGAAGTTATTCAGCGTTTTCTCGAAGCTTACGGTGAGCATATGGAGTTTTGTCAGCTGCAGCTAAACTATATTGACTGGACGTTTCAGGATGTAAAGGCAAAAGCGGAGCTTTTGAAAGAATATGACATTCCTATTTGGGTAATGGAGCCACTGCGAGGTGGACGGCTGGCAAACCTTGCTGACAAAGATATGGAGAAACTGAAAATACTCAGACCACAAGAGTCAGTACCTGCATGGGCATTTCGATTTATTCAGTCTATACCGGAAGTAAAAGTAGTGCTTTCCGGTATGTCAGATTTTCGTCAGCTCCGGGAAAATATCAAAACCTTTGAGAAGAGAGAGGGTTTAAACAAGGAAGAGATGGAAACCCTTCTTAAAATCGCAGAAGACATGGTAGGGAAAATTGCGCTTCCTTGTACGGCCTGCCATTACTGCACAAGCCATTGCCCACAAGGTTTAGATATTCCGAACCTCCTTGAGCTTTACAATGAACACAGCTTTACAGGAGGCGGATTTCTGGCGCCTATGGCACTTAGCGCCCTGCCGGAGGATAAACAGCCAAGCGCCTGCATCGGATGCAAACAGTGTGAGGCAGTGTGCCCGCAGCAGATTAAAATTTCTGAAGCTATGGCTGAATTTACGGAAAAACTTGGTTAGGGGAAGTAAAGGATATCAGCCAGGGGTGGCTTACTGCCTAATTTTTCATTGCTCCGTGGTGGAAAAAGATTTATACTGTATTTAATCAATAATCACAATGAAATGATGAAATTACGGAGGTAGCAAGATGTTACATGAGGTGAGTTTTCGTTCGTTTAATGAAAGAGATGATGTGCAGGGTTGGATTTATGTGCCTGCGGCAAAGCCTAAGGGAATTGTGCAGCTGATTCACGGTTTTGGTGAGCACTCCAGAAGATACTTTCACATGATTGTACAGTTTTTGGAGGCAGATTATATTGTAGCTGCTGATGACCATGTAGGTCACGGCAAAACCGCTATGGTGAACGACACCTGGGGTGACTGGGGAGATAAAGGCTGCCATACCATGATGGAGGACGAACATAAGCTGACGCAGATTGTAAAGGAAAAATATCCCGGTCTGCCATATTTCCTCTTTGGACACAGCATGGGATCTTTTATCACAAGGGACTATATGGCCACCTATGGGGATGAACTCGCCGGAGCTGTAATCTGTGGAACAGCAGCGGAATTCCGAGGCGCGGCAGAAGTGAAAAAGGCCCTTGAAGAGGCTGTTGCAGCGGGCAAGGGAGAGGAGAGAGATCCGTCGTTTGCCGGTCAGCTTTTAGGCTGGATGTGCGAGCGTTTTCCGGGAGCAACCCTGGGTAACGAATGGATTTGTGCTGACCCATATGTACAGCAGGACCATGCGGCAGATCCTTTTGACGCTTTTACAACCACCTGCACCAATCGTTCCATACTGAATTTTGTGGAAATGATGGTCTGTATTGAAGGTGTTGCCTGGGCAGAAAAGGTGCCGACAAATCTACCGATCTATAATATCGCAGGAGACATGGACCCGGTAGGCGAATACGGAAAAGGCGTTTGTCAGGTATCCAACTGGCTCTGGGAAACCGGCCATCAGGTCAAAACCAAGCTATATTCCGGCTATCGTCATGAAATCCATAATTACAAGGAGATTAAGAATGAAGTTTCCGAAGGAATTATTGATTTTCTGGATGGCGTTGTGAAGTAACGACGTGAAGCACAATAAAGCATTTTTTCTGATGCATACTATATGAAATTAACGGATAAAACAACCTGGACTGAATGTTCAGGTTGTTTTATTCGCATTGCAGAGCGGTAAAGACTATGGTAAACTGAAAAAGCATTGCGTAACTAGAGAAATTTTCAGCGAAAGGATTGCTTAATGAAAACCATTGCTATTATTGATGACGATATTCACATTGGGGACATGCTGGAAGAGGCGCTTCTGCAGGAGGGCTACCGGGTACTGCGGGCATACTCTGGCACTGAGGCGCTTTATCTTCTGGAAAAAAGTCGGCCCGATCTGATCCTTCTCGATCTGATGCTGCCGGGGCTTTCGGGCGAGGCAGTATTGCCAAAGATCTGCGATATTCCTGTCATTGTGGTCAGCGCAAAGACGGATGTGGACGATAAAGTAAATCTTTTGCTTTCCGGCGCGGCGGATTATGTAACCAAGCCTTTCGTACTGCGAGAACTGCTTGCAAGAATACAGTCTCAGCTGAGAAGGAGAAACGGACAAGCGTTGTCACAGAATTTGTGCGTGGGAAAACTTTCCGTAAATCTTTTGGCAAAGCAGGCGAGGATGGGAAACAGAGAGATAAGATTGACTCGAACGGAGTATGCAATTTTAAAATTGCTTATGGAAAATCCAAACAAAGCCATTGCCAAGTCGGTGATTTTAGATAGAATCTCTGAAGAAACGCCGGATTGTACAGAAACGTCTCTAAAAATACATGTAAGCAATCTACGGAAAAAACTGCGAGAAGCAGGGGGCGGAGATTGGATTGAAGCGGTCTGGGGCATTGGTTTTCGGCTGCTTGAACCGCCTGCTGCATCTGATGAAAAAAACCGGAACTAATCTTTACCGTTTCTTTACACTTTTCTTTACCGCAAGCTTTACCGTTTTAGTGTAAAGTTGTCTAAAGAAAAGGAGGTATTTGACATATGGAATACGTTTTAACAACGCAGGGACTTTCCAAATCGTATAAGGATTTTAAAGCGCTGGATAATGTTTCCCTACACATTCCCAAAGGAGCGATTTACGGTTTTGTCGGTAAAAACGGGGCAGGGAAAACTACATTGATCAGATTGATCTGCGGACTGCAAAAACCTACGGCGGGAACTTATGCTTTGTACGGTAAAGCGTACAGTGATGAAGAGATACAGCAGAGTCGAAGACGAATGGGCGCAGTGGTAGAAACACCGTCTATTTATGGGGAATTGACGGCGGAAGATAACCTTAGAGAACAGTATAGAGTGCTGGGGCTTCCATCTGAGAAAGGTGTTGCGGATTTGCTGCAGCTCGTGGGTCTTCAGGATACCGGAAAGAAAAAAGCAAAGAATTTCTCTCTGGGTATGAAACAGCGGCTTGGCATTGCGATTGCGCTGGCAGGAGATCCGGATTTTCTCGTATTAGACGAACCGGTAAACGGATTGGACCCCCAGGGCATTATCGAGATGCGGGAATTGATTTTGAAGCTGAATAGACAGGAACAGATTACGGTTTTGATTTCCAGCCACATCTTAGATGAACTTTCCCGGTTGGCTACCCATTATGGATTTATTGACGGCGGCCGCATGATTAAAGAAATTACCGCAGAGGAACTGGCAGATGCCTGTCGCAAATGTGTTCATGCAGAAGTCAGTGATACAAAGGCGCTGGCTCGTGTGCTGGACAAGATGAATATCGAATACAAAATTGCATCGGATCGTGAGGCAGACATCTTTGCTCGGATTAACGTTTCTGAGCTGGCAATGGATTTGGCAGAGGAGAACTGCCAGATTATTTCAATGCAGGAGAAAGATGAGAGTCTGGAAAGCTATTTTGTCAGTCTGGTAGGAGGTGGGGAGCATGAATAAACTACTTGCAGCGAATTTTATGCGCTTAAAGAAATCTAAAGTTTTTTATGCCGGTTTAATTTTTATGACCGGGTTTGCTCTGTTGATGCAGCTTTCCAATTATAATATGATGAAAGATGGGACAGAAATCAGTCTGGACGCTAACTTTTTTAATGCGGTTCCGTTTGCGGGTATTGTAACTGCTGCATTTTCCGCCCTTTTCATCGGCACAGAGTACAGTGACGGAACGATCAGAAATAAGGTATTGGTCGGACATAAACGGAGAGACATTTATTTTTCTAATTTGATTGTCTGCATAGTGGCGATTTTCATCATGTATGCGGTTCACTGGATTGTCTATGTGGCGGTAGGTGCGCCGATCTTCGGATGGATGCATATGGAGACAAAGGCTATCTTACTTTTGATTCTATGTGTTATGCTTGTGGTCATGGCGATTTCCTCTATATTCACGCTGATAGTTATGCTGAACCAGAACAAGGCGGTGGTATCTGTAGTCAGCGTTCTCCTGGCGTTCATTTTGCTTTTCACCAGTTCTTATATTCTGAACAGGCTTAATGAACCGGAGTACTATGGCGGATATGTGATGAATGAGTCAAGACAGGTGGTAAAAGTAGAACCTGAAAAAAACGAAAGATATATAAGTGGTACGACAAGAGCGGTTTATGAATTTTTCAATGATTTTCTTCCGGGAGGACAACAGCTGCAGATTGCATCCTATGAAGTGGAAAAACCGTGGCATCTCATGGGTTATTCGGCATCTATTGCGGTGATAATGACAGCAGCGGGTGTCTTGCTGTTTAGAAAAAAGGATTTGCGATAAAGGAATAAGAGGAGTGTTTATGGAAGTATGGTTTTGGGTAATCGCCGCCATGTTAATCTGTATAATCGTAGTTTTAGGGGGTAAAATCTTCTTGCTGCGCAAAGGAGCAAGGGAGATTAGAGAAGAATTTTCTCAGCGGCTTACCGGCGAAACCAACACGTTGATATCCATTTCATCCCGAGACAGACAGATACAGCATCTGGCAGAGAGTATTAACGAACAGCTTCGGATTCTGAGAAAACAGCGACACCTGTTTCAGCAGGGTGACCAGGAGCTGAAAAATGCAGTAACCAACATCTCCCATGATCTGCGAACACCTCTGACGGCAATTTGCGGATACCTTGAGCTTTTGCAGAGGGAAGAAACCTCGGAGGAGGTCCGCAAATACTTGTCCCGTATTGAGGACAGAACGAATGTACTGAAGCAGCTGACAGAAGAATTGTTTCGTTATTCTGTTGTGACTTCTGTACAGCAAGTCGTTATGGAAGAGGCGGATTTGGGAAGGATATTTGAAGAAACCATGCTGTCCTTTTATGATGCTATGGAGAAAAGGGGAATCGTGCCTCAAATAAGCCTGCCCCATGAACCTGTTCTGCGAAACATAGATCAAGTGGCATTCAGGAGGGTGCTAAATAATGTCATCAGCAATGGATTAAAGTATAGCGATGGTGATTTTTTGGCAGAACTGACTGAAGATGGAAAACTGACCTTTTCTAACAGAGCAGAGACTTTGGATGCCGTTCAGGTAGGAAGGCTGTTTGACCGGTTTTATACGGTGGAAACCGGAGGTGGTTCTACAGGTCTTGGGCTTTCTATCGCACGGCTTCTCACAGAGCGCATGGGCGGGACAATCCGGGCTGAATATGAGAATCAGCGATTATTCATTGTCATTACATTCTGTAGCATTTAATTTAAAACTGCTTGAAAAATCGTATAAATAAATATGATATAACCAAGGTATAAATCTCTGCATTTCGAAG
The DNA here is from genome assembly GCA_036305845.1 of Emergencia sp. Taxonomy (GTDB): domain Bacteria; phylum Bacillota; class Clostridia; order Peptostreptococcales; family Anaerovoracaceae; genus Senimuribacter. The sequence goes on from JAXKAR010000048.1 coordinate 61,096, forward strand.
TTTTGAATGAGGTTGGTTCTTTATTTCATAGAATAAAATATTAAATCGAATTTAAATATTGACTTTAATAAAAATAAAGAGTATATTTAAATAAATTAAAGTTGATTTTCAGATTAAGAGAGCAGGGGAGATGATAATGGAGAAAATAGAAGGAATTGCTCATTATAAATACTGAATGAATTTGATTTTAAGAGGAGAAATATGATAACTAATCTAACTAACCTGAAGATAAATATATTTGTACTATTAATTTTTATCATAGCAATGGTAACTCTGGCTGTAATAGGAATAAAGCTTTTGAAAAAAATAAACAAAAAATAGTGAATTATATTCATCTTAAAAGGACATAGGAATTTTAATAATTATGTAAAGGTCACATCTATATAGTTGTGGCTTTTACCTATTTATGTTATCGAACAATAGTTTATTTAAACAACAGTAATGAGAGAAAAAATTAGCCGCATTAGTTTTTGTGATAGGGGAATAAAGTGATATTCTGTATAAGATTTTCCTTAAATATTAGCTGGTAGAAGATGAATTTAATCTGTGGTATCTCCAATACTTATAGTATACAGTCCTTGGAGAGGGACTATAAATACTACTACTTTGATAGAAGAGGTAAAAGATGTGGCGATAGAAATGATGCCCACGTGGATGGAAGCTTTAGAGGAAGAAGATATTGCCTTTATAAAGAATTTTGTATTATGCAGTGGATCTTTGAAACAAATCGCTAAAGATTATAATGTTACCTATCCAACTGTAAGACTTAGATTAGATCGAATTATTGATAAAATTAAAATGCAGGAAGATAAAGAAGCTAAACCGTATATAAAGCTTATAAAGAAATTAGCATTAGATGATAAAATTGATTTTGATACTGCTAAATTGCTCATTCACGAGTATAGTAAAGAACGTACCTGAGAGAAATTGGTGAAATAGATGGTTTTTATTAATGAATTAACTAGGAATCTGACAATACTTTGTGTCTTGATTTTATATTTTGGATTAATAGTATTTTTAGGTATATTAGAATTTATTTTTATAAAAAAAAGAAGTAGGATGATCAGAATATTACCTTTTGCCACGCTATTTATTTCGATTCTTATATTTATTTTTTTGCAGAAAATATCCCTAACAAATGGTTATGATATTCGATCAATAGAGATATATAAAGATAATAAAGTTTTAGGAGTGCAGCATTTATTGATAAATTCGGATCGGAAATTGATACAGATTGGACAATTTATTACCAATGAAGGAATTGATTCGGAATATATAAATTTAAAATTTGTAGAAGGTAATATAGAAGAAGATACGAGTATAGGTGAGATTGATACAATTATAACTAATAACCTTTATAACTATAAAATTAATTTCCAATCATATAATGGAAAATCAATGATTTATGAAGATCTAATTCGGATACAAGAAAAAAGTGATACCACAAAAGTTAACAATGCAGAAGTGAGAAGAATTATTTGCGTAGAATTTCTTATATGTTGTATTCCGTTTATGGTTCTATACACTATTCTTTTTTCTTATCGATTTAATCGACGAAAAAAATTCTTAATGTTAAAAAGTAAACTTGAGGACTTATAAATATACTATAATTTGAAGAAAGGTATTTTATGATTCATAATGGTACTGAAGCCCTATTGATTAGCCTAATAGCCATAATTGTTTTGATTTTAATCGAAATATTGCTTTCTAAACAGAGAAATAGATTCGTTGGAATGATTCCGATTATTATAATCGCTATTTTGATGGTTTCTTTAGGCTTCTATACAAAATCTATGCAGGAGCAATCCCACATAATAATCGAGAGATTTCCTTTTAATGCTAACTCATCCATAGAGATGAAACTAAAGATATCTTCAAAAGGAAAAGTGGTCGCATATAGTGACTTGCAGATTAAGAATTCAAAAAATGAGTTAATTGATGTTGCGCCGGTCTATGCAAGCCTTAAATCAGATTATAGATATAAAAATATTGGTATTACCTTAGTTGAAAAATATGGTTTAACAGGCGAAAGTGAAAGAATAGAGCGAGTGAATTCTAAAAATGTACAATTTGGTGAATATACTATTCGTTCGAGGACTTTTTTTATAGCAGCAATTGTATTAAATTTACCGTTAATTGCAATCTATTCTTTATGTAGATTGCAATTAAGAAGTAGACGGATTTCTGAAGAGTTGCGGCTATTAAGGATACAAATGAGTTTGTAGTTATCATAGATGATTTTTTTTGGAGAGAATCCTGAGGGAAAGACTTTTTACGAAGCGTGTCTTTCCCTCAGGATTTTCCATGTTAGGATTAAATCATGCTAAAGGAGAATCAGCTTTCCTCACATACGTGTTCTAATCCCTGTGCCATAATGGTGGATACATGATCATCAGCAAGGGAATAGAAAATGGTTTTTCCCTCTCTTCTGGATTTGACCAGGTCAGCCTGCTTTAGCACACGCAGCTGGTGAGAAATTGCGCTTTGGTTCATGGACAGCGCATCGGCAATATCCTGGACGCAAAGCTCAGATTGAGACAGGGCGTAGAGGATGCGAATCCTGGTGGAGTCGCCAAACACCTTGAACAGGTCGGCAAGGCTGTAAAGAATTTCGTTGTCATAATCGTTTTTTTCAAAATACATGATGGTTCTCCGGTTCTGCTTATATTTATAATTTATGAAGCTATTTTTTTCTGTACAGGATGCGGATGGAGTTTAATACGCATAGCATGGCTACGCCGCTGTCCGCAAATACGGCCATCCACATATTGGCAAAGCCTGCAAGCCCCAGCGCCATGACGATAGCTTTGATGACCAGGGCAAAGACTACGTTTTCCATTGCAATTCTTCCTGTTTTTCTTGCGATGGAAATAGAGTCGGCAATTGCTTCTACACTGGAATGCATGAAGACTGCGTCTGCGGCTTCAATGGCTGCATCTGCGCCGCTTCCCATCGCTGCGCCTACATCTGCGCCGGCAAGCACCGGCGCGTCATTGATGCCATCGCCGACAAACATAACCGGTCCTTTTTCCTGACGAATCTGTGACAAAATGCTCAATTTATCCTGGGGCATCAGTTTTGCATGCACCTGATCGATACCTACCGCGCCGGCCACGTTTTCTGCACTTGCAGCGCTGTCACCGGTCAGCATAACGGTATGAAGACCTAAATCTTTTAATCGTGCAACGGCGCTTTTTGCATCGGCCTTAAGCGTATCGGAAATGAGCAGATAGCCGGCAAACTGTCCGTCAACAGCCAGAAAAACTTCGGCGCCAAGCGAGGTGTCTGCAAGGGCGGGGACGGTTATCCGGAATTTATCCATCAGCTTTCTGTTTCCGCAGAGGACTGTTCCTAAAGCTGTTTCTGCCTTGATACCTTGACCTGCAATTTCTTCCAGACTGTCAGGTGCGTCAATGGAAAGACCTTTGTCCTTGGCTGCTGCCGTAATGCTGGAGGCGATTGGATGGGTAGAATTCTGTTCACAGCCGGCGGCAAGAGAAAGAAGTTCATCTTCTGTAAATGCGCCGGTAGAAATCACTTTCTGCAGCTTGAAGTTCCCTTCGGTAATCGTTCCGGTTTTGTCCATGATAACCGCTTTTATCTTTGTCAGCGCCTCCATGGATACTCCGCCTTTGAAGAGGATGCCTTTTTTCGATCCTGCGCCGATTCCGGAGAAAAAGGCGAGCGGTACGCTGAGTACCAATGCACAAGGGCAGCTCATGACCAGGAAGGTAAGCGCAGTGTAAACCCAGTATGACCAGTTACCGGTAATCAGTGACGGTACGATGGCAGCAACGAGCGCTGCAATGACGACTACCGGTGTGTAGACTTTGGAAAATCTGGTAATGAAACGATCGATTTTTGGTTTGCTTGCCGCAGCGTTTTCCACAGAGTCTAAAATTTTCGTGACCATAGATTCTGCAAGAGGTTTTTCTACTTTCATCAATAATTGCCCCGAAGTATTGACACAGCCGGATAAAACCTGATCGCCGGCGGCAACGGAAACCGGCACGGGCTCCCCGGTAATGGGGGAAGTGTCCAGACGGCTTTCGCCGCCGATGACGATGCCATCCAGTGGGATTCTGTCACCGGGACGAATCAAAAGGATTTGGCCCGGCTTTGCTTCGTTTGCGGCAATTGTGCGGATGCGTCCATTTTCTGACAGATTGACTACTTCAGGACGCATATCGATAGCAGCCATAATCTGGCTGCGGCTTCGGTCTACTGCGCGATGCTCAAAGTATTCGCCGACTCGATAAAACAGCATAACGCCTACGGCTTCTAAATATTCTGCGATGAAAAATGCGCCCAATGTGGCGATACCCATGAGAAAGTTTTCATCGAAAATCTGTCCGTTTCTGATATTACGCGCCGCTTCTAAGAGAACCTTGCCGCCCAGGATGATATAGGCGATAAGCGTTAAACCGAATACGATGGTATTGCTGCCGGAAAGGGGCAGATTATTAATCAGGACAGCGGCAGCAAAGAGAACTGCGCCTGTGATGATGCCGATTAACTCTCGTGTGTCTTTAGAAATCGTTTTTTTCTTGATTGTCGCTGCAGTGCCGGCGGCCTGAATAGTCGGAGCGTCTTGATGAGGGACAATCTGCACTGCAGATTCAATAGAACTGCAAATTGCCTGCATATCGTCAAGAAGGGCGTCCGGATTCTCTGCTGCAACCCTAAGCTGTTTTGTGGCAAAGGTAATGGTTGCAGAGCGGACCTGTGGCAGCTGGTTTATTTTCTCTTCCATTTTGGCGGCGCAGTGAGCGCAGCCCAGGTTCTCCAGAAGGTAAACCTGTTTGTTTAAGTTGGTCAGTCCTGCTTCTTCCTGATGTTCATGACAGTGATGATGTTCGTCTTCCTCACTGCATCCGTCATCATCTTCGTGATGATGGTGCGCCTCCTCGTGGTGATGTTCGCATCCGCAGCCACATGACGCATTATGGTCATCCTGTTGGTGATCGTGCGCCTGATGGTCGTGACCGCAGTCGCAGTGCTGATGTTTCTCGTGATGATCGTGATGAATTTGTCCACATCCACAGTGCTCATCGTGATGATGGAGCAGGGGAGATGGGCAGTTGTTTTTTATGATTTTGCTCATGGGTAATCCTCCTTATAAATTATATGAATAATTGTTCATGTGTTTATTTAATCATATGAAATCGGATTTGTCAATACCTACGCGATTATTTTCTTTTTTCTTTCTCTATGATAAAATATAAGATACAGCAAATACTATAGACGAAGAGGTAGGAAATGATTCAGGATTTAGGAGAAAAGCGATTGTATAACGAATTCAAACAAGATAAACCGGCAGAACACGACAAGGTATTCTGTTTCAATAACGATAGAATTCTTGTCAAGGTCAATCACCAGGGGGTGCCGGAAGTTCCTTCTGCTGCTATACTGGGACAGGATTTGTCTGCACAGTATCTGTTTCGCATTGGTGAAGAAAAATTTTTTCTGACAAGTGATTTGGATCAAGTAGAAGGCTGCCAATGGGAATCTGTGAGAAATCTGCGCAAACTTGAAATTAAAGAGCTGGCCTTTGGCGCAGCTACAGCTTACCATCTGGATCAGTGGTACAGACACAACCGGTTTTGCGGATGCTGCGGAAAACCCATGGAGCACGACCGGAAAGAAAGAATGCTGCGCTGCCCGCACTGTGGGAATATGGTATATCCCAGAATTGCGCCGGCAGTGATTGTCGCTATCACCAAAGGGGATAAAATTCTGCTTACAAAATATAACGGAAGGGTATATAAAAAATATGCACTCATTGCCGGCTTTACGGAAATCGGTGAGACGGCAGAAGAAACCGTAAGGCGAGAAGCAATGGAAGAAGTTGGGCTGAGGGTAAAAAACATCACCTATTATAAGAGCCAGCCATGGGGTGTGGACAGCAATTTGCTTTTGGGATTTTTCTGTGAAGTGGACGGAGACGACCGGATACAGATGGATGAAGAGGAGCTTTCTGTTGCTGAGTGGGTGCACCGCAGCGATATGCCTCAGGGCGATGACGGGTTCAGCCTGACAGGAGAGATGATGGCTATGTTCAGAAAAGGAGAAAAATAAAATGATGTATGATATTGTAATTATCGGCGCCGGTCCTGCAGGACTTTCTGCAGCAGTTTACGGACAGCGGGCAGGAAAGAAAACTTTGCTTATCGAGGCCAAAAGCTTTGGCGGACAGATTATCAATACGCCGGAGGTAGAAAATTATCCGGGCATTAAGACCACTTCCGGTTTTACCTTTGCCAGCACGCTTTACGATCAGGCAGTGAGTCTGGGGGCGGAAATCGTGTTTGACAGAGCTGTTGCCATTGAACGTGATGGAGAGAATAAAATCGTAAAGACAGAGAACGGTTCTTACCCGTGTAAGGCGGTAATTCTGGCTACGGGAGCAAAAAATCGTCCGTTGGGGATAGCAAATGAAGAAAAATTTGTGGGCAGCGGTCTGTCTTATTGCGCGACTTGTGACGGCGCTTTCTTCAGAGGCCGTGACGTTGCGGTTATCGGCGGTGGAAACACAGCGCTTGAGGATGCGGAAGTTCTTTCGGGCATTGCAAACAAGGTTTATCTGATTCATCGAAGAGATGCTTTTCGAGGGGAAGAAGCCAATGTAGAGCGGCTTAAACAGAAAGAAAATGTGGAGTTTGTACTGAACAGCGTGCCGGTTGAACTTCTGGGTGATATGATGATCAGCGGTCTGAAGGTGCGCAGCGTAAAAACCGAAGAAGAGCGAGTGCTGAATGTTCAGGGTATTTTCGTTGCCATAGGACAGATGCCGGATAATAAAGAATTTGCCGGGGTGGTAGAACTGGACGACAAAGGCTATATTCAGGCAGATGAGACTTGTTTGACTCAGACTCCGGGTATTTTTACTGCGGGGGATTGCAGAACAAAGAAGGTAAGACAGCTGGCCACTGCCGCAGCAGACGGTGCATCGGCAGCCCTGGCAGCAGCAGAATATATCCGTCAGAAATAAGGCTGCATTCGGTGATAAAACAGTTCCAACCAACAGAAATTTATGATATAATGTCCATACACGCCGAGTGGCGAGCTGGAGGCGAAGACAGAGCTTAGCACACACGGTGAAATGATTCTATAATCTTACGGCATTGATGCGAGTTGCGGTGTCGTAAAGAAAACCATAAAGGAGAAAGTTATGGAACCAAAATACAAACGGGTTCTGCTCAAGATCAGCGGAGAGGCTCTGGCAGGACCGGATCGTTTTGGCATCAGCGAGGAGATGACCCGTAAGGTTGCCAGACAGATCAAGGACATTCATCAGCTGGGTGTAGAGGTTGCTATCGTAGTTGGCGGCGGTAATTTCTGGCGAGGCCGGACAAGCAAGGATATGGACAGAGCCACAGCCGACTACATGGGTATGTTGGCAACAGTAATGAACTCCCTGGCTCTGCAGGATGCGCTTTTAGCAGAGGATATCAAAGCGAGAGTACAGACTGCCATTGAGATGCGGGAAATTGCAGAGCCTTATGCCAGAAGAAAGGCAATCAGCCAGCTTGAACATAAGGATGTAGTGATTTTCGGCGCAGGTACAGGCAATCCGTTCTTTTCCACAGATACGGCAGCGGCACTCAGAGCAGTGGAGATTGATGCAGATGTTATTCTGCTTGCAAAGAATGTGGATGCGGTATATTCAGATGATCCGAATCTCAACCCGGATGCGGTTAAATACGATGAGCTGACCCATATGGAGGTTTTAGAGAAAGATCTGAAGGTTATGGATTTGACTGCTGCCACGCTCTGCAGGGATAATCAGATAGCCATTCATGTTTTCGGCATTGCCGAAGAGGGCAACGTGCTGAAGGCAATATACGGAGAAAAAATAGGAACCATTATTAAATAGGAGGAACAAGATGAGTCATTCACACAAGAGTTTAGAAGAGAGAATCCAGAAGAGCATTTCCGTTCTGAAAGAGGATTTGAACACAGTCAGAGCAGGAAGAGCCAACCCGGCTCTGCTGGATAAGGTAATGGTAGATTACTATGGAAGTCCTACCCCACTGAAGAATCTATCCAATATCTCAGTGCCTGATCCAAGAACCCTGATGATCACCCCGTTTGATCCTAAGTCTATTACTGATATTGAAAAAGCGATCAACATTGCGGAAATCGGCATTACACCATCCAACGATGGTAAGTGTATCAGACTGGGTATTCCTCAGCCTACAGAAGAAAGAAGAAAAGAACTGATTAAGACAACCAAAAAAATGGGCGAAGAAACCAAGGTTGCAATCAGAAACCTGAGAAGAGATGCCAACGATCATCTGAAGAAACAGGAAAAGGACGGAGAACTGACAGAGGATGATCTGAAGAAAGAACTGGATACTGTACAGAAAACCATCGAAAAGGCTGTCAAGGATATCGACGATGTCATCGCAGCAAAGGAAAAGGAAATTTTAGAAGTATAGACTTTTCCGAATATAAATAAAAAATAACCGTACATCCAAGGGGCTGTCTCAATTTTGAGATAGCCCTCAAGTTATGAGGGAAACATGATAGACAGAAATAGAGTTCCCGCCCATGTTGCCATTATTATGGACGGTAACGGCAGATGGGCGGCAGGTAAAGGACTGCCCCGCCTTGCGGGTCATAACGCAGGGATGCTGGCAATGAAGGAAATTGTCAAGGCGTCTTCCACATTGGGAATAAAATACTTAACCGTATATGCCTTTTCCACAGAAAATTGGAAACGCTCACAAGAAGAAGTCGGCGGCATCTTTAAGCTTTTGGTGAAATATGTGGACAGTGAGTTGAAGGAACTTCATGAAAATAATGTAAAAGTCAGGGTTTTAGGCGATTACAGCGTCATTCCCAAGGTGGCTGTAGAGAGACTGGAAAAATCACTGAAGACTACGGCGCAGAATACGGGTCTTCAGTTTAACATCGCGCTGAATTACGGAAGCAGAGCAGAGATAATCAGAGCCGTATCACGGATTAGGGATGATGTAACTGCCGGTATTTTAGCCGATGATATAGAAATCGACGAGACGTTAATCAGCAAGTATCTCTATACCGGAGAAGAGAACGGCAACATTCCTGATCCGGATTTGATTATCAGAACCAGTGGAGAAGAACGGCTGTCCAATTTTATGTTGTGGCAGAGCGCTTATAGCGAGTTTGCTTTTACCGACATTCTTTGGCCGGATTTTTCACCGGTAGAATATGAGAAAATTATAGAAAACTACCAGAAGCGGGATCGTCGTTTTGGAGGAAGGAAGTAAGAATTTTATGAAGACAAGAGTGCTTTCGGGGCTGTGTATGGTTCCGCTGTTAATCTTTGTATATCTGGGAAGCTACTGGCTTGTAGCTATGTGTATTTTTGTAGGACTGGTAGGTATCAGGGAACTTTTTAACGGTTTCAGAGCTATGGATATCAAACCTTCAGAACCCATTGCCTATGGCGCTATGTTTGTATTATATGGACTGAATTGCTTTTTTCCGATGAATCACCAGTATATTACGGCATGGCTGGCGTTTAGCATTATGGCTTGTTCCATCTATATTTTTAAAATCAATGAACATAAGATAGAGGATGCGATGGCAACCATGCTGGGTATTATCTATGTGGGATTTTTCTCTTTCCATGTAGTTCTGGTAGACCAGACGGAGGAATATGCGAAGCTGATCTGGCTGGTTCTTCTGTCGGCATTCTGTACAGATATTTTCGCATATTTCAGCGGATATCTCTTTGGCAAGCATAAGCTTTGTCCGAACCTCAGCCCGAAGAAAACCATTGAAGGCGCTGTGGGAGGCACTTTGGGCAGTGTAATCTGCTGTGGTCTTTTCGGCTATTTGGTTATGCCGTCTATCTGGATACATTGCCTTGCCATCGGGCTAATCGGCGCTGTTTTGTCTCAGTGTGGAGATTTGACGGCATCGGCATATAAAAGAAAGATGGGCATTAAGGATTACGGCAATCTGATTCCGGGGCATGGCGGAATTCTTGACCGGTTTGACAGTGTTCTGTTTACGGCGCCGGTGGTTTATTATTACATTGCACTGGTGTTAATGTAGAGAAAGGAATCTTATGAGAAAAGTTTCTATACTTGGCAGTACCGGCTCTATCGGTACGCAGGCTCTGGACGTAATCAGAAACCATAGAGAGCAGTTTCAGGTGACCAGCCTTACCTGTGGAAGAAACATCGAACTTCTGGCGGAACAGATAAAAGAATTTGCGCCGGAGCTTGCTGTAACGGAGACCGAAAGTGATGCGAAGAAGCTATCTGAACGCTTTCCCCACATGGAAGTGCTATGGGGAGAAGAAGGACTGATTGCGGCGGCAGAAGATGACAGCAACATGGTGCTTAACTCTCTCATGGGAATGCGAGGTTTGGTACCGACTTATCATGGGATTTGCGCAGGAAAGGATATTGCGCTGGCAAATAAAGAAACCCTGGTTGCCGGAGGCGAACTGGTTATGGAAGCGGTACAGCGTAAAGGTGTAAAGCTCTTACCGGTGGATAGTGAACACAGCGCTATTTTTCAATGCCTTATGGGTAATGAAGGGAAAGAAATTCGCAGGATTTTGCTGACGGCCTCGGGCGGTCCGTTCAGGGGATATACTCTGAATCAGCTGAGAGAAGTAACGCTTGCACAGGCGCTTAAACATCCGAAGTGGACTATGGGAAAGAAAATTACCATCGACTCTGCAACCATGATGAATAAAGGTCTTGAAGTTATTGAAGCAAAGTGGCTCTTTGACGTGCCTCTCGAGGATATTCAGATTTTGGTACACCCACAGAGTATTGTTCATTCTGCGGTAGAATTTGCGGATACCTCTGTAATTGCGCAGCTGGGACTTCCCGATATGAGAATCCCTATCAGCGTGGCGCTGGGATATCCGAATCGTATGCCGTATAACGGACCGGGACTTGATTTTTTCGGGGAGGGAGCAAACCTGACTTTTGAAAAACCGGATACAGAAGTATTTCGCTGTATAAAGCTTGCGTATGAAGCATCAGGCGCAGGAGGAAGTTATCCGGTTGTGCTTAACGGTGCAAACGAAGTTCTTGTGGATCAGTTTTTGAAAGGACGGATTTCCTTTATTGATATTCAGGAAACATTAGAAAGAATCATAGATCAGCATAACCCTACATATCATTTAAGGCTTGAAGATATTATTGAAATCGACAGGCAAATTCGTAAAGAGGTTTTGTGATGACATTGATTTATGCAGTAGTTTTATTTGTGTTACTGATTTTTCCCCATGAACTTGGGCATTTTGCGGCGGCAAAGGCGGTTGGCGTAAAGGTGAATGAGTTCGCCTTTGGTATGGGACCGGTACTTTTACAGAAACAGGGACGAGAAACCTTGTATTCTATACGCCTTGTGCCTATCGGCGGTTTTTGCGCTATGGAAGGGGAAAACGAGGAATCAAAGGATGCCCGCTCCTTTAACAATAAACCGGGATGGGCAAAGATTACAGTCCTTCTTGCAGGAGCTGCTATGAATGTGCTGATTGCAGTAATCGCATTGTCCCTGGTTATGGGGATTATCGGGCAGGCTACAACAACCCTGGATAAGGTCCAGGAAGGAAGCCCTGCATATATAGCAGGACTGCGGCCGGAGGATAAGATTGAGGCTGTAGACGGAAAGAAAATCGACTCTTGGAGTCAGGTTGTAGAATTGATTTCAGCAGAAGATACGGCCAGGGATATTACGGTCAGCAGAGACGGTGAGGAAAAAACCTTTACTGCAAAGCCCATAAAATCTGAAGATGGCAGGTTTGTTCTGGGCATTACCGGTAAAGTTAGCCATAATCCTTTCAGTGCGGTGAAAAACGGTGCTGCGGCAACCTGGAATATGACAGGCGCTTTATTTGATTCGTTGGGTCAGCTTTTGGGCGGAGAGGTGTCTACTAAAGATCTTGCCGGTCCTGTAGGCATTGTTACCATGGTCAGCGAGACGAATCATTATGGTCTGTTTTACTTTGCATCGCTGGTTGCGCTGATGAGCCTTAATCTTGCGATTATCAATCTTCTTCCCCTTCCGGCTCTCGACGGCGGCAGAATTATCTTCGTCATCATCAGAGCCATTACCGGAAAAATGATCAGCGATGAGCTTGAGGCAAAGATTCACGGTTTGGGAATGATTCTCCTTATCGGTCTGATGATTTTCGTTACCTGGAATGATATTACGAGGTTATTTCAATGAGAAAAAAAGTATTTTGCAGAAATATTGCCATTGGAGGCGGAGAGCCTGTATCCATTCAGTCCATGACCAACGTGGACTCTCATGACGGGCAGGCGCTTTTACAGCAAATCAGCAGACTGAAAGATGCCGGCTGTGATATTGTCCGTATTGCCATTCCGGATATGGAAGCGGCGAGTACTTTGGCTGAGATACGCAAGGAGACGGATATACCGCTTGTGGCGGATATTCATTTTGATTATCGTCTTGCTATTGCAGCCATCGAAGCGGGCGCAGATAAAATCCGAATCAATCCGGGAAATATCGGAGATGTGAATCGTGTGCGTGCGGTCGTAGAGGCAGCTAAACACCATGGCGTGCCTATTCGGATAGGCGTTAACTCAGGTTCTTTAGAAAAGGATATTTTAGAAAAAAACGGTGGCGTTACGGCTGAGGGACTTGCGGAAAGCGCACTCCGAAATGTAGCCTTGGTTGAGGAAATGGGCTATGACCAGTTGGTGGTTTCTCTAAAATCTTCCAATGTGCTGATGAACACTCAGGCCCACAAGATTGTGGCAGAGAAGACGGATTATCCCATTCATATTGGGATTACAGAGGCAGGTACCCTGAAACGAGGCAAAGTAAAATCTGCTATCGGTATTGGCGCCTTGCTTCTTGACGGCATTGGAGACACCTTGCGCGTTTCTCTGACCGCAGATCCGGTAGAAGAGGTGTATTATGCCAGAGAGATTTTAGAAGCGTTAGATTTGAGAACACCTCGAGTTAATCTGGTTTCTTGCCCGACTTGCGGCAGAACTAAAGTGGATTTGCAGGCTCTTGCAGAAGAAGCGGACAGGCGTCTTGCTCAAATTAGCGTAAATCCGGGGCTTAAAGTTGCGGTAATGGGTTGTGCGGTCAACGGACCGGGAGAAGCCAGAGAGGCAGATTACGGCATTGCGGGAGGAGAAGGCAAAGGCCTTATTTTCGCTCGCGGACAAGTATTGAAAACGGTTAGAGAAGAAGATTTGATTGATGAACTGATAAACGTGATAACAGAGGAACAATGAGACATTTATTGGAACAGAGCATAACCTGGGATGAGGTGGGAAATCATCCCAGAGATCAATATCAGTATGATATTACAGAGGCGGTTATAGCGAAAGAAACCGGGGTTCTTACTCTTACACTCCGGCTTAATTTTGTACCGCCTTTTCTTGACATGGAAAAACTAAAAGGGATTATTCTCCATCAAATTCCCCATTTGACGGAGGTCAAGTTTATCTATGTTTTTTCGGACATGATTCTTCGGGAAGAAGAGATCATTTCTTTGTTTATTCCCCATATGATTGAAATCATAAACGGAAAGTTTGCGGCTATTACCCGCACAATCGAAACCAAAAAATATCATTACGATGGGCGAAAACTGGAGATCTATGCCTTAGGAAAGCTTTCTACAGAACAGCTCAATCAGAAGGTAGCCCATCTGTTTAAGGGATTACTTCATGAAAAATTTGGAATTACGACAGAGGTGTCTTTTATCAACGATGAAGACCATTATCATCAGGCTGCCCATGATTGGAAAGCTTCAGAGGCAGCAGATATAAGAGCTTCACTGGAAGAACAGAAGAAAAAAATCGAGGAAGCAAAAAAATCAGCGCCGACCAAAACCCAGGATGGACAGAGCGGCGGGCAGCCTTTTTCACCCGGCGGATTCGGTCAGGGTGCAAAGAGTGGTTTTCGTCGAAACGAAAAAGAATTGCCTGCAGAGGGCAATCGGATTATGGGTAAAGGCGTATCAGGAGAATCTGTTCCACTTTCCAGCATTTCTGCAGATTCCGGCATCGTGATATTGGAGGGAATCCTCTTTAAAAAAGAAGCGCGGCCTCTGAGAAACGGGAAAAAACTGATTACTCTTCTTATTACAGACAGAACCACATCCGCATGTCTGAAGGCTTTTTGTTCAGCAAATAAATGGGAAGAAATCGACAGCCTGCTGAAGAGCGGGGATTACATAAAAGTTCGCGGTGAGACAGAATGGGACAGATACGAAAACTGTCTTACTGTCATGCTTAAGGATATAGAAAAGGGTAAAGTAAAGCGGAGGCAGGACACCTACGAAAGCGGAAAACGGGTAGAGCTCCATGCCCATACCAAGATGAGCGCTATGGATGGATTGAACGAAGTTTCCGATCTGGTAAAGACGGCCGCAGCCTGGGGACAGCCGGCTGTAGCTATTACCGACCACGGTGTGGTGCAGAGCTTCCCGGATGCGGCAAAGACAGCTAAGAAATTGGCAGGAGATAAAGAAAATCCGGTCAATATCAAAATTATTTACGGCATGGAGGGTTATGTTTTTGACGACAGCGATTGCCATAATCCCGACGGTACGATAGAGTACAAGAAAAAAGCCACAAACCATATCATCCTTTTAGCGAAAACCCAAGAGGGACTGAAGAATATTTACAAACTGGTCTCACTTTCCCATCTTGACTACTTTTACAAACGCCCCAGACTGCCGAAATCTATCATCGCAGCGCATAGAGAAGGGATTATTATCGGATCTGCCTGTGAAGCCGGAGAGGTATATCGTGCCATCACCAGTGGGAAAAGTCAGTCAGAGATTGAGGAAATCGCATCTTTCTACGATTATTTGGAAATTCAGCCGCTGATTAACAACCAGTTTATGATTGATCAGGGTATGGTTAGCGGGCAGGAGGAACTTCGACAACATAACCGGCAGATTGTAGAACTGGCTGATAAGCTGGGAAAACCGGTAGTGGCAACTACAGACGCCCATTACGACGAACCGGAGTCTGCTATCTACAGAAATATTCTTATGGCAGGCATGGGCTTTAAGGATGCAGAAAACGGACAGGGGCTCTATATGAGAACCACCGACGAGATGATGGAGGAATTCAGTTATCTGGGCGAAGAGACGGCAAGACGTGTCGTCATTGACAATACGAATAGAATTGCCGACATGATCGACGAGGGAATACTGCCGGTGCCAAAAGGAAAGTTTCCACCCAAGATTGCAGGAGCTGAGGAGACCCTTCGCAAAACCTGTATGGAAAAGGCGCACAGCATTTATGGAGAAAATATGCCTCCGGTCATTGCTGAGCGACTGGAAAAAGAGCTTTCTTCTATTATCGATAACGGCTATGCGGTCATGTATGTATCTGCGCAGATGTTGGTACATAAATCCATGGAGGACGGTTATCTGGTCGGCTCAAGAGGTTCTGTAGGCTCTTCATTTGCAGCCACTATGGCGGGAATTACAGAAGTAAATCCACTGGATCCCCACTATATTTGTCCGAGCTGCAAGCACTTCGAATGGGGCGATATGGAGAAGTACGACTGTGGGATCGATATGCCGGAAAAGCTATGTCCGGAATGCGGCGCGCCGCTGCATAGAGACGGCTACACGATTCCTTTCGCTACTTTCCTGGGATTCGACGGAGATAAAGAACCGGATATCGATCTTAACTTTGCCGGTGAATATCAGGCGACTGCCCATAAGTATGTGGGAGAAATTTTCGGCGAAAAAAATGTATTTAAGGCGGGTACAGTAGGTACTGTTGCCGATAAAACAGCCTATGGCTATGTAATGAAATTTGCCGATGAGTTCAACCGGCCCATCAATAAGTTTGAGGCGGACAGGCTAACACAGGGCTGTACCGGTGTAAAACGAACTACCGGACAGCATCCGGGCGGCATCATTATCGTACCTGACGATCACGAAATCTATGAATTTTGTCCGGTGCAGCATCCGGCAAACGATGTGAAAAGCGACATTATCACCACCCATTTCGATTATCATAAAATCGATGAAAACTTGCTGAAACTGGATATCCTGGGCCACAATATTCCGTCCATGATCAGACAGCTGCAGGATATGACGGGGATTGACCCGATGAAAGCTGACCTTACAGACCGGCGGGTACTATCTATCTTTAACGGTATCGAAGCGCTGGAAATCAAAGACCCGGACTATAAATTCACCCATGGCAGTTACGCTATTCCTGAGTTTGGTACAGCCTTTGTCCGACAGATGCTTGATGATACCAAGCCGGATAAATTTGCGGATTTGGTGCGTATTTCCGGATTCTCTCACGGAACAGACGTATGGCTGAATAACGCTCAAGACTATATCCGAAGCGGAACGGCCACTATGCGAGAAGTTATCTCTACACGAGATGACATCATGAACTACTTAATGCTGAAAGGCATTGAAAATAAGACTTCTTTCCAGATTATGGAGGATGTGCGTAAAAACAGACCGCTGAAAGAAGAACAGCTTGCCGTGATGAAAGAGCATGGTGTACCAGACTGGTATATTGATTCCTGTATTAAAATTCAGTACATGTTCCCTCGCGCTCATGCGGTGGCTTATGTCATGATGTCCTTCAGAATGGCATGGTATAAGGTGTATTATCCGGTCGAATTTTATGCCACATACTTTACCAGTACAGTAGCCAATTTCGATGCGGAAACCATATTGCGTGGTCCGAAGGCCTGTCTGGACAGAATGGAGGAAATTCTGGCCATGGGCACTAATGCGACAGCCAAGGAACAAGCCGATGTATTGATTCTGGAAGTGGCTTACGAAATGTATGCAAGAGGTTATACGTTTGCTCCTGCGCAGCTTGGAAAATCTCATGCCATTAAATTCTGGTCTGATGAGGGCAAGGTTTTACTTCCTTTTGTAGCGCTTGAAGGTGTGGGCGATACTGCGGCGAAAGCCTTTGCTGCGGCATATAAGGAAAAGCCTTTTGATACCATTGAGGAAGCTGTAAACCGTGCAAAACTGAATAAAACCGCAACGGAAGCTTTGCGCGGACACGGTGTATTCAAAGGTCTTCCGGAGACAGATCAGTTGTCGTTGTTTTAAGGAGCAGCTGATGTTGGTGAAGAAAATTGATAGGAAATGACACCAAAGCGATAAAATTTCTTCGCAGAATCGTCACATTTGCTTGCTATACTGAGTTTGTCAAAAGGGATAGGGTTACACGAGATCATTTCTTTTGAACGTTCTTTCTTAATTAAATATCGCAGCCAGAAGGCCTCATCGCAAGATGAGGTCTTTTGGTGTCTCCCGGTTTGTTCGATTCACTTTGGGCACTTAAAACTTTGATACTCTTGCCACGACCAATATACTTACATAATTTCTCGATTTTGTGGTATAATGTCCGTACACGCCGAGTGGCGAGCGATAGCGAAGACAGAGGCGATGTATGACAGATGCCAGAGCGCACAGCGACTGGCAAGCTACAGAGTTGCGAAGACAGAGCAAAGCGCTTACGGTGAAATGTCCGTACACGCCGAGTGGCGAGCGATAGCGAGGACAGAGCTTAGCGTTCACAGCGAAATGATTCCAGAATCTAACGACGTTGCCGCAAGGAGGGAATCATTGAATCATGATTTGCGATTCTTTTTTCTGCTCACGATTTGAGTGCAGCTCAAAATGTCAATGTCGACAAAAAAACGGTTTTTCAAGAAATCGGTCAACAAACCAAGGTGAATTCCACCAAAAGTAATCCGTTGAAGATTTGAATGTTGACAGATTAGACAAATTTTAGAAAAAGTGTCAATTTTGTCAACATATTTTGCAAAAAACGTTGACAGATTTGACAAAAAATAAAATATAAGTCAATCTTGTCAACATATAGCTCAAGAATTCCTTGTTTGCAAAGGGAGTGAGCCCAAAATGTTGACAGAAAACGGAAAAAATCAAAATTTTGGCAACAGCCCCACCGCAGAAAGCACGTCGTGCCATTGCGTGGCACTGTACTGCGTAATGTACGAATTTTATTGTGATTGATGGCAATAAAAAATAGCAAATAATGGTAAAAAATAGAAAGGAAAGAAAATATGATTGAAAATACACTGTGGGATATTTATTCCAAAGAGCAGCTTACAGAACTTGAACAGACGGCGCAGTGGTATAAGGCCTGCATTGATCAGGGTAAAACAGAGAGGGAATGTGTGGAACTTTCTGTCCGTATGGCAGAAGATGCAGGATACGTATCGCTTCATCAGTGTATCGATGAACATAGACAGCTGTTGGCAGGAGATAAAGTGTATGCGGTATATAATGGCAAGACCATGGTGCTTTACCATATAGGGAAGGAACCCATGGAAAAGGGAATGAATATTTTGGGCGCGCATATTGATTCGCCGCGCATCGATGTAAAACAGGTTCCGCTTTATGAAAACGGAGGATTTTCTTATCTGGATACCCATTATTACGGAGGAATTAAGAAATATCAATGGGTAACTATTCCTTTGGCGATTCATGGTGTTATTATAAAGAAAGACGGAACCTGCGTAAATGTCAATATCGGAGAGGCAGATGATGATCCCGTATTTACAATTACAGATATTTTAGTTCATCTTTCGCGCAAGCAGATGGAGAAGAAGGCCGGAATCGTGATAGAAGGAGAAAATTTGGATCTTCTGGTCGGCAGCATTCCACTCAAAGGTGAAGAAAAAGAAGCGGTTAAGGCAAATACCATGAGATTAATCAGCGAGAAATATCAGGTTGAAGAAGAGGATTTCCTTTCTGCAGAGCTGGAAATTGTTCCGGCGGGAAAAGCCAGAGATTTGGGATTTGATAAGAGTATGGTTTTAGGTTATGGACACGATGACAGAATCTGCGCCTTTACTTCTCTGAAGGCTATGCTGGAATGCGAGCAGACGCCAGAGAGAACATCTTGTTGTATTCTGGTAGATAAAGAAGAGATCGGAAGTTATGGCGCCAGCGGTATGCAGTCCATGTTCTTTGAGAACATGACGGCAGAGGTCATGGGGCTTTGCGGCTTTGGCTCGGATCTGTCCCTGCGCAGGGCTTTGCGTAACTCCATGATGCTATCCAGTGATGTGAGTGCGGCCTTTGATCCCCTGTATCCGGATGTGTTTGAGCGAAAAAATACTGCATACTTCGGAAAAGGGTTGGTATTTAACAAGTATACCGGTTCGGGTGGAAAGGGCAGTTCCAGCGATGCTAATGCAGAATATATGGCAAAGCTCAGACATGTTATGGCTGAGAACCAGGTGGCGTTTCAGACAGCAGAACTGGGTAAAGTAGATGCTGGGGGCGGCGGTACGATTGCCTGGATTATGGCCAGATACGGCATGGAGGTCATCGACAGCGGTATTGCGCTTCTGTGTATGCATGCGCCGATGGAAGTGGCCAGCAAAGCTGATATTTTTGAAGCAGTTCGCGGGTATAAAGCATTTTTACGGGAAATGAAATAGACTTGAGGACCGGTAGAAGTAACAGAATAGAGAAAGAAGGCAATGCGTTGAGATGCATTGCCTTCTTTGGTTGATAAGTGTTTATTTGTAGCTGTCGTACATTTTCTGGAAAGCAGGAAGGCTTCTCTTGATCATGTCGTTGGCTACGCAATAAGATAAACGAATGTAGCCCGGACATTCAAATCCTTCGCCGGGAACAACCAGCAGGTTGTGATCCAGTTTTGCCTTCTCGGAGAAAGCAACGCTGTCACCGTTAGGCGCTTCTACAAAGAGATAGAATGCCCCGTCCGGTTTAGCGCACTTATATCCCATTTCCGTGAGGGAATCGTAAAGCAGCGTCCGGTTTTCTTCGTAGGCCTTAAGGTCAGGCATTTCTCCTACGCAACGTTCGATAACCATTTGCCAGAGTGTTGGTGCGCATACATGTCCACCTGCACGAGCGCCTCCGGAAATAGCGTCAAATACGATTTTTGCATCTTCACATGCGTCAGGAACGCAGACATAACCGATACGTTCTCCAGGAAGAGACAGACTCTTGGACCAGGAGTAGCAGATGATGGTGTTTTTGTAAATTGTAGGGATGAACGGAACCTTGACATCACCGTAAACCAGTTCGCGATAAGGTTCATCTGCGATAACATAAATAGGATGCCCGTATTCTTCGCCTTTTCTGGTCAGAATGTCAGCCAGAGCACGAAGGGTTTCTTCTGTGTAAACAACGCCGGAAGGATTGTTTGGCGAATTGATGATGATCGCCTGCGTATGTTCTGTTAACAGGGCTTCCACCTTGTCCAGATCAATCTGGAAGTGTTCTCTGTCTGCAGGAACAACCACCAGGTTGCCGCCGTTCTTTTCTACGAAAGGACGATATTCAGGGAAGAATGGTGCAATTGCCATGATTTCGGATTCTTCGTCTGCAAGCAGAGCTTTGATTACGGAAATCAGAGCAGGAGCTGCGCCACAGGTGATGAACAGATTAGCAGCTTTGATATCTGTGCCATAACGTTCGTTAAGGTTCTTTGCAATTGCTTCTCTGGTTCCTTCAAAACCGCCGGCCATGGAGTAGCCGTTAACAGCAATAGAATCGACAGTGTCATAAATATCCTTTACGGACTGGATTACAGCGGCTGGCGCCGGAATACTCGGGTTGCCCAGTGTGTAGTCAAATACGTTCTCAGGACCGACAATTTTGGCCTGTGCAAGACCGTATGCAAACAGTTCACGGATTCCGGAAGGCTGGCTTCCCAGTTCGTACATTTTTTGATTAACCATAGTGAATTCCTCCTCTGCATATAACAAAGTATAGTTATACGTACTTTTTCTACCCCTATTCTACATCAATCTGGTATTTTTGGATAGGGGTTTATGATTTATTTGAAAAAAGTTTTTTGAAAACATCAGGATATTTCACACGAAAATGCAAAAAACGTATTGACATTGACGCGCTAAGCGAATAAAATAGTAGCTACAGTTAGCACTCTACTGAAATGAGTGCTAACAGGTAAAATGAATAAATGATAAGGAATAAATTCGGGAGGTAGTGAATATGAGTTTCGGAATCAAACCACTTGGAAACAGAGTTGTAATCAAGAAACTGGAAGCTGAAGAAAAGACTGCAGGAGGCATCATCCTGACCAGCACAGCTAAGGAAGCGCCGCAGACAGCGGAAATCGTTGCAGTAGGTCCGGGAACTAAGGATGAGGCAATGGAAGTTGCCGTAGGAGATAAAATTGTATTCTCCAAATTTGCAGGAACTGAAATCAAATATGCGGGTGGAATTTACACCATCATGAGCCAGTCTGATATTCTGGCCAAGGTTGACTAAGAATACAAAGGAGGAATGGAGAAATGGCAAGAGAGATATTTTACGGAGAAGAAGCGAGAAGAAAACTGCAGGCAGGTGTTGATAAGTTAGCTAACACAGTAAAAATCACATTAGGACCTAAGGGTAGAAATGTTTTAATTGATAAGGCTTTCGTACCGCCGCTTGTAACAAACGACGGTGTGAGCATTGCAAAAGAAATCCAGCTAGAAGACGGTATCGAAAACTTAGGTGCACAGCTGGTTAAAGAAGTTGCAACTAAGACTAACGACCTGGCTGGTGACGGTACTACAACTGCTACACTGCTTGCACAGATCATTGTAAGCGAAGGCTTCAAGAACGTTGCAGCAGGCGCTAACCCAATGGTACTGAAGAAGGGTATTCAAGGCGCAGTAGACGTTGCAGTAAAAGAAATTCAGAAAAACTCTCATCCTGTAGAAACCAAAGAAAGCATCGCACAGGTTGCCTCTGTTTCCGCAGCTGACGAAAATATCGGTGAACTGATTGCAGAAGCCATGGAAAGAGTAGGCAGAGACGGTGTTATTACCGTTGAAGAGTCCAAGTCCATGGGAACTGAGCTGGATGTTGTAGAGGGTATGCAGTTTGACAGAGGATACTTGTCTTCCTACATGGTAAGCGATCCTGACAAGATGGAAGCTGTTATGGAAAACCCTTGCATCCTCATGGTTGACAAGAAGATTTCCAACATTCAGGAGCTTCTTCCAATTCTGGAACAGGTTGCTAAGCAGGGCAGAAAGCTGCTCATCATCGCTGATGATATCGAAGCAGAAGCTCTGGCAACACTGGTTGTAAACAAGATCAGAGGCGTCATCGATGCAGTAGCTGTTAAGGCTCCTGGTTTCGGTGAAAGAAAGAAGGCGCTGGTAGAAGATATCGCAATTTTAACAGGCGGTATTGTAATCAGTGAAGACGTAGGATATGACCTGAGAGAAGCAACCATCGATATGCTGGGTACTGCTGCAACTGTTAAGGTTACCAAGGAAAGAACCGTTATCGTTGGTGGTGCAGGCAGCAAGGAAGATATCGATGCAAGAATCAACAACATCAAGACACTGATGGATGATACTGAATCCGATTTCGATAAAGAAAAATATCAGGAAAGACTTGCAAAATTATCCGGCGGTGTAGCTGTAATTAAAGTTGGCGCAGCAACAGAAACTGAGCTGAAGGAAAGAAAGCTGAGAATCGAAGACGCACTCAATGCAACTAAGGCTGCTGTTGAAGAAGGTATCGTTGCGGGCGGTGGTACTGCTCTGTGCAATGCAATTCCTGCAGTAGAAGCTTACGCTGATACTCTGGAAGGCGATGTAAGAACAGGCGCTAAGATTATTCTGAGAGCTCTGGAAGAACCAATCAGACAGATTGCTGAAAATGCCGGCTTCGAAGGTAGCGTAGTTGTTGCTGCAGTAAAAGAACAGGAAGTAGGCGTTGGTTTCAATGCAAAGACTGAAGAGTATGTGGATATGATTGCTGACGGTATTGTAGACCCTGTAAAGGTAACTAGATCTGCTATTCAGAATGCATCTTCCGCATCTGCAATGCTGCTGACTACAGAAGCAAGTATTCTGGAAGTTCCATCTGCAAATCCGCTTGACAATTTAGCTGCCAGCGGTGCAGGAATGGGCGGCATGGGTGGAATGGGCGGCATGATGTAGTCCGAACCTTTTCGATTCCTGACTTGAATTGATAAATAAATAAATAAATATACCGGCAGGCTATAGCGGTCTGCCGGTTTTTACATAACAAAAAGCCGCTGCAGGATTATGAGTGATACTTTACAGCGGCTTTTGCGCATATATGGAAAACACCCTTAGTCAAAATTCCGGAAATTCTTTTAGCAGGAGGCTTTATTTCCGGAAAGCGTGTTTTCTACCGATTTGTTTTTTTTCAGCTGCTCTTTAATCTGACAGAGCGGTCGGTATTTTTTTTCAAAATCGATGCCGGTACTGTCACCGATAGTGGCAAGAACCGAATCGTAGTAGGTTTGTATGTAGTAATTGTCTTCGATGCGAACACAGGTGCATTTTTTAAAGCTTTTTACGATACGATGCAGAGGATATTTCCACTGGGTCTTCATTTGCAGTATTCTGGTTAATGTCAATGCAATGAAACAGGTGGAAAAGTGTGCCGGCGCATGATCGCTGCGCAGAACGAAATCCGGTTTAGCCAGGAATGATTCGTTGACAAAGGTGAAAGCATCCTGAATTTCCCAGATATCACTGTAGTTATAGATGACTTCCGCATCGGGCATTTCCAGTTCACTGGTATAGATCATATAGTAGCCGTCAAAGGATTCTTCTTCCCTCAGGCGTTCTTCGTCCAAGGCAAGAGACTGGGATTGCTTATCTTGAAGAATTTCACCGGTCTTATTGTCGTATTCAATATTCTTGATGTAGTTGGAAACACCGTAGGCAGAAGATTTATTATATCGTCCCGGAGAAGCGATTAAGTCTTTGGCTTTCATCAACACATTTTCTCGCTCAGCAATTGCCCAACGCGCATATACCGCATCGTGAAAGATAATCTGCTTTTCTTTCAGGCAGACGGTCTTTTTCTTTCCCTCTGCTGTAGTAATGCGAATTTTACGCGTGCATAATCTTGATTTCATCCGGCGCTCGTTGCCTAAAGGAACATAGCCTTCCGGATTCAGTACATAGTCTTTAATTTCTTTTTCGGCGCTGCGTATGCTCTGTGAAACGATATATCCATTGCCGCCTGCAGCGATACGATAAAGATGGTGAGCGCTGTTGACGCCGTTATCAACCACAACGATAACCCGTTCCACACCGTAGTCCTCTCGGGCCTTCTTAAATACAGGCGTCAGCAGAGGAATATCTCCCGGCGTCCGTTGAAATAGTTCATAAGATACGGGAAGATGGTTTGTATCAACAAAAAGACCCATTTGCAAGGTCGGATCATGTCGCTGCTCTTTGGACGCATGCTGAAGTTCCTGCTCATCAAGTTCAAAGTAATGGTTGGTTACATAGTAATAGAGCTTTCTTGTATCTCTTCCGTAGTTTTCACAGATTCTTTCGTGTATCCACTTCTGGAGCTGAGATTTGTATCGGTGAAGATAGGGAAAAGAACTGTATAAATCATCCAGAGAAAATTCCATTTTATCAAAAAAACGGTCTTTTTTTCTGTAAATCTGCTTTTCAGACCCGGGAAAAAGAATACGACCGTACACCAATAACTTCATTACGCTGTTGAGACTGTAATGAATATCTAAAGCTCGCTGTCTGCCTCTGAAAAAATCGTCAAGTTTCAGCTCGTAGTACACAGCGGATAAAGCGGCGTAGCCGAAATTTTTTACCATGTTATCTTCTGATTCCAGTTTTTTGGTTGGGTCGAGCGCCAAAGGAATCGGGGTTTTCTTGATACTGTATTCTTCGCTCATTTCTTTGGCAACCTGCTGGAAATAGGCGATGGGATCGTCATATTCTTTTTGCAGGTCTTCAAGATAACCGATATTCTTGATCCTGCGTTTTTTTGTTTTTTTTGTATCAGGATCTCGGTAGGATTGCACGATGCATAAATAAGTACCGTGCTTTCTTTTTTCTTTGATTAAAAACATTAGAAACCTTTCTAATAAACGAAGTAATGCTGTTAGGATTGTGGAATTATTATACCATGACGACTCAGCTAAAAATACAATCGGTAGTCATGATTCAATGATTCCTTCCTTGCGACAACGTCGTAAGATCGTGGAATCATTATACCACAAAAGACTGCAAAAAACCACAGAAATATTCACGAATTGTTAAATTTAAAATTTAACAAAACCAAGTAATTTCAACGGGTTTGTATGTATTGATGGGAAAAGTAACAGAAAAATCAGTGAAAAAATGATAGAACCGGAACAGTTTTTTTAATATAATCGTCTCGACAAAAGACATAGACCATTTCAAGTGTCAAAGCTGCTCGGTAAGAGCATAGAAATGGCGCACAGTCATTCTTGATCCAAGAAAGGAGAAAATATTATGGATTTTACTTTAAGCAAAGAACATCGCGCATTATCTGTTAAGGCAAAGGAATTTACTGAACAGGTCCTGTTCCCTTACGAAATGGAATGTGAAGAGAACAACGGCATCAGCCCTGAAACTCATGCAAAAATCACTGCTGAAGTTATGAGCTGGGGATTCAACTCCACTAACCACAGCAAAGAACACGGTGGCGCAGGCTTCACTCTGTTCGAACAGATGCTGGCTTCCGAAATGTTCGGTATGTCCACAGGCGCTATCTGGGACGCAGTTCCACAGTGCTCTTTCCCAATGAAATTCGGTACTCAGGAACAGATCGACGAATATCTGATTCCTGCTAACCAGTGTAAGAGAAGAGACGCTTACGCAATCACTGAAGCAGACGCTGGTTCCAACCCTGCACAGTGCCAGACTACAGCTGTTAAGTGTGACGGCGGTTACAAAATCAACGGTGAAAAATGGTATGTAACAGTTGGTAACGTTGCTGACTTCTTACTGGTTCACACTCACATCGACGGAGATCCTGAAAAGGCTACAGTATTCTTCGTAGAAAAGGACGCTCCTGGCGTAAGCATCAAGAGAACTCCTGAAGTCACTCACCACGTTGCATTTAAGCACCCTGAATTCACTTTCGAAGACGTTATCGTTGACGAATCCAAGATCCTGAAGGGAATCGGCGAAGGTTTCACAATGACTAAAGACTGGTTCGTAGAAGCTAGACTTGGTATCGCTGCTCGTTGCGTTGGTGGTGCTGAACGTGTACTGGAAGTTGCTAACGAATGGGCTGCACAGCGTGAACAGGGCGGCAGCATCATCAGAGACTACCAGGTTATCGAACATATGTTAGTAGACATGACTATGGATATCATGGCTGCTAAATCCTTACTGTACAGAGTATGCTGGGAAATCTCCGGCGACATGGATCGTAAGCTGAAGCATGCAAGAGCATCCGCTATCAAACTGTGGTGTTCCGAAATGGTTAACAGAGTAACTGACAAGGGCGTTCAGATTCTGGGCGGACGTGGTTACATGAGAGAAAACCCAGTTGAAAGACTGTGGAGAGACCAGAGAGTTGACAGAATTTGGGAAGGTACTTCCGAAATTCAGAGAAACGTTATCGGCGGCATGATCAAGAAACGTGGAACTGAACTCTACACTGAATGGGCTTACGAAAAATAAGAAATTCAAATACAATAACCAATAACCATTAACCGTGAAGCAATATTCACAGTAACAGGAGGTTTATATGTTACCTTTAGAAGGAATCAGAATTCTTGATTTAACAACAAATTCCGGCTACTGCGGTATGGAACTGGCGGATTATGGCGCTGAGGTTATTAAAGTTGAAACACCTAGTGGAGGAGATCCACTTCGCGGACTGGCACCGTTAAAGGATGGTGCCAGTCCGCACCATATTTACCGTAATCGCGGTAAAAAGAGTGTGACTTTAGACCTGTGGACGCCAGAAGGCAAGGACATCTTCAAGAAATTAGTAGCTACAGCTGATGCTGTTCTGGAAAACTTTGTTCCGGGCACATTAGAAGAAATGGGGCTTGGCTATGAAGATATGTCCGCCATTAATCCGGCTATCGTATATGGACGTATTTCCGCATACGGCTCTACCGGAAAAGCAGTTAACGTTCCTCAGAACGACCTGGTAGCACAGGCAAAGAGTGCTGTAATGCACTTTACCGGATTCCCGGAAAATGAGCCAACCAGAATCGGTTTTAATATTTCAGAGCACTATGCTGCAAGTTTCCTTTCTTCTGCAGTCTGCATTGCGATTTACAATGCAAAGGAGACTGGAGAGGGACAATTAGTTGAGACTACTTTAGCAGGTTCTGCAATCGCAGTATCTGAAGATAAAGTTATCACATGGGGCGCAGAAGGCGAAGATCCAATGCGTACAGGTAACGCGCATCCACTGATTAACCCTTACGACATCTTAAAATGCAAGAATGGGTTTGTCGCTATGGGTATTTCCTCTGACGCACAGTGGACAAAGTTCTGTAAAGCGTTCAATACGCCGACATGGGATGAAGACGAAAAATACTGCTCCAACTTAGTTAGAGGTTATCACTACTTTGGAGATTTAAGAGAAAAGATCGAAGATTTATTCTCCAATTACACTATGCAGGAAATCGCAAAGATTTGCGATGATAATCTGATCCCTGGCACGATGTGCAGTACAACCAAAGAAGCGCTTGAAGAGCCGCAGCTCTATGCAAGAAACATGATTGTTACTGTTGAAGATACCGAAATCGGTGCACTGCAGATGCCAGGAAAACCAGTTAAGTTTGTCGGCGAAAGCGAAGAAGATGTTAAACCGGCTCCAAGACTTGGCGAACATAATGCAGAAGTTCTCGGCGCAATTGTAGACGCTGCAGAAATGGAAGCCTTGAAGGCAAAAGGCGTTATCTAAGAAATTGACAGAATCATCTCATTTATAATATAAGTTAGGAGAAAAAGGCATGAAAAAAAGACCTCTCGAAGGAATTAAAGTCCTTGATTTTTCCCAGGTTTTAGCAGCACCTTTCTGCGGTATGATGCTTGCAGATATGGGCGCTGAGGTAATCAAGGTGGAAAGACCTGGCGGTGGAGACATCTCCCGTGAATATGGACCTTATACGAACGATATCAGCCTTTATTTCTGTCAGTACAACAGAGGTAAGAAAGATATCGCTATTGACATGCGTTCAGAAGAAGGTAAGAAAGTCGTTTTAGACTTGGTTAAAGAAGTTGACGTGGTTATCGAAAACTTCAAATCCGGTACTCTGGAAAAGCTTGGAATCGGATATGAAGAAATGATTAAAGTAAATCCTGGTTTGATTTACGGATCTATTGCAGGTTTCGGTACAAACGGACCTTTATCTCATCTGCCATGTATGGATATCATCGCTGCTGCAAGAAGCGGCCTCGTAGGTACATCCGGCGCAGATGGACAGGCTCCGATTAAGCCGGGTTTCTCCTTATGTGATACATGGGCTGGACTGCAGTTACTTCGTGGCTTGTCCATGGCATTATTGCATAAGCAGAGAACAGGCAAAGGCGTGCGTGTAGACATGGCTATGCTTGACTGTGCATTCTATATGTGCGAATCTCCTGTTTTAGAACACTCCCTGACAGGCGAGTTCACAGAAAGAACAGGAAATCATCTTAATACATATGCTCCTTACGGAGAATTTGACGCAAAAGACGGCAACGCAGTAATGGCTGTTACGACTGAAGAACAGTGGAAAGCAGTTTGCGCTACTCTCGGTGCGCCGGCTCTGGCAGAAGATCCTCGTTTTGCGGATAATGCAGCTCGTGTTGCAAACAGAGATGCACTGATTGCAGAACTGAACAAGTACACTTCTGTTATGGGCAGATACGAAATTGAAGAAAAACTTTGTGCGGCAGGTGTTCCGTCATCAGCAGTTCAGACTTTGGCTGAATTTGCGGCACAGCCGGAAACCAAGGCGCTCAATGTTATTACGCAGGTTAACCTGCCGGGTATCGGCGAAACTACTGTAACAAACACACCAATCATGTTCAGCAAGACTCCGGTTGACCCAACCAGTCCGGCTGCAGGATATCCGGGCACACACAGTACCGAAATCCTGAAGAGCATCGGATATAGCCAGGAACAGATTGATGCATTAATCGAATCCGGCGCAATTCACCAGGCTGTCTAAGTTTGTATTGACATGACAAGCATGGCAGATCTGGAGGAAGGAAGTTAAACGAAGGTGAAACATCTAATCGAACCAGATAAGTCAAAATGTGTGAAATGTCGTGCATGTGCGGAGATTTGTCCAATGGGGGTTATCGATTTAACACCCGAAGGATACCCTACTCCGATCGATGAAAATAGCTATAAGCTCTGCATTAACTGTGGGTACTGTGTAGATGTTTGTGATTTTGCGGCGCTGGTTCACGCAGTCAGAAAGAGAAACACAACTACAGCAGCAGCCAAGAAGAGACTGCAGAGAAAAAGAGAAATCAACAAGCTCCTGGATAAACCATTCAAGAGATTATAATTGGAGTATCCTCTCTAAGAAAAATATTTTATCGTGTCGCGTTAGCGTGCTATGAAACTGCCCTGAAGATGGGAAACTCTCCAAGACAGTGACGACTTCCTACATTATATATAGGAGGAAGTTGTTTATGGTCGCTAACGCATTTTGCTTTTTAACTCTTGTTTAAACAACAAGGAGGAAATGAATTATGGAAAATTTAAATAAGAAAGATCGCGGCAGCGTTGAGGTTGGTCTGATCGTTGTCAGTGTAGCTTTATTAGTTGCATTTATCATCTTTATGGTCCTTAACCCAACAGCTACAATCGATGGAATCGGCGGTTTCTTTAACAGCATGATTTCCGTACTGGGACCAATTTTCGAAGTTGTTGCATTTGTTACCTTCCTGGTTGGCCTGTATCTGGGACTTGGTAAGTACGGAAAGGTCAGACTGGGTGACTGCAAACCTGAATACTCAACTTTCAGTTACATCTCCATGATGCTGCTGGCATCTCTGGCATCCGCAGCGCTGTACTGGTCCTTCACAGAATGGGCATTCTATTATGAAGCTCCGGGTCTGGGTATGGAACCACACAGCACAGAAGCGCTGGAATCCTCTTTAGGATATCAGTTCTTCCACTGGGGCATGGTAAACCAGGCAATGTATACCGTAATGGGTGTTGCTATCGCATACGGTGTATATGTAAAGAAAGTTAAGTCTTTCCAGACAAGTGCTATCTGCGGCGCTATGCTGGGTGAAAAAGTAAAAGGTAAGTCTGCTATCGGTAAGGTTATCGACTTCCTGGTAATCTTCGGCGTTTTAGGCGCACTCAGCTCCTCTTTAGGTCTGGCTGTTCCTCTCGCAACAGGCGGATTAAAGCAGGTATTCGGCATCGAAGCTACACCTGTTGTACAGATTGCAGTTATCGTTGTTATCGCACTGGTATATACTTTCACCTCCTATCTGGGAACAGATAAAGGTATGAAGGTTATCAGTAATGCGGCTGCAATTCTGTGTATCGGCTTCCTGTTATACGTACTGTTTGCAGGTCCGACTACATTCATCCTGAAGAATCTGGTTAACTCCTTAGGTCATATGTTCCAGAACATTCCAAGAATGTCTCTGTTCACTGACCCGATCGAACAGACCGGATTCCCAGAAGCATGGACAATTTACTTCGTAGCATTCTATCTGAATTATGTAGCAATGATGGGTATCTTTATTGCTAAGGTTTCCAAGGGCAGAACAATCCGTGAAGTTGCAATCGCAACAATCTTCGGTATGACTGCTGGTGGATGGTTTATCTTCGGTATCAACGGAAGCTTCTCCATTGATGCATTCTTAACCGGTCAGGCTGACGTAGTAGGTCTGGTTAACAGTGGTGTTGGTGATGCAGCAATTTATGATATCTTAGAAGTACTGCCTGGCGGATCTGTATTCCTGCCAATCCTGATTCTCCTCTTAATCATCGGTTTCGTAGCGCCTTCCATGGACTCCGCTTCCCTGGCTCTGGCAGAAACTGTAACAAAGAGAGGTACGCCTAAGATGGCACTGAGAATTTTCATGTGCGTACTGCTTGCTGTTATTCCGATGGCAATTATCTTAGTTGGCGCAGGATTCGATCCAATCAAGCAGGTTGCAATCATTATTTCCGCACCGTTCCTGATTATTCTGGTCGGCGTACAGATTGGTTTGTTCAAGTGGCTCAAGCACGACAGTCTGTCTGGACTTCATGCAAGAAATATTGCACTGCAGGAAGAAGAAAAGGCAGAAGCTTTCATGGAAAAATATCCTGATGAAGCTGAACACTTTAAGGAAATCGCAGAACACTTCAAAGAAGAAGCTGCTGAGGATGCAAACTAATGAGAAACGATTGTAAGTTCTTTTGCAAGCTCCGCGTTCGCTATGGTGAAGTGGACCAACAGGGCATTGTATATAATGGAAACTATGTGATCTATACGGACTTTGCTTTCGAAGAGTATTTGCGCTCTAAAGGATATTCTTATAGAGAACTCAGCACGAAATACGATTCTGAAGTTTGTCATAAGACAGCTTCTTACGAGTTTTTCGCCAGCGCCCATGAGGGAGATATGCTGGAAGTAGGTGTGCGCGTACTGCACATTGGAAACAGAAGTTTCAAGCTGGGCTTTGAGATCTACAGAGAAGGCGAAGACGAAATACTGGTTACTGCAGAAAGCGTCTATGTTGGATATGACACAGAAAACAGAGCCAGCCGTCCTCTTACTCCGCTGTTACGCGAGCTTTTAGAGGGCTAAAACTAAAAAATAGCGAACAACACGACCTTTATGAATTGATAATTGCTTAGTGTTTGTACGGCGTGAAAGTTCGATATGATTCAGACCGGATAAGATTTATCCGGTCTGAGTTTTTAGTTTGCGCATAGTTGTTGCAGTATAGGTCAAACTAATATTTGACAGTGCATCCAAAGTATGTTAGAATAAATTATACGAATTTTAGACTAGTAAGTGAGAAGAGTGGGCAAAACCCACTCTTTCAGTTTTGTTAGGGGGGAATCCATCTGTGGCAAAGAAAAAGATAAAAGATATTATCGAAGAAATATCCGCAGACTTTATGACGGACAACGGATTAGAGCTGTATAACGTGGAATTTCTTAAGGAGGGTAAGGACTGGTTTTTACGCATCTATATTGATAAGGCCATACAGGCTGAACAGGAAGACTGCGATGAAGACAGTTATGTCAGCACTGATGACTGTGAACTGGTCAGCAGATTTTTAAGTGACGAGCTGGACCGGCTTGATCCAATCGAACAGAATTATTATTTAGAAGTCTCCTCACCGGGAATGGACAGACAGCTTTTTGAACAGAAACATTATGACCGCTTTGCGGGACACCTTGTGGAGGTTAAACTTTACAAAGGAGTGGATGGAAAAAAAGTTTTTGAAGGCATCCTGGTGGGTTTGATTGACGGAAACGTTATAATAAAAGTAGAAGATAAAGAGCAGAAGTTCCCGCTGCAGCAGGTGGCAAAGACCAGCCTGGCAGTGGTTTTCTAAGGAGGGTACAGACAAATGAACAGAGAATTTATCGAAGCGATAGATGAACTTGAGAAAGAAAAACACATTTCCAAGGATGTTTTAATCGAGGCCATCGAAACCGCTTTGGTTTCTGCTTACAAGAAGAACTATGGAACTGCACAGAACGTGAGAGTGGACATCGATAGAGAAGCCGGAGATATTGCGGTTTTGATGAAAAAGGACATCGTGGAAGAGGTTTACGATGATATGATTGAGATGACCCTGGAGGAAGCGCAGGAGATTGATCCGAGATATGAGATCGGTGATGCCATTGAGTTCCAGGTAACTCCGCAGGATTTCGGAAGAATTGCTGCGCAGACTGCCAAACAGGTTGTTGTGCAGAGAATAAGAGAAGCAGAAAGAGGCATGATATTTGACGATTTCATCACTAAGCAGGGAGAAATCGTCACAGGTGTTGTACAGAGAAAAAGCGGCGAGACTCTCTTTGTGAACATGGGCAAAGCCGAAGGAATCCTACCGGCTAACGAACAGGTTCAGGGAGAGAGATTTGCTGTCAACGAGAGACTGAAAGTTTATATCATGGACGTGAAAAAGACAACAAAAGGACCTCAGGTGTTCCTGTCCAGATCCCATCCGGGTCT
The DNA here is from genome assembly GCA_036305845.1 of Emergencia sp. GTDB lineage: Bacteria > Bacillota > Clostridia > Peptostreptococcales > Anaerovoracaceae > Senimuribacter. The sequence goes on from JAXKAR010000048.1 coordinate 93,993, forward strand.
TGTTAAGCGTCTCTTTGAACTGGAAGTGCCGGAAATTGAAGACGGTATAGTTGAAGTCAAAGGTATTGCCAGAGAAGCGGGATCAAGAACGAAGATTGCTGTTTATACAGAAGATCCAAATGTGGATCCTGTAGGCGCCTGTGTAGGAACGAGAGGCAGCAGAGTGCAGTCTATTGTGGATGAACTGAATGGAGAAAAAATCGATATTATCTTCTGGAGCGAAGACCCTGAAGAACTGATCAGCAACGTGCTGAGTCCGGCGAAGGTAGAGAAGGTTATTCCTTGCGAGGAAGAAAAGACTGCCACTGTTGTAGTCCCGGATTACCAGCTCTCATTGGCCATCGGAAAAGAAGGGCAGAACGTAAGACTGGCAGCAAGAGTCAGCGGCTGGAAGATTGACATCAAGAGTCATACACAGTACTTTGGTAATGAAGAAGGAGAAGAGGTTTTCGAAGTTGAAGAAGAATAGCACACCGATGAGGCGGTGCGTGGGCTGTATGGAATCCAAACCAAAGCAAGAGCTTTGTCGAATTGCTTTTTATGACAATATTTTGACTGCGGACTTTACAGGAAGGGCTAAAGGCAGAGGTGTTTATCTCTGCAGAAACCGGGACTGTTTTGAGAAAGCGATGAAAAAGAGGGCGCTGCAGAGGAGTTTTAAGACTGCTTTAGACGCAGAAACTGTAGAACGTGTCTTTGCAGAACTGCAGCAATTTGTCGATGAACAGAAATAAGGTATTTAGTTATCTGGGATTTGCAGCCCGCTCCAGAAATCTTGTCACAGGTGGAAACACTTGCGTCATGATGATGAGCAAGAAAAAAATTAAACTTCTGATTCTTACCAAAGACTTGTCGGAAAATACCATGAAGAAGATGCTGCAGCAGTGCAGCAAATGGAATATAGTATATAGGATTTTCGGAAGCAGTGAGGAACTTTCCCAGATTACAGGGAAGGCCGGGAAGGGCGTTTTCGGTATAACCGATCAGCATTTTGCGGAAATCATTCTAAAGGAGATTGACCTGATTCAATCAGAAAGGGAGGTGTTCGAATGACGAAAAAAGTACATGAACTTGCAAAAGAACTGAACGTGACCAGTAAAGAACTACTGGAAAGAGCCAGCCAGCTTGGCATTAATGTAACCAGTCATATGAGCGTACTGTCTGATACAGAGATAGACAAGATTAAGGGGACAAAAAAAGAGACGAAAATCGTAAAAGCAGAACCAAAGAAAAAAGGAAGCGCAGAGGTGGAGGAGCCGAGAGTAACCGTAAAAGCAGCAGCAAGACCGGGTCTTTCCAATCGACCGAAACCACCGGTAGGAAGACCGGTTGTAGATACAGAATATCTGGCGAACAAGCATAAACCACCGGTTGGCAAACCGGTAGTAAACAAAGAAGAACTGAGCCAGAGAACTGCGCAGAAACCACCGGTTGGCAAACCGTTACCAAAAGCAGAAAAGCCTGTGGAAGAAAAAACGCCGGAAGAGGTAGAAATCAAGCAGGCTATTCAGGCTGATTTGGAAGCGAAAAAAGAGCCTTTAACAAAGGAAACTGCACCGGATTCAACTGATAAAAAGACAGCGGAAAAAGATCCCGCAAAGGACTCTGTAAAACCGACAGAACGTCCGGCAGGAAGAAAGCCGGAGAGAAAGCCTTCTGACAAAAATGACAGAGGTGAGCGCAGAGAGAGAAGCAATGGTGACAGAGGCGACCGCAAAGAACGTAATGACCGCAATCGAAATGACAGAAAAGACAGCGGCGCAAGAAAAAATGACCAGGGACCAAGACGTGATCATGGAGAGCGCAAAGGTCCGGCAGGAAACCATGGGGGCGGCGATCGTCCGGGTCAGCGTAAAGATCGTCCGCAGATGGATAAAATCGAAACGAAACCATCAAGAAGAGACGATACGAAGAAGAAACAAGATAAAGAAAAGAATAAATTCGAGAAACTGGAAAGAAGATCATTGGAAAAACAGACAAGAAAGAAACACAACAAACCAAAGCCGACTGTAACTGAACCGGAGATCATGGAAGAAGCACTGCCGGAAGGAACGATTGTTCTCAACGTACCGATTACCGTAGCAGGTTTCTGTGAACAAACAGAAGCGTCTACTTCTAAGGTAATCATGACCTTAATGAAGCTGGGCATTATGGCAAACATTAACCAGAATATTGATGAAGACACGGTGATGGTTCTGGCAGAAGATCTGGGCATCAGTGTTGCCATCGGCAATGTACAGGAAGAAATAGAAGAAGAAGGTCTGGAACTGTTCGAAGACAAAGAAGAAGATCTGAAGGAAAGACCGCCGATTATTACGGTTATGGGTCATGTAGACCACGGAAAGACATCTCTTCTTGATGCAATCAGAAAGACCAATGTAACGGCATCTGAATCCGGTGGAATCACCCAGCATATCGGTGCTTCTGAAGTAAGAATCAACGGACAGAAGATTGTATTCCTGGATACACCGGGTCATGAGGCATTTACCGCAATGCGTGCAAGAGGCGCGCATGCTACAGATATCGCAGTTCTGGTTGTTGCTGCTGACGACAGTGTAAAACCGCAGACCATTGAATCCATCAGCCATGCAAAGGCTGCAGGTGTGCCTATTATTGTTGCCATCAATAAGATGGATAAACCGGGTGCAAATCCGGACAGAGTTAAGCAGGACTTGACTGAACACGGTATTCTGGTTGAAGACTGGGGCGGTGATGTAATCAGCGTACCGGTTTCTGCAAAGACCGGAGATGGTATCGTTAATCTGCTGGAGATGATTTTGCTCCAGGCCGAAGTGATGGAGCTTCGCGCAAATCCGAACAGACTTGCTATGGGCTCCGTTATCGAAGCTCGTCTGGATAAGTCTAAGGGTCCGGTAGCAACCTTATTGGTAACTAACGGAACACTGCAGAGCGGACAGAGCGTTGTTGCAGGTACCTGCTCAGGAAGAATTCGTCTAATGACCGACTTTAAGGGCAAGACCATTAAAAAGGCCGGACCGGCAACTGCTGTTGAAATTCTTGGTCTTACCGATGTTCCGCAGGCCGGAGACGAGTTTAATGCAGTAAAGGACGACAAGCTGGCAAGAGAAATTGCAGAAAACAGAAAAGAAAAGCTGAGAGAAGAAGTTATGGCAAGAAATGCAAGTACGACTTTAGAAAAACTGTTCAGCCAGATTCAGGAAGGGGAAGTAAAAGAACTCAACCTGATTATCAAGGGCGATGTACAGGGCTCAGTCGGCGCACTGGTAGCTTCTTTAGAAAAGCTCAACACGCAGGATGTAAAGGTAAATATTATTCATACCGGTGTTGGTACAGTTACCGAATCTGATGTAATGCTTGCAGGAACTTCCGGCGCAATTATTATCGGATTCAATGTAAGACCGAGCACTGCCGTACAGACCATGGCGGATCGTGAAAATATCGAAATCAGAAGCTATAGAGTTATCTATGATGTTTTAGACGATGTAGAAAACGCCATGAAGGGTATGCTCGATCCTGAATTTAAAGAAGAAATTCTGGGTAAAGTAGAAATCAGAACAACTTTCAAGGTTCCGGGCGTAGGCATTATCGGCGGCTCCTATGTGCAGGAAGGCAAGGTTGTCAGAAATGCAGAAGTCAGACTGGTTCGTGATGGAATCGTTATTCATGAGGGTAAGATTTCTTCCCTGAAGAGATTCAAAGATGATGCGAAAGAGGTAGCACAGGGCTATGAGTGTGGTATCGGCATTGAGGATTATAATGATATAAAAGAAGGCGATATCATTGAATGCTTCCACATGGTTGAGATTGAACGGAAATAAAATGTAAAACACAACGGAGGACGTTATGACAATATTTTATTTTTCTGCTACCGGAAATTCCAGATACGTTGCAGAGAAACTCAGCAGAGAATTCGGCATGGAGATGAAAAGCATTTCCGATGCCATGAAGAACCATGAATTTACCGTAGAAACGGGAAAAGACGAAAAAATATTTTTCGTCTCTCCCGTGTACTACTGGGGTCTGCCGGATATCGTGAAAAGCTTTTTGGAGCAGATTTCCTTTATTGGCGAATCAAAACCGGAAGTTTGTGGAATCTTAACTTGCGGCAGTTCTGCAGGCGGCGCAGACGAGATGTTTCGTAAAGCGCTTAAACAGCAGCCTTGTACGGTAAAAGCAGTATATAAGGTTGTAATGCCGGATAACTGTGTGGTTTATTTCAATGTGCCGAATCCGGAAGCACAGGTGATGATGCTCCGTAAGTCAGAAAAAGAAATTGAAGACATCATCGAGGATATCCGTTTTAACTTTAGAATGAGCTATAAGAGTAGCATTGGACAGAGAGTCTTTACGAAGACTATGTACAATCTGTACAAAAGAGGTCGCAGCACGAAGAAGTTTCGTGTACAGGAAAGCTGCATTGGATGTGGACTTTGCCAGCGTATTTGTCCGGTACAGGCCATTTCTATTGAGGAAGATCATCCTGTTTGGATAAAAACTCAGTGCACCTGGTGTCTGGGCTGTATCAACAGATGTCCGACAGAAGCCATTCAGTACGGCAATGCTACAGAAAAAAGAGGCCGCTATGTTCACCCTGATTTGCGGTAAGCGGTTTTGAAAGGAAAAAAATATGGGAAAAGGATTTAGAACAGGTCGTCTTGGAGAGGAAATCAAAAAAGTAATCAGCCAGATGCTGCTTCGGGATATTAAAGATCCGAGACTGTCTGAGGCTATGGTTAGCTTGTCAGACGTAGAGGTGACTTCGGACGGAAGCTATGCAACCTGTTATGTTACAGTGCTTTCCACGAGTAAGGATGAAGAAGCGAAACAGAAGATTGAGGAAGATGTTCTTGCGGGCCTTCGGAGTGCTAAGGGACTGATCAAGAAAGAAATCGGAAAGCAGATGAAACTTCGCCATATTCCGGAGTTAATTTTTAAACTGGATACTTCTATGGAATATGGCAGACATATATCAGAGATGATAGAAAAACTGGGCATCGATCATGAAGAATAATACATTTGAAAAAATCGGAAAGATCATTGAAGGCGCAGAGAAAATATTGATTTATCCTCATGTTCATCTGGATGGTGATGCAGCAGGCTCTGCAGCGGCACTTTGCAGCGCTTTGCGCAAAACAGGAAAGACCTGTTATGTTCTTATTGAGGATGAAGTCCCTGCAAATCTTATGTTTTTGACAAAGGACTATTTCACCTTCGAACAGCAGGTGATTAAAAAGCCGGATCTTTCTATTTGTATAGACTGTGGTGATGAAAGCCGATTTGCCGGCAGAAAAGCTAAATTTCATAAAGCGCCCGTAAGCATCTGTATTGATCACCATGCAACGACAAAAAAGTTTTGTGACTATAACTATGTGGACAAGGATGCGGCAGCTGCCGGTCAGCTTGTCTACCATCTTTTACAAGCTATGCATCTACCTATCGACAAGGAGATTGGAGAGGCACTTTTTGCTGCTATTACTACGGATACTGGTAATTTTCAGTATTCCAATACAGAGAAGGAAACCCATCAAATTGTTGCGGCGCTTTACGACGCAGGCATTGATGCCGCAAAGGTCAGCGCTCAGCTTTATGAAAATCAACGGCTGGAGAAAATTTTGATCAGAAACAAGGCACTGGAAACCATGTCTCTCATTGCAAAGGGAAAGGGCGTAATCGCCTATGTGACCCAGGAGATGCTGAAAGAAACCGGCGCAAGGATGGATGAGACGGATACCGTGGTTCAGGATTTACGCAGTATCGGCTCAGTAGACGTTGCGGCGCTGTTAAAAGAGATGGACGATCATACGGTAAAAGTTAGCCTGCGATCTAAACATGAGGTGGATGTAGCCCAGCTTGTATCGGCATTTTCTGGCGGCGGACATGCCAGAGCGGCGGGTTGCACGCTTAACTGCAGCCTTGCGGAAGCATTTGACTTGATTAGAGAAAAGATGGCAGACAGTTTAGGAAAAGCATTATGACAGAAGGAATACTCAATATCAATAAACCGCAGAATATGACGTCCCATGACGTAGTTGCTATTGCAAGGAGAACGCTGGGAATAAAAAAAATCGGCCATACCGGAACGCTGGATCCCATGGCTACAGGTGTTCTGCCGATCTGTATAGGAAAAAGTACCCGGATTATCGAGTATCTGGATATGGATCTGAAAGCTTATCGCTGTACAATGCGCCTTGGCTTGATGACGGATACCCAGGATATCTGGGGAACAGTGATAGACGAACGACCGGTTCAGTGTACGGAAGAAGAAATTCGCAAAGCATTCACCGGTTTTTCTGGTGTAATCTGGCAGAAGCCGCCGATGTATTCGGCCTTGAAGGTTAATGGCAAAAAGCTTTATGAGTATGCCAGGGAAGGTAAAGACGTCGATGTCAAACGCCGGCAGATTTACATAAATTCCCTGAAAATAGAAGAAATCTGCATGGAGAAGCAGGAAATTACCTTTACTGTGGAATGCTCCAAGGGCACCTATATCCGGACAATTTGTCAGGACATAGGAGAAAAGTTGGGTTGTCTTGCCACTTTGACTGCCCTAACACGGACGAAAAGCGGAATTTTTTCTATCGAAGACAGTTTGGAACTGGATGCCTTTCGCCAGATGAGTAAGGCGGCAGTGGAAAGTCGAATGCTCAAGTCTGCCGAACCTCTTTGGGCATTTGGTAAGGTCGTTACAGATCAGATTAACGGACTTCGCTTCGCTGCAGGATGGCATTTATCTCTGGAAGACTGTCATATTGTAAAACGGCCTGCCTTTGAAGAAAGAGAGTTTTTCTTGCCTATGCGGGACGAGTTTCGCAGAGCTTATAATGTTTTCGGAGAGATAGAAGGCGAGGAGGTATTCCTCGGCGTTGCGTTCTACAATGGACAATATAAAAAATTAGTGGCAGATAAAGTTTTTTATGTGAGGTGACAAAAATGATCATATTTGAAACATTAGAGGAGATTCAGAATATCCCGCCTACGGCAGTAGCATTGGGGAATTTTGACGGCGTTCATCTGGGACACCAGGAGCTGATAAAAAAGGCTGTAGAAAAAGCAAAGCAGGATGGTTTGGCTTCTGCTGTATTTACTTTTTCTAACCATCCGAAAGATTTACTTCCTCATGCAAAGAAGGTAAAAAATATCCTGCTAAAGGAGGAAAAGGCACAGATTATCGCAGCTTTAGGCGTGGATTATTTGTTTAATATTCCCTTTACCAAGGCTGTTATGACTATGCCTGCTGAGGATTTTATCCGGAAGCTTCTGGTGGAGAAGTTCAATATGAAGGCTGCCTTCTGTGGATTTAACTACAACTTTGGATTTAAGGCTCAGGGAAATCCCGAGGTGCTGCGTCAGGTCGGCGAACAAGAAGGCTTTGAAGTAACAGAAATGCCTGCCTATAAGATTAAGGGAGACATTGTCAGCTCTACGCTGATTCGCACCCTGGTTGCTTCCGGTCAGGTAGAAAAGTGCATGACTTACATGGGCAGAAATTATATGATCGGTGGTGAAGTTGTCGTAGGAAACAGACTGGGCAAGAAGCTTGGATTTCCGACGTCTAACCTGGTCATTGATCCGGCCATGGTGACGCCGCCTAACGGAGTTTATGTCACTTACTGCGATTACAATGGGGTTCGCTATCCAAGCGTAACCAACGTAGGGGTTAAGCCAACCATAGGTCATTATACAAAGAACGTGGAAACTCACATTTTCAATTTTGATAAAGAATTATACGGCAAGCAAATTACGGTAGAGTTTTTGAAAAAGACTCGTGATGAAGTGAAGTTTGACGATGTGCGGGATCTTTCTGAACAGATTGTCAGAGATTGCAGAGAAGCCAAGGCATTTCACGAAAAAATCGGCAAATAGCCTTGCAATTTGTACCGAAATGTGATATAGTTTAACGGTTGAATAGGATACTTCTACTTAGTTTTGCGACACTCCGACGCTCAACCCAGTGGAAGCGGATTTTAGAAAAGGAGAAACAACATGATTACAAAAGAACAGAAGACAGCAATTATCAAAGAATATGCAACCAAAGAAGGAGACACCGGTTCCCCGGAAGTACAGGTTGCAATTCTGACAGCAAGAATCAATGACCTGAACGAACATCTGAAGATTCACAAGAAGGACCATCACTCCAGAAGAGGTCTGCTGAAGATGGTAGGTCAGAGAAGAAACCTTCTTAAGTACCTGAAGGGCGTAGATGTAGAAAGATACAGAGCATTAATCGCTCGTTTAGGATTAAGAAAGTAGTTTTATACTTGGAAATTTTGACGGGGCTAATCCCCGTCATTTTTTTAAATATCAGTTAAAGCCAAAAGAGAAGCAATAAACAGGAAGGAGTTGTTTATTAGAATGGCGAGATTTACAGATTACAGAACATTTAAGACAGCAGTTGGAGGAAGACTTTTACAGCTGGAGATCGGCAAGGTCTGCGAACAGGCTAATGGTCAGGTTATGGTAAGATACGGGGAGTCCGTTGTTAATGTTACCGCCTGCGCATCCAAAGCCCCAAGGCCTGACATCGATTTTTTTCCATTAAGCTGTGATTACGAAGAAAGAATGTACGCAGCCGGAAAAATTCCGGGCGGTTTTATCAAGAGAGAGGGAAGACCGAGCGAGAAGGCAACATTATGTTCCAGATTGATGGACAGACCTTTAAGACCGTTGTTCCCTAAAGGCTATTTCAACGATGTTGTTGTTGTAGCAACGGTGATGTCCGTTGATCCGGACTGTGAAACAGATATTATGGCGATGATCGGATCATCGGTTGCTCTGGCAACATCCGACATTCCATGGGAGGGTCCTATCGGCGCTGTACGCGTGGGTATGATCGACAATGAGTTTATTATCAACCCAACTTTAGAGCAGAGAGAGCAGTCCGTAATGAACCTGACTGTTGCCGGCACCAAAGAGGCCATCATGATGGTAGAAGCAGGCGCAGAGGAAGTTCCGGAAAACATCATGCTGGATGCAATTCTTTTCGGACATGAAGAGATTAAGAAGATTGTAGAATTTATCGATGCAATCGTTGCTGAGGTCGGAAAAGAAAAGCAGGCAGTTGAGCTTTACAAGGTTCCGGAAGAAATCGACACAGCTGTTCGCGCTTATGCAGTGGACAAGATGAAAACTGCCATTAAGACTGTTGACAAGCTGGAAAGACTGGACAACATGGATGCTGTAGAAGTAGAAACGAAAGAATACTTTGCAGAAATTTATCCGGAGAATGAGAAGGACATTGCAAACGTTCTTTACAATATCACCAAGGAATGCGTTCGCGCGATGATTCTGGACGAAGGGATCAGACCGGACAACAGAAAGCTGGACGAAATCAGACCGATCTGGTGTGAGACGCAGATGCTGCCGAGGGTACATGGCTCAGGCCTGTTCAAGAGAGGTCAGACGCAGGTATTATCTGCCTGCACATTGGCGCCGTCCAGTGAGTCCCAGACTATTGACGGAATCACAGAACAGACAGAAAAGAGATATATGCACCACTACAACTTCCCGGGATACTCTGTCGGTGAAGCAAGACCGATGAGAAGTCCGGGCAGAAGAGAAATCGGACATGGCGCTCTGGCAGAAAGAGCATTGATTCCGGTACTTCCTTCTGTAGAAGAATTCCCTTATGCAATTCGTGTGGTTTCCGAAGTATTGTCTTCTAATGGATCTACTTCTATGGGTTCCACTTGCGGTTCCTGCCTTGCGCTGATGGACGCAGGTGTTCCAATCAAGAGACCGGTTGCAGGTATTGCTATGGGTCTGATCGAAAGAGTAGAAGAGGACGGTTCCAGCAAGATGGCTATCCTGTCCGACATTCAGGGTATGGAAGACTTCTTGGGTGACATGGACTTTAAGGTAACCGGTACGGAAGTCGGCGTTACGGCAATTCAGATGGATATCAAGGTTCACGGTTTGTCCAGAGAGATTCTGGAAAAGGCGCTGCAGCAGGCGAAAGAAGGCAGAATGTATATTATGGAACAGATGCTGGAAGAAATCCCTGCACCGAGAGAAGAAATGTCCAAGTATGCACCGAGAAGCATTACTATGCGTATCGACCCTGACAAGATCAGAATCGTCATCGGACCGGGAGGAAAAACCATCAACAGAATCGTTGATGAAACAGGTGTTAAGATTGACATTTCCGAAGATGATCCAGGCCTTGTAAGCATCTACAGTTCCGATATGGAAGGTGCAAACGAAGCCAAGAGACAGATCGAGCTTCTGACCAAGGATGTGGAAGTCGGTGAAATCTACGAGGGTACGGTAACTCGTATTCTGAGCACTGCAAAAGGTTCCGTAGGCGCATTCATCGAAATTCTGCCGGGTAAAGAAGGTCTGCTCCACATTTCCAAGATGGCAAAGGAAAGAGTAGAAAAGGTAGAAGATGTGATGAACATTGGCGATAAGGTAACAGTAAAGGTTACGGAAATCGACAGTCAGAACAGAATTAACCTTTCCAGAAAAGAATTGCTGTAAAAAACGATTAGGCAGAAAAAAAGTCAAAAAGACGGAGTTTTTCGAGGGAGAAGCTCCGTTTTTCTTTTTTTTCTGATAGAAATATTTCCGTATTTTTCAATGATTTACATGGGGAAACGCCTATATCGCACATGAAATTGTTTGAAATATTCAAAAATAGACTTTCCTTTTTTAGCGAATTAAAGTATAATAATGCTATAACCCATTTCAGAAAGGAAGGTATATTTAATGAAGAACTTAAAGAAATTATTTGTTTTAGGCATGGCAGTGATTATGGTATTGGCAATGACCGCATGCGGAGGCAGCGATGAGCCTGAATCAGATACAGTATATGTAAAGGACAAGGGCACACTGGTAGTAGGTATTACCGAGTTTGAACCGATGGACTATAAAGATGAAGAAGGAAACTGGATTGGCTTTGACGCTGATATGGCGACAGCCTTTGCAGAAAGCCTGGGCGTAGATGTAGAATTTACAGTAATCGACTGGGATAACAAGATTATGGAACTGGATGGCAAGAGCATCGACGTTGTTTGGAACGGCATGACCCTTACTGATGAAGTAACGTCTTCTATGGGAACAACCACTCCATATTGCAAAAATGCGCAGGTAGTTGTATTGCCAAAGGACAAGGCTGATCAGTATAAGACTGAAGAATCCATTAAGGACTTATCTTTTGCTGCTGAAGCCGGTTCTGCAGGAGAAAAAATCCTGAAAGAAATGGAATGCGAAGTGACTTCTGTTACAACACAGGCAGACGCATTGATGGAAGTTGCAGCAGGAACTTCTGATGCATGTGTAATTGACCTTCTCATGGCAGGCGCAATGATCGGCGAAGGTACTAGTTACGAAGACCTGACTTATACTGTAGCACTTAACGAAGAAGATTATGGCGTAGGTTTCAGACAGGGATCCGATTTGGTAGACGCGCTGAATCAGTTCTTTAAGGATGCATATGCAGACGGAACCATGATGGAAATTGCAGAAAAATACGGTGTACAGGAATCTGTTGTTGAACAGAAATAAGGTAAAGGGATTTTAGTTTTACTATGATGCAAGAAGTATTGCTGGCGTTGTCCAGCGGATTTGTAATAACACTTGAGCTCTTCGTGCTGACGCTGCTCGGAGCCCTTCCATTGGGACTGATTATTTCCTTTGGCTCCATGAGCAGAATCAAAGTACTTAGCGCAATTTCTAAGGCAGTAGTATGGGTTATTCGTGGAACACCACTGATGCTGCAGCTCATTATCATTTATTACGGCCCGGGTTTGATGGGAGACAACATCTGGGGCGGCAGCAATTCGGGACGATTTGTTGCTGTGCTGGTAGCCTTTATCATCAACTATGCCTGCTACTTCTCTGAAATCTACAGAGGGGGCATTGAGAGTATTTCCAAGGGGCAGTACGAGGCCGGTCAGGTTCTGGGTTTGACCAAGAGACAGATCTTTTTCAAGATTGTTTTGCTGCAGGTTGTTAAGCGCATCATTCCGCCAATGGGAAATGAGTTAATCAACTTGGTCAAGGATACGTCCTTATCCAGAATCATTGCGGTTTACGAACTGATTTGGGCTGGACAGGCATTCATCAAGAGTGACGGTATTATTTGGCCGCTTTTGATGACCGCTGTTTTCTACTTGATGTTCAGTGGTATTCTGGTTATTATTTTCGGCAAAATTGAAAAGAAATTGAGTTACTTTAGCAGTTAGAGGGGGAAGTTTATGGCAATTTTAGAGGTGAAAAATCTAAGAAAGAGCTTCGGTAAAACCGAGGTTCTGAAAGGGATTGACTTTTCCCTGGAAAAAGGAGAGGTACTGGCCATTATCGGATCTTCCGGCGGTGGAAAGACTACCTTGCTCCGCTGTCTCAACTTTCTGGAGTTTGCTGATGAAGGTACAATTTCTGTCAACGGAGAGACGATCTTTGAAGGTGGTGTGACAAATCATCACAACGAAGTGGAAATTCGAAAGAACAGACTTCACTTTGGTCTGGTTTTTCAGTCTTTTAATTTGTTTCCCCAGTATAACGTATTGAAAAACGTAACACTGGCGCCTACATTATTAGAGAAGAACACACCGGAGAAAATCAAGGCGCATGCACTTGAAACCATCGAAAGAGTTGGTCTTTCTGATAAAGTGCAAAACTATCCTTGCCAACTTTCAGGTGGACAGCAGCAGCGTGTTGCTATTGCAAGAGCGTTGGTTATGGATCCGGATATTCTCTGCTTTGACGAGCCGACTTCAGCGCTGGACCCGGAACTTACCGGAGAGGTGCTGAAGGTAATCAAAGGCCTGAAAGACAGTAACAGCACCATGGTTGTTGTGACCCATGAAATGGAATTTGCAAAGAGTGTTGCAGATAAGATTATTTTCATGGCAGATGGTGTGATTGAAGAGATGGGAACACCGGAGGAAGTATTTGGCAATCCGAAATCGGATAGAACGAAAGCCTTTTTACGGAAATCCCAAGAGAAAATTTGATTTTATCATATGAGACGAAAGAAAACAGCTTGTCGTTATGGTAGTTGATACCGCAGGACAAGCTGTTTTCTTTACTTAATTTTATTTTATGGGTAGGTTAGATTTCCTGAGAAGGTATACATTCTGCCTGCAGTACACAATCGGCTTCGTCGTTGGAAAGCATATAGGTCTCGGCAAAAATGCAGCCGATGATGATTACCGTACCGGCAAATCCGATACTGCTTAGGACCTCTCCAAGAAGAAGCCAAGAACAGGCGGCAGTAAAAACCGGTTCACTGCATAAAATCAAAGAGACCTGTGTGGATGGCAGTGCGGTCAGCGCCTTATTTTGCAGCCAGAAAGCAAGGCAGGTAGAGGCTATTGACAGATAGAGGAGTATCATCCAGGCTGACGGCTGTACGGCGGTAATCTGAAAATTCGGCTCTAAAATTACAGCGCCTACCAGTGAAAGAATTACAGTAAGGCCAATCTGCGCTGTACTGATGGTCATTACATTCATGTTCTCAAGCCCCTTTTCGCCAAAGACCAAGGCGCCTGCCATGGCAACAGAGGACAGCAGTCCCAGCAGCTCACCCGGTCCGAAAGAAAAGCTTCCGCCATTGGAACAGAGCAGGTAGAGACCGACAATGACCAATGCCTGTGCCGGCAGATATTTTAGCTTATATTTTCTATTCATGATTACCGCTTCGAAGAAGGGAACGAACAGAATAGAAAGGGAAATGAGAAAGCCTGCATTGGTTGCCGTTGTCATAGCAAGGGACAGATTGCAGAAAATATATGTTGCGCTGACGCAGAGACTGCTGGGCAGCCAGGTCATCAGCGACGAGGCTTTCAACTCTAAAATAATGTTTTTTCCAAAGAGGATCATAAACAGGGCAAAGGCCAGCGCAAATCGAAAAAACATGCCCCAGAAGGGAGTAATGCTTTCATAGGCGATTTTTGTTATCGCATTGCCCAGGGCATAGATGACAGCCTGCATAGCCACCATGCTGCCATATAACATTGTTTTATTTTTTGTCATCATTTGTGTTAACCTCTACTTTGTCTTGTACTTTTTCACAGAACATAGTATAATTTACACCGAAATGAAAGTAAAGTGAGAATTATTTTGAAAGAATCAAAGAATTGCTTTGATTTGAGGTGAGACATGGATATTCAAAAATATGAAGTCCTGATCAAGGCGGCGGAGCTTGGTAGTATAAAGAAAGCGGCGGCAGAATTGGGGTATACACAGGCAGGACTCAGTTATATTTTAAAAACCCTGGAGGATGAAATGGGGCTGCATCTGTTTCATCGAGACTATGGAAAACTGATTTTGACTGCAGCAGGACGAGAGATATTGCCTATCGCTCATCATATTTGTAATGAACAGCGGCGGCTTTGCAGTAAGGTTTCTGAGTTGAAAAATCTGGAATCGGGGAGGATTACGGTAGGTGTATTTACCAGCATTGCCATTCACTGGCTGCCCTTTTTAATGGAAGCCTTTCCAAAGGCTTATCCAGGAATCCGGATTGACGTTAAATGGTATGAGGAAAAGGAAGAACTGGATGAAATGCTTGAGGCGGGAGATGTGGACTGCGGCTTTTCCGTTTTGCCCGATGTCGGAGAGAACTTTGATAAAATCTTTTTGGCGAAAGACCCGATGATGATTATTCTTGCAGAAGATCATCCTTATGCATCATTGCCATACTTTCCATCGAAGGCTATGGAAGAGATCCCCTATATCAGTGGCGGTGAATACTCAGAAATGGCAGAACTCCATTATGCCAACGGAGTAAAGCCAGTGCCGGCTATGGTTTTAAAAAATGATTTTGCTGTCATGTCCATGGTCAGCAAAGGGCTTGGTTATGGGATATTTCCGGCGCTGATGATGGAGGAACCGCCTTTTCCACTGGCGGTGAAGGAACCGGAAGTTATATTTGCCAGAGAAGTAGGCATTGTTTTGCGTTCTCTCGCCGAAGCGCCGGAAGCTGTTGCTGCCTTTATTTCTTTTACGAAAGCATGGGTAAATGGTGGAAACAAAAAAGGTTAGCTGGCCAATGATATTTGATTCAGAATTTCCCGGCAGATATAAAGATGCATATTTTCATCAGAGCAGATGGTCCATTTGACCAGGTACGCAGTGTGATTGCTTAGTTCGATTGCGGTAATTGCACCGGGATGGACAGCGCTCCCGCTGTTGAAATACATGCCGCAGTCAGTCTGCATCAGGGTGGGCTTATGGGTGTGTCCGGCTACAAGAATACACTTCTCCCGGCAGCTGTAGTCGATAAAATCTTCTTCGATTTTACGAATTTTTGTATAGTTTTTGGCAGCGCTGGTAGGGTCTTTGATTCCGCGTATTTCCAGTGGCCGCCAGAGATAGCGAACCAGCCAGCGAGATATTCTCCACAGCTGATCGTTGATCAGATCTCCTTGATAGCCGTGGAAGAGATGCAGAGGCGGAAGATCAAGACTGTCGATGATGATCGCTTCATGAAACGGAATACTGCACGTTAAGCCTCGCCACACATAAGCGCTGTTTTCTTTGATTCGGTCATGATTGCCGAAGACCATGAAAAGTCTGCCGGCATCGTGGTAAGCCTGAAAGATCCGATAGATTTCTTCGTGAGTTTTGTACACATCAGAAAAACGTCGGTTTTCCCACAGCTCATCACCGTCTCCCAGCTCTATATAGGTATAACCCTGACGATAATAGTGCTTTAGGGCAGCCGTATAAATAGGCCGATTCTGCAAAAAGCTGTCAGCCCAGGTTCCACAGCCCCTATGACAATCGCTCATAATGACGATGTGGGGATGATCTTCCATAGAGATATGGCAGGCTGTGCGGAAGGATTTTTTGATTCGGTTTTGTTTATAAGACATAAAAAACACCTCTTCTTTACTCTATGCCGAAGAGGTGTGTTTTGTCTGTTATCTCTTGTGATTTCTATGTCTTTTTTTGACACTTTCGATGTCATTTGGGAGGAAGATTACATTCTCTTCCTTCTTGAGTTCTTCCTCTGTCATATTCTCGTCGTCAGGCTGTGCGTCAGCTCGGGTACTGGCCAGATAATAGATAAACAGCCCTGTAACGAAAATGATTCCCAGCAGAATTAGCGCCGGCATAATCTTCACCTCCTATCATGATAAATTCTAACATATTTCTGTGAAAAGTGATATAATATTTTTGACGAATAATTGAAAATCATTTGTGTTCCAGTGAGGTAATAATTTATGGATAGAAAAATTGACAAGAAAGCCCATATTGCCGAAGAATCGGTGATTGTAGGGGATGTGACGATAGGTGAGGACAGTACAGTATTGTATTATTCCGCCATTCGTGGAGATAATGCGCCGATTATCATAGGAAAGGGCTCCAATGTACAGGAGCAGTGTTCTTTGCATACTGATCCCGGTTATCCGATTGTTATAGAAGATGGTGTGACTGTGGGACATGGATGTATCCTTCACGGATGTGCTATAGGAGAAAACACCATTATCGGTATGGGTTCCATCGTCATGAATGGCGCCAAGATAGGCAAGAACTGTCTCATCGGTGCAGGCAGCTTGATTACCGAAAATACAGAGATTCCTGACGGCATGCTGGTTGTGGGAAGACCGGCAAAGCCTATTCGGCCACTCAGCCAGGAGAACTTTATGCTAATCAGAGAAAGCGCAGAAGAATATGTAGAAACCGGCAGACGGCTATTTGGAGATTTTGGCGAGTAAAGAAATTTTTTCTACTTGCATTCAGGCGGTAAAAGTGGTACACTATTCGGGTACGTAAGTATTGGAAATTCAATATTCGGACGTTGAAGGAACCAGTAGCCCGGCGTAATACCCTTACAGAGAGACTGCCATTTGGTGAGAGACAGTCGGTGAGGCCGCAAGCGAATATCACTCCGGAGTCCGCACACTTAATGAGAGGCGCCTTGATAGAGGCTGCAAGTTAGGGTGGTACCGCGGTTTAACAATAAATCGTCCCTAAATCGAAAATTATCGTTTCGATTGGGGACGTTTCTTTTTTAGAAAAACCCCAATTCGATCAGAAGGAAAGGAAGTAGAATAGCCAATGTTCAAGAAACTATCAGACAAGCCTGTAGCAGAGGTGCAGAATGAGCAGGTACAGAGATGGAAAGAAGAAGACCTTCTCCACAAGTGCGTCACCGCAAGAGAAGGCGGAGAAAAATATGTTTTCTTTGAAGGTCCGCCGACAGCTAACGGCAAACCGGGTATTCACCACGTTATGGCAAGAACCCTGAAGGACTCCATTTGTCGCTATAAGACCATGAAAGGCTATCAGGTCAACAGAAAAGCAGGATGGGATACCCACGGTCTGCCTGTAGAAATCGAAGTAGAAAAGCAGCTTAATATGAGCGGTAAGCAGGATATCGAAGCCTACGGCATCAAAGAATTTAATGAGAAGTGTAAAGAGTCCGTATTTACCTACACCGATATGTGGAGAGAAATGACGGAGAGAATGGGTTATCTGGTTGATTTGGACAACCCTTACATCACCTTGGACAACGACTATATCGAATCCGGCTGGTGGATTCTGAAGGAGTTCTTCAAGGCCGGACTGATTTATGAAGGACACAAGATTCTCCCGTATTGTCCGAGATGCGGAACCGGTCTTGCTTCACACGAAGTAGCACAAGGATATAAAGAGGTCAAGGTAAATACCCTGGTTGCTAAGTTCAAGAGAAAAGATGCCGAGAACGAATACTTCCTGGCATGGACAACAACCCCTTGGACACTGGCTTCCAACACAGTACTGACTGTAGGTCCTGATATCGATTATGTTAAGGCTAAGATGACAGAAGGCGATGAAGAGGGCAATATCTTCTATGCGGCAAAAGCTCTGGCTGATAAGGTTCTGGGCGAAGGCAAGTACCAAGTCTTAGAAGAGATGAAAGGTGCTGATCTTGAATATATCGAATACGAACAGCTGATGCCGTTTGTAGAAGCTGATAAGAAGGCGTTCTTTGTTACCTGCATGGATTACGTTTCCGTAGAAGACGGTACAGGTATTGTTCATACTGCGCCTGCATTTGGTGAAGACGACTACCAGTGCGGACGTAAGTACAATCTGCCGATGCTGCAGCCTGTAGATGAGCAGGGCTGTTATACCGCAACACCTTGGGCAGGACGTTTCGTTATGGAAGAAGGTCTTGACGTTGATATCATCAAATGGCTGGCGCAGGAAAACAAGATTTTCTCCAAGGCAAAGCTGGAACACAATTATCCGCATTGCTGGAGATGCGGCACACCGCTTGTTTACTATGCAAAGCCGTCTTGGTATATCGAGATGAGCAAGCTGAAGGATCAGCTTGTTGCCAATAACAATACCGTAAACTGGTTCCCTGAATTCGTTGGAGAAAAGAGATTCGGAAACTGGCTTTCCGAGGTAAAAGACTGGGCGATTTCCCGTTCCAGATACTGGGGTACGCCGATTCCAATCTGGAGATGTGAATGCGGTCACCTGGAGTGTATCGGCAGCAGACAGGAGCTGGCCGACAAGGCTATCGAGGATATCGATACGTCTATCGAGCTGCACAGACCTTATGTTGACGATGTGCATATTACCTGCCCGCACTGCGGTAAACCGATGACCAGAATTCCTGAAGTCATGGACTGCTGGTTCGACTCCGGCGCAATGCCGTTTGCACAGTGGCACTATCCGTTTGAAAATAAAGAAATCTTTGAAGAAAAGCTGTTCCCGGCAGACTTTATCTGTGAGGGCATCGACCAGACCAGAGGATGGTTCTACTCCCTGATGGCGATTTCCACCTTTATCATGGGAAAAGCGCCTTACAGAAATGTATTGGTTAATGACCTGATTCTGGACAAAGAAGGCAAGAAGATGAGTAAATCCAGAGGAAACACCGTATCTCCGTTCGAGCTGTTCGATAAGTACGGTGCAGATGCAACCAGATGGTATCTGCTTTCCGTTTCCCCTGCATGGACGCCGACCAAATTTGACGAAGACGGCCTCATCGATGTAGTCAGCAAATTCTTCGGTACACTGAAGAACGTATACAACTTCTTCGTTCTGTACTCTAATCAGGACGATATCAAGGCAGACGAACTGACAGTGCCTTACGAAAACAGACCGGAGCTTGACAGATGGATTCTGTCCAAGTACAACCAGCTGATCAAGGATGTAACCGAATATATGGACAGCTATGACCATATGAAGACCGTAAGAGCTATTACTGACTTCGTTGCAGAAGACTTGTCCAACTGGTATATCAGAAGAGCAAGAAGAAGATTCTACGCAGAAGGTATGACAGAGGACAAGAAGAGCGTATATGCGACTACCTACGAAGTGCTGGTAGGCGTGGCAAAGGTGATTGCGCCGATTGCACCGTTCCTTTCCGATGAGATTTACACCAATCTGACCGGCGAAGAAACCGTTCACGTGGCTTACTTCCCTGAAACAGACGAATCTTTAATCGACAAGAAAGTTGAAGAGAGAATGGATCTTGTCAGAACCCTGGTTACCCTGGGCAGAGGAACCAGAGAAAAGGAAAGAATCAAGGTTAGACAGCCGCTTTCCGAAATTCTGGTTGACGGTAAGTACAAGGCAACTATCGAAGATCTGACAGACCTGATTAAAGAAGAACTCAACGTCAAGGAGGTTGTCTTTGCAGATCAGCTGGATCAGTATATGAACTTCTCTCTGAAACCGAATTTTAAGGTTGCAGGACCTGTTCTCGGCGGTAAGATTAAGGCTTTTGGCGGCGCTCTGGCAAAAGAGAACGCTGCGGAGTTTGTAGGTAAGATGGAAGCTGACGGAAAGGTTGTGCTGAACCTGGACGGCGAAGATTTTGACATCGAAAAGGAATTTGTAGACGTGAGAATCAATGCCAAGGAAGGATTTGCCGTAGCGATGGAGAACAACGTGTTCACCATTTTAGATACGACGGTAACGGAAGAGCTGGCAACAGAGGGTCTGGCAAGAGAGCTGATTTCCAAGGTACAGCAGATGCGTAAGCAGGAAGATTTTGAGATGATGGATAATATTAAAATCTTCGTAGGCGCAGATGCAGAGGTACAGAAGGCTATCGATGCTTTTGCAGACTATATCAAAAAAGAAACGCTGGCAGTTGCTATTGAAGCCAAAGATGGTCTGAAGGAATTTGACCTGAACGGCCATAAGACCGGTATTGCAGTAGAAAGAGTATAATCCGGATAAAATAAAACCAATATTTAACCCTGCGCCCACAGTGAGAAACTGTAGGCGCAGGGTTTTCTATTGACAACGGAAAGAAAGTGTGATATAAGTATGATATCAAAACAATATCACATAGGCCGCGTGATTTAAACTCGCGGTCAGGGAAGAGGTTAAGATGCTTAAGATTGAACATTTAACGAAGATTTACGGCGAGAAAAAGGCCGTTGATGATTTGACCCTGCATATCCAGAAGGGTGAGATTTTTGGTTTTATCGGACATAACGGCGCAGGAAAGACCACCACAATTAAATCCTGCTGCGGTATACTTCGTTTTGACGAGGGTGAAATTCTGGTGGACGGTGTTTCCGTGAAGGAAAATCCTATGGCTTGTAAGAAAGAAATTGCTTACATACCGGATAATCCCGACTTGTACGAGTTTTTATCCGGAATCAAATATTTGAATTTTATCGGGGACGTTTATCAGGTTCCGGCAGAAGAAAGACAGGCTCGTATCAGAGAATACGGTGATTTATTCGAAATCACTAAGGATCTGGCGCAGCCAATCAGCGCTTATTCTCATGGTATGAAACAGAAACTTGCGATTATTGCGGCGCTTATCCATCAGCCGAAGCTGATGATTATGGACGAACCTTTTGTAGGTCTTGATCCGAAAGCGGCCCATCTTTTAAAACAGCTGATGCGTAAGCTCTGTGATGAGGGCGGGGCAATCTTCTTTTCCACCCATGTTTTAGAAGTTGCAGAAAAACTCTGTGACAAGGTGGCGATTATCAAAGGCGGAAAGCTGATTACTTCCGGTACAATGGAGGAAGTCAAAGGAAACACCTCTTTGGAAAATGTTTTCCTGGAATTGGAGGGTTAATATGCTGAAACGTTTGGTTTTAATTCGTTTAAAGTCCATGTTTGCGGCATCTACTGCCCGAGGAAAAAAGGGGAACAGCACAGGAAAAATCATTCTTTTTACCTTATTGATGATATACTGCCTGGGCGCTTTTGGATTCCTGTTTATCAACATGTTCAGCAGCTTTTATGATGGTTTTGCGCCTTTGGGTATGGAATGGCTCTACTTTGGATTTATGGGGCTGATGATCTTTGCACTGTGCTTTATCGGCAGCGTGTTTGTCACACAGCAGCAGCTTTTTGAGGCAAAAGATAACGATTTGCTGCTATCCATGCCGGTTCCCGTCCGGTATATTCTCATTTCCAGATTGCTGTCTATTCTGGCGCTCAACTATATTTTTGAGCTGCTTGTGGCGCTTCCGGGTGCAGGCGTTTATTTGTATAAAGGAGAAGTCGACCCGTTAGGATTCTTCTACTTTGTCATCATGCTGTTGATTCTGCCGCTGATTGTGATGACCATTTCTGTACTTTTCGGCTGGCTCATTGCTTTGGCCGATGCCAAAATTGGAAAGAAAAATGTGGTAATGACGATATTGGCGATGGGATTGCTGCTTGTTTACCTTTATGTCTGCTTCCGTCTGCAGAGCTATGTGACCTTACTCATCGAAAATGGTCAGGCAATCGGTCAGGCTATCCGAAAGGCTCTGCCGCCGTTCTATTATATGGGCAACGCCGCTGCAGACGGTGATACGGTTGCATTTTTGATTTTTCTGCTTTGCTGTATTATCCCGTTCGTACTTGTATATGGCATTTTGTCAAAGAGCTTTATCAACATTGCTACGGCAAACAAGGGCAGCAAAAAAATCGTATATAAGGAGAAGTCGGTTAAGGCTATCGGTGTAAAAGCGGCTCTGCGCCGCAAGGAGATGCGACATTTCCTCAGCAGTCCGATGTATATGTTCAATGCAGCCTTGGGCTTGGTCTTCCTGATTATCGGCGCAGGATACTTGTTTATTAAAAGAGATCAGATTGCCATGATTGGACAGCTGCTTTCTATGCTTGCCGGTGATGAGGGAATCTTTACTGCTCTTCTTTGTGCCATCATTGGGTTGATACTGTCTATGAACATTATCTCAGCGCCGATGATTTCCATTGAAGCGAAGACGTTATGGATTTCCCAGTCGTTGCCGGTGCAGACAAAGGATGTGCTTAATGCAAAAGCCGGAGTCCATATTTTCGCCAGTCTGCCTTTTATTCTGGTTTCAGTAATCCTTGTGGAGATAGCTCTGGACATGAGCCTTACCGGAAGAGTCCTCATTGCCCTGTGTCCTGTGCTGATTACCGTGTTTGACGCTTATCTGGGCCTCACCATGAATCTGATTTATCCTAAGCTGGACTGGATTAACGAAATCGATGCGGTAAAACAGGGGGCAGCGCCGATTCTGTCCATGTTCATCGCCATGGCTACGATTGCCGTTCCCGTGCTGCTATATATCTTTGTATTTATGGATATGATTAGTGCAGAGGCTTATACAGCTATTATCTTGGGTTTCTTTGCCGTAGGTACGGCGGGACTATACCGATTTGTAGTCAAAAATGGGGTAAGACGATTTACCGAGTTATAGGGGATCAGACTTGAAATCGGATCGACAGAGAATCTATTTGTGTTTCTGGTCAACATACCCGGAAAGCCTTTGTGCCTTTCCGGGTTTTGCTATGTGTATATATTGACGCAAAGGTATGAAAAACGTATAATGGGAATACAATGTTGCTAAAGGAGCGCGTTATGATAAACTTAAGAGATTTACAGCTTCATGAGTTGGAAAA
The DNA here is from genome assembly GCA_036305845.1 of Emergencia sp. Taxonomy (GTDB): domain Bacteria; phylum Bacillota; class Clostridia; order Peptostreptococcales; family Anaerovoracaceae; genus Senimuribacter. The sequence continues at coordinate 116,772 of JAXKAR010000048.1, forward strand.
GCTCATGTCTGACATAGGACAGCCCAAATTCAGAGCTCGACAGATTTTCAAATGGGTACAAAAAGGGGCAAAAGACTTTTCGGAGATGACCAATATACCAAAAGGATTGAGGGACTCCCTTGCGCAAATAGCCTGTATTGGCAGGCTGAAAGCCCTTGATATCCAGGAATCCAGAACTGATGGTACCAGAAAATATCTTTTTGAACTTGCAGACGGATTGACCATAGAAAGCGTATTTATGAAATACAAATACGGCAATTCTATTTGCGTATCCTCCCAGGCGGGGTGCAGAATGGGGTGCAGGTTTTGTGCGTCTACCAGAAACGGATTGGAAAGGAATCTGACTCCGGGTGAGATTATATCCCAGGTTATGGAGGCAGAGGCAGATACAGGGGAAAAAATCGGACATATTGTAGTTATGGGTACAGGAGAACCCTTTGACAATTACGATAATCTTTCCGGCTTTCTTAAGCTGGTTAATCATAAAGACGGGATGGGTATCGGTATGAGAAATATTACTGTTTCCACCTGTGGGTTAGTACCGGAGATTGGACGGTTTGGAGAGGATTTTCCTCAGGTGAATCTGGCTGTCTCTCTCCATGGAACCGCAGATGAAATCAGAGATGCGATGATGCCGATCAATCGGAAGTATCCGTTGGAAATTTTGCTTTCTGCCTGCAAAATCTATACAATAAAAACGGGCAGACGAATTACTTTTGAATATACGCTGGTCAATGGTGTCAATGATGATGACGATGACGCAGAGAGACTTTGCCGGTTGCTACGGGGCATGCTCTGCCATGTAAATTTGATTCCGCTGAACAAGGTGGCAGAATCCGGTTTTGATACCGTAAGTAGAAAGCGTGCAGGAGAGTTTCAGCAGATTTTGGAAAAACGAAGCATCCCGGCTACCGTGCGCAGGGAACTTGGCAGTGATATTGATGCGGCCTGTGGCCAGTTACGGTTGTCCAGACAGAAGAAAAGTGATATACTTGAGACAGATTAAACTGAATAGGAGATAGTTTTATGAATAAGCACACCAAGCTGTTGATATCCACGGTATTTTATGGGATTGGATTAGTCTGCTTTGCCCTGTTCTTTTTTAAGGATCAGAGTGTATTTATGTTTGCAGGCCTTGTTTTCGCTGTAATCGGATGGTTTTTCAAATGGCTGTTTAATCGTTAATACGTTGAAAAGAGGGTATATATGGAGTTTACAAAAACCGTTGATGCGGCCATAGAGCCGTTGACCCGAGATATTTCTGCCCTTTGCAGAATCAAGAGTGTGGAAGATGAGCCGCAGCCGGGAAAGCCCTTTGGCGAGGGACCTGCCAAAGCGCTCGATGCAATGCTTTCCATGGGTCAGGCCATGGGGTTTAGAACAGAGAACTTTGATCACTACGTTGGTCATATTGAGTTTGGTCAGGGTGAGGAACTGATCGGCATTTTGGGACATATAGATGTGGTTCCCGCCGGAGACGGCTGGACAGCCTATGGCCTCCGGCGGCGCAACCTATTCCAGAGCTATAGAGAATTGTGTGGCTTTTGGCTGCCTGCTTCCGGATCAGAAAGACACCATGCATCAGGCCGATGAATCTCTGGAAATATCCAGGCTGAAGACATGGCTTTCCATCTGTACAGAGGCAATTTATCAATTGGCAAAATAGAGCGATGCTTTTTTATCGAAAACCATTGAATGTGACCAGAGGTTAGTGTATAATAACACTAATAATAAAAGAACGGGAGGACAATAATAATGGTAAAATTATTAATTGGACATAAAGGAACAGGAAAGACTAAACAGATGATTGACCTTGCCAATGCGCAGATCGAGAACAGCAACGGCAGCATCATCTTCATCAATAAAAATTCAAGATTAATGTACGATCTCAAGTACAGAATCAGAGTTGTCTGCATGGAAGAATACGAGCATATTACCAACAGCGATGAATACATAGGCTTTATTTACGGCATTATCAGTTCCGATCACGATATTGAGACAATTTTCATTGACAGCATTCTCAAGCATGCAGATTTCTCCTTAGGTGATTTGCCTGAGTTCCTGACAAGACTGAAGGACATTTCCAAGAACTACGGTATGGATTTCGTTGTCAGCTTAAGTGCAGAAAAAGAAGAAATGATCGGTGTAGATTTCGCAGAATACGAAATTCTTAATTAAGTCAGTGCAAGGGCGGAATAATCCGCCCTTATTTTTTTCTCTTCCAAAACGGAAGAAAACAGTGGGAGGCAAGATGGACCTGACAATGAAAACAATTCAAAAGAAACTGGCAGAAACGGCAGGTGCATCTATTGGCAGACACCGCTATTTTTCTGTTCTCGTACCCTTTGTAGAAAAAGATGGAGAAATTCATATTCTTTACGAAGTGCGGGCAAAGGATTTGGCGGCAGATCCGGGGGAGATTTGTTTTCCGGGAGGCCATATGGAACCGGGAGAAAGCCCCGCCGACTGTGCGGTCAGAGAGACTTTTGAGGAAGTAGGCATTCCTATGGAAGATATCCGGCTTTTCGGTCAGGGAAAAATCCTTCATGGCTATGCAAATTATACACTGTACACCTATTTGGGAGAAATCAGTTATGAAGCTTACTGTCAGGCAAATCCGGCGAAAGAAGAAGTAGACGAAATTTTTCTGGTTCCTCTGCGCAGGTTTTTTGAAACAGAGCCTGAGGTTTACAGCGAGGTGGTCAAAGCCCAGGTTCCGGAGGATTTCCCCTTCGAAAAGATAGGCATCAGCAAGGCATATAAATGGCGTAATGGACAGTGGAATATTCCGGTTTACGATGTGGACGGCAGAATCATATGGGGGCTTACCGGAAGAATTACAGCAGATATTATAGAAACATTGAAAGCGAGCGAATAATGTTCTTACCAATTAGCAGACAGGATATGGAGGATAGAGGCTGGGAAACGGTGGATTTTGTCATCGTTACCGGTGACGCATATGTGGATCACCACTCCTTTGGAACGGCGATTATCAGCAGGGTTTTAGAAAGCCGAGGGTATAAGGTGGCTGTTTTAGCGCAGCCGGATTACCGGTCCTGCGAAGATTTCCGCAGATTCGGAAAACCAAGGCTGGGATTTCTCGTCAACAGTGGGACGGTCGACTCCATGGTCAACAATTATTCGGTTTTCAAAAGGAAGCGAAAAAGGGATGAATATTCTCCCGGCGGCGTTTCCGGAAACCGACCTGATCGGGCGGTTATCGTATATGCAAACCGGGCCAAAGAAGCTTACAAGGATGTACCGGTAATCATTGGCGGTATTGAAGCAAGCCTTAGACGCCTTGGACATTACGATTACTGGAGCGATAAGGTCAGACGCAGTATTCTTCTGGATGCAAAAGCAGACCTTTTGATTTACGGTATGGGGGAGCGGGCTGTTGTTGAAATTGCAGAAGCTCTTGAAGCCGGTATTGATGTAAAGGATATTACCTGGATAAAGGGCACCTGCTGCAAGGTAAAGCAGGTTGAGCCGGACGAGGATACGGTAATGCTGCCTGATTTTGCGGAGATTGCAGAAAACAAGGACGCCTACTGCAGGAGCTTTGCACTTGCTTATCGCAGCAACGACTATATCAACGGAAAGAGGCTTGTCGAAAAGTACACAGATACTATTTATGTGGTGCAGAATCAACCTCAGCCCCCTTTGGAGCGGCAGGAACTGGACGATGTTTATGCGTTGCCTTTCGAGAACGAGGCCCATCCGGTATATCAAAAAATGGGGGAGATTCCCGCATTCAGGGAAATTAAATTCAGTATCGTATCCAGCAGGGGCTGTTTCGGCGGATGCAGTTTCTGTGCCCTCACTTACCATCAGGGGAGGCAGGTCAGAAGCAGGAGCAAGGACGCTATCGTCAAAGAGGCGGCTGCGCTGACAGAAAAGCCCGACTTTAAGGGTTATATTCACGATGTAGGCGGACCGACGGCAAACTTCAGAGCGCCGGCTTGTAAGCAGCAGCTGAAGCACGGCGTTTGCAAGAACAAAGACTGTCTCTATCCGGCGCCATGCAAAAATATGGATGTCGATCACAGCGATTACCTGGATGTGCTTCGGGCCGTTCGCAGTCTGGACAAGGTGAAGAAGGTATTCATCCGATCGGGTATCCGATATGACTATTTGATGGCGGATAGGGATGATACCTTTATAGAGGAATTATGCAGATATCATATCAGCGGAACCCTGAAGGTTGCGCCGGAGCATATCTCAGATAGAGTTTTATACTATATGCGAAAACCGGAGAAACAGGTTTTCCTGGATTTTGCAGAGAAATACAGAAAGACGAATCAAAAGCTGGGGCTGAAACAGTATTTGATTCCTTACTTGATCAGTTCCCACCCGGGAAGCCGCCTTGCGGATGCGGTTGAACTTGCATTGTTTCTGAAAGAGTATGGCTTTGTTCCTGACCAGGTACAGGATTTTTATCCAACGCCGGGAACTTTGGCTACCTGTATGTATTATACGGAAAAGGATCCGTTTACCATGAAACCGGTTTACGTGGCAAAAGACCTTTCCGAAAAAAAGATGCAGAGAGCGTTGATTCACTATAATCGACCGGAAAACAGAAATACAGTGCGCCAGGCGCTGAAAAAAGCCGGCAGAGAAGATCTGCTGGGCACGCTGCTTGGAGAAAGGCGAGGGAAAAACCATGAGTCTGATCAGAGAATTCGCAAAAATCATCAGTCTAAGTCAAAGACAATATCAAAACGCAAAGGCTAAACCGCTGATTTTGTCAGAAGAGATAGGCGGAGCCTCAAATCAGGAAGGGAAGAAGAATCTTCTCTGCCTTGGAGACAACAAAACCGTGATGAAATCGCTGCTTACAGATTACGATATGGCGGGAAAGCTGAAGCTAATCTATCTTGACCCGCCTTTTTTCTCCAAAGCGGATTACGATGCGGTGGTCAAAGCAGGAGAGGAAAACATCAGACACAAGGCTTACGGAGATAAATGGGAAAAAGGACTCAGCGAGTATCTGAAAATGCTGACGGTTCGTCTTTATCTGATGAAAGATCTTTTAGCTGACGATGGGCTGATTTGGCTCCATCTGGACTGGCATGTGGTTCATTATGCAAAAGTTATCATGGATGAGGTCTTCGGAGAAAAAAACTTTGTCAACGAAATCATCTGGAATTACAAATCCGGCGGCACCAGCAAGCGTCACTTTTCGCGAAAGCACGATACAATTTTAGTTTACAGTAAAACGGGAAAGTATAAGTTCTATCCCCTGCAGGAGAAATCCTACAACAGACAGTACAAGCCGTACCGTTTCAAAGGTGTTAAGGAGTATAAGGATGATTTGGGCTGGTATACCATGGTCAATATGAAGGATGTCTGGTCCATTGATATGGTAGGCAGAACCAGCAGTGAGCGCACCGGCTATGCCACCCAGAAACCGGAACAGCTTATGGAGAGAATCATAGAAAGCTGTACAGCAGAAGGAGATCTCTGCGCAGATTTTTTCTGTGGGAGCGGAACTCTTCCGGCAGTAGCAGACAGAATGGGAAGAGCGTTTATCGCCTGTGATTTAGGCGCTTTGGCTGTGGAGAGCACCATCAGCCGATTGGCAAAGCAGAAGGCCTCCTTTCGGGTATATGGTCTGACGCCTCAGCAGAAATCAACCATTCATGTTCAGGTGGAATGGACCATTGAAGAAATTACAGGCTCAGAGAAAAAGCTGATACGCCTTTGTCTGATGTCTCTGAAAGAACGTTCACTGGGAAAACTTGTAGAAGATAAAGCAAAGGAAACCGTAAAACGTGTAATGAAAGAAGATTCTCTGCAGATGGTTGCAGGCTGGAGTGTAGATTTTCATTACAAAGACGGGGTTCATCGTCCTGATATGATTTTTGTCAGAAACAAGGCGGAATTAGAGACCGTCTGTGAGCATATTATTACAGGTGAAAACAGCATCTGCATTAAGATTACCGATGTCTTTGGCAATACGGTATTTGAAAGGATTGACCTATGAAAGAAACACTGAAGGCCAGGGTACTGGATTATCTGTTTTTGATTGCCGCCTGTGTAGTAGGTGCCTTCGCAACTACAGCGGTGATGATTCCCAATGGACTGACCAGCGGCGGACTTACGGGGCTGGTAAGAATTTTGCAGGCCTTTGTGGATATTAACTTTTCCCTTGCTTATTATGCAGGCGCTTTTGTCATTTTAATCGTTGTACTTATCACCATGGGGCTGAAAGAGGCCAAGAAGGTTCTGGTCGTGACCATCATGTACCCGGCGGTGTTGTTTGTACTTGAGCTTGCTGATTTTCAACTGCTGGAAGAAAAGGATGTAATTTTAGCGGCTATTTTCTGCGGTGTATTTTCCGGCGTCTGCAACGGTATCGTGTTTTGGAGAGGATACGCTTTTTGCGGTACCGAGTCTATCGCAAAGATGATTAAGAAAAAATTTTTTCCACAGATGGATATCAGTAAGATACTGCTTCTGCTGGATGCGGTGATTATTGTTATCTCTGCGTTTATTTACGGTAGAAATATTGCGCTGTATGCGCTGGTTACGCAGTTTATCGCATCCAAGATGGTAGACTTTATCATCTATGGTTTCGAAACGAAAATCGTTCAGGTTAATATATTGACGGCTAAACCGGCAGAGACCATCGACTTTGTGATGAAGGAGCTGAATCGAGGTGTTTCCAGCAGAAAGTCTGTGGGTGAATTTACCGGACAGGAGAGGAAGGAACTGGTGGTGCTGTGCTCCCCGCGGGAAAGTATGGTGCTGAAAAAGTTTCTGGCGGCTGCAGATCCGACGGCTTTTGTTACCGTGGTTCATGTTGACACGGTTTGGGGTAGTGGTAAAGGCTTTACCGAAATCAACAAAGATTAACGGAAGTGATTGAAGAGGAGGAAAAAATGGCGAAGTACAAGTGTAGAATTTGCGGATTCGTATTCGATGAAGAAAAGGAAGGTAAATCGATTAGCGAGGTAGAAACTTGCTATATGTGCGGTATGCCGGCAGAAAACTTTGAATTAATGGAAGGGGAACCTGCTGCGCCGGCGGAAGAGGTCAAACCGGTTGTGTTCGAGGAAGCAGAAGGTCTTGCTTATGATTCTGCTACAATGAAGTATGACAGCTCGGTACGATATATGGATCAGATTCACGAAATGGCAGTTTCCGGAGAAATACTCCATGCAGCGATGAGTACCCAGATGACTATGCCGGGCTGGGACGATATTCTCCTTCTTGGCGCTCAGCTGAACCCTGCGCCCCTTAGCGATGGTGAAGCGGTGAATATTCAAACGGTAATCGGAAAACATGCAGAAAAGCCTATGGTGTTGGAAAGTCCGATTTATATATCTCATATGTCTTTCGGCGCCCTTTCAGCAGAGACGAAGACGGCGCTTTCCAAAGGAAGCGCTATGGCAAAGACTGCCATGTGCAGTGGAGAGGGTGGTATTCTGCCTTCCGAAAAAGAAGCGGCATATAAGTACATATTCGAATATGTGCCAAACCTTTACAGTGTAACAGATCAGAACCTTAAGGAAGCTGATGCTATCGAGATTAAAATCGGTCAGGGAACAAAGCCTGGCATGGGCGGACATCTTCCGGGAGAAAAGGTGACGGCAGATATTGCGGCTATTCGGGGAAAGGAAGTTGGTAAAGATGTACAGAGTCCTTCTAAATTCCCGGGAATTAACAGTAAGGAAGACCTGAAAAATTTGGTCAGTCAGCTGCGTCAGCGTTCCGGCGGCCGTCCTATCGGCATTAAAATTGCAGCGGGCAAGATTGAAAAAGATTTGGAATTCTGCGTCTTTGCAGAGCCTGATTTCATTACCATCGACGGCAGAGGCGGCGCAACCGCATCCAGTCCGTTTTTTCTAAGGGAGGCTACCAGTGTGCCAACCGTATATGCCCTGCACAGAGCCAGAAAATATCTGGACAAAGTCGGAGCAGATATTGACCTGGTGATTACCGGCGGATTACGTGTTTCTGCCGACTTTGCAAAAGCTATCGCTATGGGCGCAGATGCTGTTGCTGTTGCTTCTGCAGCGCTTATTGCAGCTGCCTGCCAGCAGTATCGCATTTGTGGAAGCGGCAATTGTCCGGTAGGAATTGCTACCCAGGATCCAGAGCTTAGAAAGAAGTTGAAGGAAGAAGCTGCGGCTCAGAGAGTAGCGAATTTCCTTAATGTCAGTGCAGAAGAGCTTCGCATATTTGCAAGGATAACCGGTCATAAAGATCTCCATGACCTGTCTCTGGAGGATTTGTGTACGACCAGTAGAGAGATCTCTCAGTTTACAGATATAGCCCATGCGTAAAGAGAAGAAGTAATACCCTTATATAAGAGAGTTATATTTTATAGAGGAAGATGATGAAAGATTATAAATTAGAAAAGAAATTTTCTCAGTTTAGAGATCTGAGAGAGCTTCTGCAGGTCTCCGCAGAAAAGTATGGTGACAGAGTTGCTTTTGTCACAAAAATTAAGGACAGAAAAACCAAAGAAGTCAATTATATTGAGACTACCTATAGCAGACTCTTTGAGGCTATGGGGCATTTGGGAACGGCGCTTGTTCACAGAGGATATCAGGGAAAGTCGGTAGCCGTAATTGGTGAAAACAGCTATTCTTGGTGCCTTGCCTATTTTGCTGCAAGCTGTGGCGTAGGCGTTACTGTACCGTTGGATAAGGCGCTGCAGAAGGAGGAACTGGTGAGCTGTCTTGTTCGCAGCGGTGCAGAAGTTATCTTTTACGATAAAAAACAAGCGAAGGTAATCGAAGAAATTTTTGCTGAAAAGACAACCTCTCTTTCACTTCTGATTTCCATGGACTTTTCCTCGGAGGTCGGGGTAACCATGATGGAGCTTCTTGATGAGGGACAGGCACTGGTGGAAGATGGATGCAGAGACTATCTGGATGCGGAAATCGATCCGGACAAGATGAATTATCTGTTGTTTACTTCGGGTACAACTTCGCAGTCAAAGGCGGTTATGCTTTCGCACAGAAACTTTATGAGCTGCAATTATGGCATGAATTGTGAGGAATTGTTTTTCCCTGATGACGTGAATATGATGATTCTGCCGTTGCATCACTGTTATGGTATGTCCGGGCTTTTAACTTTTTTGTCCCAGGGGATGAAGAATACTTTTTGCGATGGACTCAAATACATTTCTGCAAACCTGCAGGAATACGGTGTTTCCGTGATTATGAGCGTACCTTTGCTTTTAGAAAACATGTATAAAAAAATAAACAAGGGTATTGAAGCAAAGGGGATGACGAAAAAAGTAGAGTTCGCCAAGAAAATTTGTGGCCTCAGTGACAAGGTAGGTATCAATCTCAGAAGAAAGCTGTTTAAGGAAATTATCGATCAGTTGGGTGGACGGATGCGGTTTGTGATTAATGGCGCAGCTGCGCTGGATCCAGAAGTTTCACGTGGATTCAATGAGCTCGGTATACTTACGGTGCAGGGATATGGTCTAACTGAGACTTCTCCGACGATTTCCAGTGAGTCTTATCGATACTTAAAACCGGGATCAGCAGGCAAGCTAATGCCTAACGTAGAGGGAAAAATTCTGGAGCCAAACGAAGAGGGCATTGGAGAACTGGTTGTCCGAGGTGACAATGTAATGCTGGGTTATTATGATAACCGGCAAGCCACTGATGAAGTGCTGAAAGACGGCTGGTTTTACACCGGTGACTTGGCTCGTTTTGACGAAGAAGGCTATTTGTTCATCTGTGGCAGAAAGAAAAACGTGATCGTCATGAAAAACGGCAAGAACGTTTATCCGGAAGAAATCGAAAACCAGATAAATATCTTGCCTTATGTGGAAGAGAGTATGGTTTTTACCAGGGAAAAGACAAATGATCTGGTGCTCTGGGCCAAGGTGGTTTATGACAAAAACTATCTCCGGGAAAAGGGTATAGATGTGGAAGAACTGAAGGCGCAGTTTGATCGGGATATGGAAAATATCAACAAGAGTATGCCTGCATACAAGATGGTAAAGAAGTATTTTCTGTCTGATCAGCCTACGGTGAAAACAACTACGGCCAAAACCAAGAGAAATGAAGAACTGAAATATATTGCTGAGGAATTGAAGAAGCTGGGGCTGTAAGCCCCGGCTCCAGGCTTTCCTTTTAGTAAAAAAATGATAGAAAATGATGAATTTTACTGTTCACCAATTGTTGTTTATGTGGTATACTATAACAGATATGCGCCTATAGCTCAGGGGATAGAGTGGCACACTCCGAATGTGAAGGTCGCAGGTTCGAATCCTGTTAGGCGCACCATAATTTGTCCGAAAAGGATTAAAAACGCTGAAATTATTGAAATTTCAGCGTTTTTTTTGAAAAATTCCATTTTCTAAAACCACCTTTAATTCTGACCGAAGCAAATATTTGGGTTACCCCGTTTGCTCAGGAATGGCGTTTAATAATGTTTTCGGCAACTTCTTTTTTTGAAATGCAGTTATTCATAGCATTCTTTTCTATGTAGTGATGGGCTTCCGATTCCGTCATCTTCAGTTCGCTGATAAGTAAGCATTTTGCACGGTTTACGATGCGGATTTCTTCCATTCGCTCCTCAATAGAAGATGTTTTTTGCTCCATTTTTCTCAGCCGTTCTCTTGCACTGGACATCCAACTGAGCGCCTGCAGCAAAATACTCCTGCTTGTTGGTTTGGAAATGGTAAATACCCCATGTTCTGCGACCTTGTCATGTACCTCTGCGTGAACATCAGAGCGGGAGAGGAGGAGTACGACAGTCGTTTGTGATCGGCAGCAATCAATAGCAAAACGAGTGCCCGACTCATCCGGTAAAGGAGAGTTGATCATTATAAAGTCATATCCTCGTGATGCAATATATCGCTTTGCTTGGCTGACATTGGTCGCCGTATGTACCGGTAGGTAGTCAGAAGGAGGGAGCAGTTCTTTGGCTGCCGCATTGAAACTTTCTGATGCGGAAACGATGAGAACGCTGTAAACACGCTCTTTTAAACTCATATCATACTCTCTCCCTTCCATTAATTTGATCATAATTATTTGCTGCAATAAATATCCAAAACAGCAGCGGGGATATGTTCAGCAATAAACTTACTTTGTTTTGCCAGTAAGCAGGCTTCATCTAAAGAATCGGGTAACTTCTGTAATGTAGAAATGAAATCTGCATTGGCTTTGAATAGATTCTGATCCACCGCATTCGGCATATCCAGCTTGTTTTCAATTCCATATAGTCCGGCGTAAATGATTAAAGCAAAGGCAAGATAGGGGTTTGCTGCCGGGTCGGGAGAACGAAGCTCTGCCCGCCGATATTCGCCGTGTGCTGCAGGGATGCGGACAAGCTGACTTCTGTTTTCGCTGGACCAGGAAATATAGCGAGGAGCTCTGTTGTGTCCGAACCGTAGGTAGGATTCTTCTGTTGAGTTAAGAAATGCTGTCATTTCCGATGCCTTTTCAAGGGCTCCTGCGATAATGTGAGGCAAATTGTCGGTGCCGTCTTTAGACTTAATTGACATATTGATATGGAAACCGTTGCCCGGATAATTTTCAAGCGGCTTAGGTGAAAAATCAGCACAGAGTCCGTTACGGTGAGCGATTGTCTTGACAATCGTTTGAAAGGTCATAACATTGTCTGCGGCGGTAAGCGGATCAGAGTATCGGAAATCTATTTCGTTTTGTCCCGGTCCGCCTTCGTGATGAGAGCTTTCCGGACGGATACCCATTTGCTCTAAAGTTAAACAGATTTCCCGACGGATATTTTCTCCCTTGTCTTCAGGAGCGACATCCATATATCCGGCATCATCATAAGGTGTTTTTGTAGGCTTGCCGTTTTGGTCCAGTTCAAAGAGATAGAATTCCTGCTCTGCACCGAAGTAGAAAGACACCCCTGCATCATCAGCAGTCTGCATTGCCTTTTTTAACAAATAGCGGGTATCACATTCATAAGGTTTGCCGGATGGATATGTAACATCACTGAACATCCTGACAACCTTACCGTGCTCCGGGCGCCAAGGAAGTGCCATTAAAGTCTGACTATCCGGTTTGAGAAATAAATCCGAATGTGTTTCATCTCCATAGCCTTCGACAGAAGATGCATCAAAAGCGATGCCGTATTCAAAGGCCCGATCCAGTTCCTCCGGCATAATAGATATATTCTTTTGCTTTCCGAACACATCACAGAAAGCAAGTCTGATGAATTTTACATCATCCTCCTTGACATACTGTTTTACCTCGTCCTTTGAATACTTCATAAGATTACCTCTTTCCTTTGATTTGCCACATACATCTGCTTCAGCATTTTGTGGCTAAGACCTCTAACATCAAATAACATAATATTATACCACACCTTCAAGCTTTTTCTACGACTTTCGGAAGAAAATGCCATAAAATAATCACTTAAAATGTATTGACAATACTATTTCATCGTGATAAAATTTTGCTGTTGAAGGCAAAGGCGTCTTTAAGTGGTTTTACACCCTTAAAGACGCCTTTTTTCTTTGTATAAAGAAAACCCCGTGTTAGACGCGGGGTTCAATGGATGCTATGCATTTGACCAGTAATGCAACCTAACTTAAGATAAAAGTGCGGTCTGCCAACTGCATTTTATCAAAAGAAAGGAGCATTAACATGGGTC
>JAXKAR010000049.1:0-18382 GCA_036305845.1 Emergencia sp.
AAATATACCTGCCTTTCCAATGGCTGTCAGGTATCATAATTGTAAGGCTAAATGCAACATTTATGAAAGTGGAAAAAGGTGTAAGACTAAAATCCACTTTGCTCTATTTAAAATGGAAATAAACTTTTCACTTCAGTTGTATTAAATCATTGCAAAAAACTGTTGCAATCTCCCGGATTTTACTATATAATAGTCGTGCACTGTGTTTACACAGCGGATTTGTATGCGTAGGACTTTTGGTCCGGCAGCGCTGCAAGCTAAATGTTATTTTAGTCATGCCGAAACAGATTGGATAACAATCCCAGTAGGCAGCACCGAAAACGATACAAGTAAGAGGTATCTTAGTAGGTAGAAAGGAAGAAATTTAATGAAATCTTACATTGCAAAACCTGCAGAAGTAGAACGTAAGTGGTACGTTGTCGATGCAGAAGGTAAGACTCTGGGCAGACTGGCATCCGAAGTTGCTACTGTTCTGAGAGGAAAGAACAAGCCGACCTTCACACCTCATGTTGACTGCGGCGACTATGTTATCGTGATCAACGCTGAGAAAATCGAAGTAACCGGTAAGAAGAGAAAAGAAAAGATCTATAAGAGACACACTGGTTATCCAGGTGGTCTGAGAGAACTGACTTTCGAAAAGTTACAGGCTAAGAAGCCGGAAGAAATCATCAAGCACGCAGTTAAAGGCATGCTTCCAGATGGAAAACTCGGCAGACAGATGTTTAAGAAGTTAAAAGTTTACGTTGGACCTGAACATGCACACGCTGCTCAGAAACCGGAAACTTTGGAATTTTAGGGAAAGGGAGGAATAAACCATGGCAAAATTACAATACCAGGGTACAGGTAGAAGAAAACATTCAGTTGCTAGAGTTAGATTAATCCCTGGAACTGGAAAAATCACTGTAAACAAGAAAGACTTAGAAGATTACTTCGGTATGGAAATCGTTAAGAGAGAAGTAAAGAGACCTTTCGAAATCGCTGGATGCGAAGGCAAGTTTGACGTAATCGCTACTGTAAGAGGCGGCGGATTTACGGGTCAGGCGGGCGCTTTAAGACACGGCATTTCCAGAGCTCTGTGCCAGGCTGACAAGGACGCTTTCAGAGCGCCGCTGAAGGCAGCCGGTTTCTTAACAAGAGACCCAAGAATGAAGGAAAGAAAGAAGTACGGATTAAAGAAAGCAAGAAGAGCTTCCCAGTTCTCCAAGCGTTAATCGCTGGCTTCGGTACAGATCTATATGTATGTACAAGAGCTGTTCTCCTCAAAGAGAGCGGCTCTTTAATTTTCATCTTTGATAATACCTCTTCAATTCTATCGGTGGATAGTGTATAATATACAGTACATTTGGAAAATGTGCCGCTAAAGGTGAGGTCGTAACTTGAGGAGGGGAGAATATGCAGACTCTTATACTTGAGAAAATTGCCGGGATGTATGAACAGATAGATTCTGTGCTTATTACCAACAAAGATGGTGTGATTGAGTATGCAGCATTGCTGGATCACAGAGACAATACACTGAAAAACGAAGATTATACGGGCAGGAACATTTTGGAGGTGTATCCGGAGCTTACTGAGGAAACCTCCAGCCACTTCAGAGCCATCAGAACTGGACGGCCGGTAATTGAGGAAGTGCAGGAGCTGACTGACTTCAACGGAAGGCAGATGACTTTATTCAGCAGCACTTATCCTATCGAGCGGGACGGGGAGATTATCGGTGCGATAGAAGGCGTCTTGTATCTGGATCGTGATGGACGCCCATACCGCACAGAAACGCAAAAGCATAGAAGCAGACTTCAGAGCGAAGATCGATTATACACTTTGGAGGACATTGTTACGCAAGACCCCAGAATGATAGAAATCAAGGAACAGGTAGAACGGATTGCGGAAGGCGAATCTTTTGTTCTTATTGTAGGGAAAACGGGAACCGGAAAAGAGCTGGTTGCCCAGTCTCTTCATTCTCACAGTCCGCGGGCAAAGGGACCTTTCATTTCGCAAAACTGTGCGGCGATACCGGCAAGCCTGCTTGAAAGTACGCTTTTTGGCACGTCCAAGGGAAGTTATACCGGTGCAGTTGATCGAAAAGGACTTTTTGAGATGGCTGATGGCGGAACCTTATTTTTGGACGAAATCAATTCCATGGATATGGGATTGCAGGGGAAACTGTTAAAGGTGATGGAAGAGCAGAAGCTGCGCCGCATTGGGGATGAGAGAGAGACCAAGGTGAATGTCCGGGTCATTTCAGCGATGAATACAGATCCCGGCGAAGAAATTGCACAGAAAAAACTCCGGGAAGATCTGTACTACAGATTAGGCATAGAAATTACCCTGCCTGTCTTGGCAGAGCGGAAACAGGATATTCGACCGCTTGTGGCTCATTTTATCAAAGTGTATAATGAGAAAACGGGGAAAAATATAAAAGCTTGCAGTGAGATTGTAGAAAAGCTTTTGTATAGCTATGCCTGGCCGGGAAATATCCGTGAGCTTCGTAATGCCATCGAATACGGATTCAATATGGCAAGAGGCGACGAAATCACAGTATCGGATATTCCGGAGCGGTTGTTGTATGAAAAAAGTGGGGCAGATGCAGAAGCCGGAATGACCGGCTGGATGGAGATGCTAAATGAAGGCGTATCGCTTATTGATGTGGTGGCACAGTTCGAAGAAAAACTGATTCAGCAGGCTGTTTGCACAACTTCTTCTGTGACAGAAGCGGCTAAAGCGCTGAACATCACCAGACAGGCATTGAACTATAAGCTGGAAAAATATCATATCCGGATAAAACCTTAAAGCAGATATGCAAAATTTTTTTCACCATGCGAAAATTTTTTTTCGCATGGTGATTTTTTAGCACTTTAAACGGCTGAAATGGCCGTTTTTTGCTTGGCATGATTATTGCTACTTAATAGTAAGTAATAAAGACAAAGGAGGATACGACATGAAATACGGATGTCAGTCAATGGTCGGAAAAATCGACACAATTTTAATTAAGAAACCGGAAGCGGCGTTTATCAGCCAGGAAAATCTTGATCGCACTTGGGAAGAGTTTAAATATTTTGGGTGCCCGGACTATGAAAAGGTTCTGGAGGAATACGCTGTTTTCGAGAAGTTTCTCAGAGACAATATCCCTAACGTGTACTGTTTGGAGCAGGATGACCGCACAGGCCTTGACTCTATCTATACCCACGATCCGCTGAAAATCACCAGCAAGGGCGCGATCTACTTTCCGATGGGTAAAGCGCTGAGAAGCCGTGAGTACCTTGCGACAAGAGCATATCTGGAATCTAATGGCGTTCCTACATTGGGAGAGATCAAAGCCCCGGGCAAGATGGAAGGCGGCGATGTTCTGTGGATTGATGAAAAGACCGTGGCTATCGGACGGGGATACAGAACCAATGATGAAGGCATTCGCCAGTTTAAGGAAATGACAAAAGACATCATCGACGAGTACATCATCGTTCCTATGCCTCATGGTGACGGTGAAGATTGCTGTCTGCACCTGATGAGCATCATCAGCTTTGTGGATACAGACAAGGCAGTGGTTTATTCTAAGTTCATGCCGGTATTTTTCCGCGAATATCTGCTGGAAAGAGGTATACAGCTTATCGAATGTGGTGATGAAGAATACGATTACTTAGGAACCAACGTTTTGTGCATTGAACCGGGAAAATGTATCGCCATTGACGGAAATCCTGACATTTTAAAGAAGATGCGGGATGCGGGTGTAGAAGTTATGACATATGAAGGAAAGGAACTGTCTTACAGAGGAACAGGCGGACCGACTTGTCTGACCTGTCCGGTTTGCAGATTGTAAGCAGGCAGGGAGAAGGATGGCTGATTTAGCAAAGACGATAAAAGAAATTTTATACGGCTATGTAAGCTGCAGAAGTATTACGGATTCACCATCAGAGAAAACGGCAGAACATTTTTTCCTCGACTATTTCGGAAAACAGGAATATTTTCAGCGCCATCGAGAGCTGTATGGCGCATATGAGATTTCTGATGACCGGCATGGAAGAGCGGCAGTCTGGGCCATGGTAAAAGGAAAAGGAAACGGAACGGTTGTTTTGATTCACCATAACGATGTGGTGGGCGTTGAAGATTTCAAATTATTGAAGGACTATGCGTTTTCCCCGGATCAGCTTTATGGGCAGCTTGCAAAGATAAAAGATACCCTTGCGCCGGAAGCAAAAGCTGACTTTGAAAGCGGCAGATATCTGTTTGGCCGTGGAGTTTGTGATATGAAGGGCGGCGGAGCAATCCAAATGGCGCTTTTGACGGCATACAGCAAGGAAGACGAGTTCCCCGGGAATGTGATTGTTTTAGGTCTGCCGGATGAAGAAAACCTGTCGGCGGGAATGCGGGCTGCGGTGCAGCTTTTAGCGGAACTGAAAAAGCAATACAATTTGGAATATCGGTTGATGATTAACAGTGAACCGCATCAGCGGAGAATGCCGGAAGAAGGTGTATTTTCCTTTGGGTCTATCGGCAAGGTCATGCCTTATGTATATGTGCGTGGGAGTCTGGCTCATGCGGGAAAGGTATTTGAAGGTTTGAATCCAACCAATATTGCGGCTGAGATTGTACGACGTACAGAAGTGAATATGGAGCTTTCGGATGTGGTTGGCGCAGAGGCCGCGCCGCCTCCCACCTGGCTTTATCTCAGAGAGAATAAGCAGGCCTATGATGTCTCGATGCCCTTAACTGTAACCGGATGTCTCAGCGTGTTGACATTGAATCAGACGCCGGAAGCGGTAATGGAAAAGATCAGACGAATCTGTGAAGAAGCATTTGCCTGTGTGCTTTCTGATATGAACCGAAATTATGCACGGTTTTTGAAGGCGCGTGGACAGACGGAAAAATTGCTTCCGTGGCAGGTAAAGGTGGTCGATTTTGGACAGCTGTATGAAGAGGCGCTGAGTAACCACGGCGAAGAATTCCGTCGGGGATATGCGGAGAAAATAGAGGAAATTCAAAGACTGCTGTCCGCCGGGGAAGCTTCACTGATTATGACAAATTTTGCTCTTGTTGATTTTGTCTATGACTATATAGACGATTTATCACCACGGGTTGTAATCGGGCTAATGCCTCCGTATTATCCGAATGTGGCCAATATTATCAATGATGAGACGTGCAGCGAAAAAGTTAGAGGCCTTTATCATACGCTCAATCATTTTGTCAGAGAGACCTACGGACAGAACTATATCAGAGAGGACTACTATACCGGCATTTCTGATCTGAGTTATTCCGGTATAGCAGGTGGTGAGGCGTTAAAGGACAGTTTGGAACAAAACATGCCGTTTTTCGGAAAAATCTACAGTCTTCCAATTGATGCGATTTCTGAAATCTCTATGCCATGCGTCAATATCGGACCATGGGGAAAGGATTTTCATAAATTGACGGAACGGGTGCTGAAAGAAGATCTTTACGAGAGAACGCCGAGCATTTTGAATTATGCAATTACAGAGATGTTAAAGGATTGATGACGGACAAGATTGCCTTTTCGGAAACCTTTAACTGAATGGAGAGAGTGACAGTATTCCAATAAGCTATAGGACGGACGCGGGACGCGATAAGGAGTGACGTGTGCTGTGCAGAAGAATAGGAGAAAAAAATGAGTATAGCAGATATTATCGTATTAATTATATACGTGGTCAGTATGCTGGCTATAGGTGTAGTATCAAAAGGAAAAATCAACTCCATGGATGATTTTATTTTGGGAGGAAAGAGATTTAACAAGTTTGCGCTGACGGGAACGATTATGGCAACCATGGTCGGTTCAGGCATGATGATGGGTGCAGCAGGAAGTTCTTATACGGATGGAGCGGGGGGAACGCTTCTTTGGATTTACTTCGGATTTGGATTTGGTCTGATTCTGATGGGACTGTTTAGTAAACGACTGCGGAAAACCGGCGCAAGATCTCTGGCGGAGGCGATTTCTTCGGCCTTTGGTACCAATGCAAGGCTTGCCTGCGCAATTGTTGTAGTTATCTACGCAGCTTCGCTGGTAGCGATCAATGTTGCGGGTCTGAGAACGATTATCATCTATGTATTCGGGGATTCTCTGAATCTCTCCATGGAACTTGCGACTTTGATTGCCGTACTGATTCCGATTGCATTTACAGCAATGGGCGGTTTCTTTGCTGTTGTATGGACTGACACCGTGCAGCTGGTTATCATGATTGTCGGTATATTCGTTTTGGGACCGATTATCGGTATTCAGGCAGCAGGAGGAATAGATGTGATAACGGCCTCCTATGCATCAGAGGGTCTTACTTTGACTAATCCGTTGGCAAATGGTGTAAGCTCCGGAATGATTGGTTTGGCGTTATCTTATGTCTTGGCAAGCCCTGGGGACCCGACTATGCCGCAGAGAGCCCTTTCTGCAAAAGATGATAAAACGGCTACTGTTTCCTTTACAATTTCCGGATTTATCGCCTTTGGGTTTGCGGTATCTCTGCTTCTGATCGGAGGCGCTGCGCATGTACTGGTTCCGGGACTTGAAAATGCTGACTCTGCGCTGCCGATGATGATTGTACAGTACTATCCTCCGGTTGTAAAGGGACTTGCGATTGCAGGTATGATTGCAGCAATTATGAGTTCTTTTGACTCCTTCTTGATTCTGGCAACGACCCATATTATGTACGACATCGGAAAAGTAATCAAACCTGATTTGTCTGATGAAAAGATTCATAAATCTCTGCCGATACTTACCGTTGCACTGGGGATTGTAGGTGCGTTGATTGCCTTGTTTATTTCCAGCTTGCTGGGCTATCTGTCAATGGTATTTTCTATCATTGGTTCCTCCGTTGTACCTGCGCTGGTGGCAGCTCTTTACTTCAGAGAGAAAACTTCAAAGACTGCAGTAACCCTTTCCATTATTGCAGGTGCAGTTGTACCGGCAGTATTGTTCTTCACCGTAGGATATGATGTATTCCTGGGCGATCCGGTGTTCATCGGTCTGTTCTCATCAGTAGGCATTCTGATTCTGGGATCGTTAGTTCTGAAGGATAAACCGGAAAAGCTTGCAGAATAGCGGCAAAACAAATGAGCCTCATTCAGAATTTCATCTGGGCGAGGCTCTATTTTGTTGGCAGATTTTGCGTGTTATATTTCTTTGTTTAGAATTGTTCTTAGCTTTGATGCAATAGCAATCGTTTCATAAAACTTTATCGTGTCATACTCCATTCCCAATGCTTCTTTGACTTTGTTGATTCTGTATCTAATGGTATTGATGTGTTGGCTTAGTTGGTCAGCTACTGCCTGATAATCACCGCTGTAGGCGACAAACGTTTCGATGGTATGTAATATCTCTGAAACTGATCCGGAGGAGACGTGTCGTGAAATGGTTTCTACGTATTTCTGATAAAAATCATCGGCGGATTTTGCGCCTCTAAGGCTTAGAAGCAGCTGCATGCTGCTGAGGGGATCATAGATCTGAGATTCAATTTTCATGGCAATGGCGGTCTGTAACGCTATGCTGCATTCGGTCAGCGCCTCACGGATATCATGACGCTGATAAACCCTGCTGAATCCGGTGTATTTTACATGGATATAGTTTTTCATCAAACTGATCATTGCATTGGTTTTTTGACTTAATTTATTTCGATCCTCTGCGCTGAGAATGATCATCGTGCGGTTGCTGTCGATTATACAAATGCTTTCATCTTGATGAAGAAGCTTTAAGTAAAGTTCGTTTCTCGAGAAAGAAGAGTTAAACTCGCCGGTCACAGAGACCGCTTGGACATAGGCAGAGACGGATGGCTTTATTGAATACAGCAAATCCAGATTTTCTGCGGTATTACTATTTCCCAGCAATATTTTGTCGATCTTCAATTTGTTAAAGGCGTTATAATTATCAATTGACAAGTACTGATTTACGGTATTCATGACGAGCGAATAAGAAAATGTTGAAGGCAGGTATATGATAGGAAAACTTGCATTATTACAGGAAAGGATAATATCTGTAGATATTTTGTGGTGACCATCCTCTCCAAGAATAATCAGTCCGGCGCATTTTGCATTAATCAGTGCGTCGAAAAAAGCCGTCAGATTATCAGGCTTGTGACTTGTTTCGTTGGTAAACTGATCGAGGCAGGTAATAAATAAGTCCCCTTGCTGGAGAATTCCCTGCTCAATGAGATGAGGGTGATAGAGACAATCGAATACGGATATCTGCTTGACCGTATGTGTTAAACCGTTTCTTCCACATAACACCTTTGCCTCCCGAAAAAAATCGTGGTTTAGGATCTCTCCCAGAGAAATATACATGTTGAACATATTGACCTCCTTGCATCGAGCTGTTTATTGCCTTATAGCCGGGAATAATTCGGATTCTTAACCTTGATTATAGCATAGCGGAGGGGCAATGACATTAACCAAAATGAGGAAGACTGAGAATAGAAAAGAGACAGACGCACGAAAGTAAATCTGTCTCTGCTTATTACGGGATCAGTCGTGAGGGTACATGGCTTCCAGGTTTGGATCGGTCATTTTGCCTTCATCCATTATCTGAACGCCATCGAGCCATACAGAGGTATTCAGGCAAATCCCGTCAGTATGAGATACAGCGGCCTGCCCTTCAGGTCCACCGATTGTAGGGCTCACATAACCGATACCCCACTCGGTTACGCCCCATACTCTTTCGTCTTCAACCACATTTCCAGACAGTTTTGCACCGGGGTTAAAGCCATAAGCAACGTGAGCCATCTTTAACATACCGGGATCGTTAAATCCCTTCAGCCATTTCTCATATGCTGCTGCGTCAGAACCGCCGTGAATATCCACAATTACACTATCCTTAACAGTTAGCTTGATAGGCTGATCGGGGCTTCTTCCAAATGGTGGTGTTACGGTACCGTCAAAAACGATGGTGCCGTTTACGCTACCGAATTTAGGCACGACGTTTAGCTGTCCCAACATCATATAAACGCCGCTGGCAGACGCATCGCCTGTATCTACGCTGACCACATGCCTGTCATCCGTTTCAAAAGTTACATCCGTGCCTGAAGGCGTTGTCATTCTTATATGCTTTGCAGCCCGGTTCAGATCTCCGACGGTGTTCATGAAAGCGGATAGTTTTTCTACATCGATATCGCTCATGGTACGGATCATAACATCTTCCGTAAACTCGACAAGGCACATATAGCGCAGTTTTTTGTTTACGGAAATTGCTTTCTGATAAGGGGTTGAATATAATAACCATTTCTGATTAAATTCAATCCATACATCGCAATTTGATACGGCGGCAGTCAGTGGCTCCATGGGCAGTTTTGGATCCGCAGCCTGACCAACTCCATCGGGCGCAGGGAATTTGATGATCATAGGATGTGCGCCTGCGGCGTGCGCACTGGAAGCGACTGCATTAACGACAGTCATACAGGAAAGTGAATCACAGGTAATGACAACGGATTCACCTTTTTTGACCTGAAACATTTTTTGAATTAATGTGTCAGCAGCTTTTTGCATTTCATATTCGTACATTTTCGACCTCCTATTATTTTCTGAATTTTGATGCCATTATAAAAGAACAGACATAGAGAAGCTTTGTTTTGTGTACAAGATTCAGTATTGGATTTTGTAGTCAGGATAAAGCAATGTGGCTTGCGCTTTAGTATGATAAAGAAAACGTGCACGGTAAACGATTAAGTGAAAATGTTTTTTCAATACCATTAAACTATCGATATATCTACCCAATAATATGACATGCGTGGGAGGAAAGCTCTATGAAAAAGAATTTAAAAAAAGTGGAATCGACAACGTTAACTGTCGTTCCGGAAGAAGAAAGGAAAGGCTGGATTGAAGTAGCCTTCATCCATTCCGGTATTATGATCTGTGTGCCGAGCCTGCTCATCGGTGGGCTGCTGGCTTTAGCCATGCCGGTATGGCAGGCAGTTCTTGCAGGATGTACGGGATATGCGTTGGTTATGTTTTTTACCTGCTTTACGGCGATGCAGGGAAGTGATCTGGGAATGCCGTCATGTGTAGTTATGCAGTCTTGCTTTGGTAAACTGGGATCAAGGTTTTTAGTCAGTGTATTGTTAACGCTATCCCTTGTAGGTTGGTTTGGTGTGAACAATGCGGTCTGTGGCAGTGCATTCAGCAACTTAATGCAGACCTCTTTTGGCATAGA
This sequence comes from Emergencia sp., assembly GCA_036305845.1. Lineage (GTDB taxonomy): Bacteria > Bacillota > Clostridia > Peptostreptococcales > Anaerovoracaceae > Senimuribacter. The sequence goes on from JAXKAR010000049.1 coordinate 10,127, forward strand.
TGTACCACTGTCTGTTTCCACATTAATTTGGGGTATCGTCATGTTGACAACGGCAGTGTATGGCATTAGCGCTATGGGAAAGCTAAATTTTATTGCAGTTCCGGCTCTTTTGATCGTTTGTATTATTGGTTGTTTTCTGGCGCTGAAACAACATGGATCGGAAGGGTTAAATACGGAAATAGAAACAACGATGACCTTTATTCAGGGCGTAACGCTTACGACAGGGTTTTTAACTATGCAGGTAACTACGGCTGCAGACATAACAAGGTATCAGACCGGCAGAAAAAATACATTAAAAGCTACGTTGTGGGGAACTACGCCTGCCGGGATTCTAATGCTGGTCATTGGGATCTTGATGGCAAAGGTTGCGGGCCAGCATGATATTAGTCTGGTGCTGATTGACATCGGACTTCCGATTTTAGGCATGATTGTATTAATCTTGGCGGCCTGGACGACAAATACATCGAACATTTATCTGGCGGGAATTGATATTGTCAATGTATTAAACCTTAAGGATGACAAACGGGCAGTAGTTACGCTGCTGGCAGGTGTTTTCGGAACGCTGCTTGCGGTATTTGGTGTAATGAACCAGTTCGAAACGTTCATTACCTGGTTAGGCGCGGCATTTTCGCCGATGGCAGGTGTTTTGCTGGCAGATTACTGGGTTATGATGAAAGGTGATGCAAAAAACTGGAAGCCGCGCGAGGGATTTTGCTGGAAGGGAATTATTGCATGGCTGGCAGGGTTTGTGCTAAATATCTTTGTAACCCAAGGACTTGTTCTGGTACAGAGTATAGTATTTTCCGGTATTATTTATGTTATTTTGGAAAAATGTTTTAGCAAAAATGAAAAATAAAGTGGTCGGTCATACATCTGGTACATGTTTATCAGATGTATTGACTTTATGGAGTGTAAGGAAATGGACAAGCTGTTTGAACAATTTTATGAAAAAAATGAAACGGAAATTTTCAGGGATATCGCAGATATTATTGCAATTCCCAGCATAGCGAGAGCATCGGAACAGGGGGAACAGGAGGCGCCCTATGGTCAGGAGGTAAAGAAAGGCTTAGAATTTCTTTTGAAAAAAGGAAAAGCGTTAGGTCTTGAAACGAAGAATTACGACTTCCATGTGGGAGAAATTATTGCCGGTACAGGAGAAAACATTGTAGGGCTTTTGTGCCATGTGGATGTGGTGGATGCCGGTGACGGATGGATCACTGATCCGTTCAAAGCTGAGGTGATAGACGGTGAATTATATGGAAGAGGCGCAATCGACGATAAGGGACCGATGATTTGTGCCCTTTATGCGATGAAGTATTTGGCGCAGAATCACTATATTCCGGAAAACGGAAAAATTAAAATGATTATCGGAACAGATGAAGAGGAAAACTGGAATAGTATTCAATATTACTTGGAACAGAATCCGGAACTGCCGACTTTTTCTATTGTACCTGATGCTAATTTTCCTGTGGTATATTGTGAAAAAGGACTGATTAATCTGGAGTTGACATTATCAGTAGGAAATGAGAAAAAAGAGACTGCCTCTCCTTGCTTTAAAATGATATCGTTAAAGGGGGGAGAACGAGGGAATGTTGTTCCTGCCAATGCAAGCTGCGAAATCATATTCAGCACAAAGGACTATGCATTTGAGAAAGAAACCGTCTTTATTGACGAATTCGCTAAGAAACATGATATACGTGCAACAACTTCCGTAAATAATGGAAGACTGCGCATTAACGTGTTTGGTAAAGCGGCTCATGCAATGACGCCGGAAAAAGGAAAAAATGCAATTTCTTGGTTGATGAAACTTTTAAAAACCATATCTAAGGAAACAGACATAAGATTTGAATGGCAAAATTTTATTGATTTCTATGACCGGTACATCGGTCTTCAATATGACGGAGAGAATCTGGGAATGAAGTGGGAAGACCATGATTCGGGGCCATTAACTTTAAATGTGGGCGTTTTGGCTTTGGAGGAAAATGTTGTTCGTATGAAACTGAACCTGCGCTACCCTGTTTCACGATCTTTCGCTGAGATAAGAGAACGGTTTGATCAGCTTGCTGCGGATGCATCGGTAAAGGTAGAGTATGGCGTCTGTATGGAACCAATTTTCTATCCGAAAGACAGTCGGCTTGTACAGTCGCTAATGAAGGTGTATCAGCAATTTACCGGCGACAAAGTTTCTCAGCCTATTGCTTTGGGTGGCGCTACCTACGCAAGAGCAATTCCGAAAGCCATCGCTTTTGGTCCTGTATTTCCTAATCAGGAAGAACTTGCCCATGAAGCTAATGAACATTACACTTTTTCTGATTATAAAAAGATAACGGAGATTTATGCCAATGCGATACTGCAGCTGTTTAATATTCTATAATATTGACACCATGTTTTTATCTGTTAGAATGACAAACAGATAAAGACAAAGAAGGAGGCAGGGTAATGACTAATTTTTACGTTACATACAAGCTGAAGGATCGAGAAACAAGAGATGCGTTTTATCAGGCGCTTTGTGCCAGCGGCGCTGCTGAAAAATCCAGAGCGGAGGACGGATGTATCAGATATGCCTATTTTTATCCGGCAGAACAGGAAAGTCATCTATTCTTGTGGGAACAGTGGGAAAACAGAGCGGCGCAGAAAGCGCATACGGCGCAACCGCATTTTCTGGAAATCGGAAAGCTGAAAGAAGACTACGGCGCGGAAACGGAGGTTTCCGTAGAGGATGCCGTGTAGCATAGTGGTTGATACTGCGGGCAATTAATTTTTTCTTAAGAAAAATGACACGGCGGCGATACACATTCTTAACAGAATCGTCACAATCTGTTGCTATACTGAGATTGTCAAAAGGAGATAGGGTTACACGAGACAAATTCTTTTGAACGTTCTTTCTTAATTAAATATCGCAGCCAAAAGGCTCCGTCGATGCGGCGGAGCCTTTTGGTTTTTTGTTGCGTTTTAAATCTTTTGATTATTCGTCTTGATCCATTTTCTCGATGACAATGATTTGAATACCTGCGCCTTTGATGGTGGAACTGATATTCAGCCGGTCTTCTACTGTTTCTATGCTGACCTGTGACCGGGGCTTGGTGTTCAGCATATGTACATAATTTTCCGGCAATGGGAATGACTCCGGAAATCCCAACTGAGACATATAGGCAAAAATGGAATTCGCATTGCATAGGGCATATTTTGCGATAGCATATTGGGTCGGCTCGTGCTATAATAATAAAAATGGAGAAAGGACGGCTACCTATGGAAAAACAACTTTTTACCAATCAGATTATTTTATCCTGGCTGCAGTATTTTGCAGACAATACGCCTATTGACCTGGAGCAGATTAAGATGATGGACATTACCAAGCGGAATAAGAACCTGATTCCCACGGTAGAATCCCATAAGGCGGTGCTTGCGTTTATGGAGGCCGGCGATCCGGAAATTTTTTATCATATGTGGAATGCAGGTTTGGGAGACTGCGAGGTTTGGTATAATGAGGGGGCTTCACCGGAGGGACCGATCAAACATGACAAGGTCAGCGATATGATCAACCGGGGCATTAATGAATCGGCAGGAATGCTGGTGGTAAACCCTGACGCCAGAAATACGTATAAGACCGGACTTGAGAATCTGAATGTGCGGGGGGACCACAGACGGGTAGGCGCAGAAATACGTACGATTATCCTCAACAAGATGCAGATCGGCAGAGAAGACACAGTCTGCGTTATCGGCGGTGAGAGTATTGCACTGGAATCTGCATTTCTTGCCAGCGAAGGAACGGTAATTGCAGTGGAATATACCCATAAGGACAGAGATGCTATGGAGGATAGCATCAGCTATTTCGACCTTAGGAATATCCAGGTTATCGACCACGTTGATAAGGAATCCATGAACGAATTTGCAGCGCCGTCAGTGGCATTTCTCACGGCTTCGGCCAGCATGGAGCAGGAGATTGGCTGTCTGATGGAACTGAATCCAAAGATGAATCTGGTGATTTACACCTTGGACTTCAGCGTGGCCGGCGCTATGCGTCAGCTGCTTGAACAGTACGGAATCAAGGAGGCTGAAGTGATTCAAATTTCCCTCTCCAAACTCAACGGCAAGAATGCTTTTGAACAGCAGCCGGCGCCGTGGATTATTACCGGAAGAGTGGAAGAATAGAAAAGAAAATCAAGGTCGCTGCCAGCGGCCTTTTTCTTTACGGGAAATATTTTTTGCAGATTATAATACAAACGCTTAAACGCGCATAACTTACGATGCGAAAGGAGAAATCAATGAATGTAACAGCAATTTATTTCAGTCCGACCGGGGGAACGAAAAAATATGCAGAAGCCATGGCGCGGGCGATGGATGAGAATTTTACCGCCATAGATTTGACGCGTCCTGTCGGTCGGGACAGAGCGTACACCTTTGGACCGGAGGATCTTGCGATTTTCGGTGCGCCGGTTTATGCGGGCAGACTTCCCATTATAGCGGCGGAAGCTTTTGCGGACATAAAAGGAGAAAATACCAATGCAGTTTTTCTTGTCACTTATGGAAACAGGGACGTGGATGACGCTTTGATGGAGATGAAAAACATCTGTCAGTCGAGCGGATTCAGGGGCATTGCGGCAGCAGCGCTTTTAGCAGAACATACTTATTCTGATAAACTGGCCGGCGGAAGACCTTCACCGGCAGATCTTGAAGAGACCGCTGATTTTGCCGGACAGATTATGGGGAAACTGGAAAATCAAAACGGACAAGATGAAAGTGTGATTGTCCCCGGTGTTTATCCGTACAGCAAGGAGGCCAAGAGGATGCCGAAACTGACAGAAACAGGAGTGCTTTGTACGGAGTGTGGCCTTTGTGTTCGCTTGTGCCCGGTAGGCGCCATTGAAGAAACGGCAGATATGGAAGCTAACCAGGAGAAGTGTATCGGGTGTCTTGCCTGTGTAAAAGGCTGCCCGCGAGGCGGTCGCCTCGTCCATGATCCGGCAGTGCTAAAAATCCGGGAAACGCTGGAACCAATCTTTGGCGGCGTAGATAAGGCAAATCGATTTTTTATTTAACTGGAAGTATTGTTTATCCCTAAAGAAACTTTTCCATGCTTAACACTTGAAATTTCTGTCAGCAGGCATATAATGCTATTGGTGATAGGAGAAGAAATATGGAACAAGAAGAAAAAAAGTCATTTGAAATGGATATGGTTAGAGGACCGCTGCTGAAGAAAATGCTGTTGTTTTCTCTGCCGCTGATGCTTTCCAGCATTCTGCAGCTCCTTTTTAATGCTGCAGATATCATCGTTGTAGGACGTTTTGCGGGGGATAATTCTTTGGCAGCAGTAGGTTCCAATACTGCGTTGATTACCTTGATGGCAAATCTGTTTATTGGTCTTTCTATCGGCGCCAATGTTGTTGTGGCAAGATATTACGGAGCACGAAAGGATAAAGCGCTTTCTCAGACTGTGCATACCGCTGTTGCGCTCAGTATCATAAGCGGACTTATTTTGACGATAATCGGCATTTTGGGCTCCAGACAGATTCTTGTCTGGATGAAGGCGCCGGAAGAGGTTTTGCCTCTTGCAGCAGAATATCTTCGGATTTATTTTCTTGGGATGACCGGTATGATGATTTACAATTTTGGCAGCGCAATTTTGCGAGCAGTGGGGGATACTCGGAGACCGTTGTATTTTCTGGCTTTTTCCGGTGTGGTGAACGTTGGGCTAAACTTGTTTTTTGTTATTTGCCTCAACATGGACGTTGCGGGAGTAGCTACAGCTACGGCTATCTCACAATGGATATCGGCATTTTTAATTCTCCGTTGTCTGACACGGGAAAAGGGTGGATTTAAACTTAATTTCAGCTCCCTGCGTCTTTATCCGGATAAAGTGGCTGCAATTTTTCGCATCGGCCTTCCGGCTGGTGTACAGGGTATGATTTTTTCTCTGACCAATGTCCTGATTCAGGCATCGGTGAACGGCTTTGGCGCTACGGTTGTAGCGGGAAACTCTGCTGCCGCCAATCTGGAAGGGTTTATTTATTTTGCCATGAATGCGTTTTATCAAGCTACAATTACCTTTACCAGTCAGAACGTGGGTGCAAAGAAAATTAAACGCATTGATAAAGTACTGACCAGGGGTGAGATCTGTGTCATTGCTGTAGGCGTATTTATGGGAATCTTTTTTGTTGAATTTGGAGAAGAACTTCTGGGCATATATTCGTCTAGCCCTGCGGTCATTGCGGCAGGCATGGTCAGATTGCGGATAATTGGCTTGACATACTTCTTATGCGGCGCTATGGATGTTATGGTCGGCGCTTTGCGTGGTATGGGATATTCCATAACGCCGATGCTGGTTTCTCTGTTTGGCGTCTGCGGCCTAAGAGTAGTATGGTTGTTGACGTTGTTCCAGATTCCGGCTTTTCACACGGTGAATATGCTGTTTTGGACTTACCCGCTGACTTGGGCGGTGACTGTTTGCGCCCATTTGGTTACCTTTTTTATTGCACGAAGAAAACTGCGGCTGCAGGCCATTGCACGTCAGCTTTAACAGGTGGCGGCTGAAAATGTGGCGGTACATCTGCACACAGGAATGCAAGAAACAATTTTAAAACATTTTTCTTGTGTTTATAAACATGTTGTGATACAATAGATGAGGTTTTTTATAGTTTATTTAATAAGGAGAGAACAAAATGGCAAATTTTATTGAATCCCTCACCGCTGGTTCCAGCGTTGTGAACGATTGGATGTATAGTAATTTACTGTTCTGGGTTCTGGTTATCGCAGGCTTATTTTTTTCCATCAGAACTAAGTTTGTACAGATCAGACTGTTCCCGGAAGGAATCAGAGTTTTAACAGAGAAGAGCCACGAGGGTGGTATTTCTTCCTTCCAGGCGCTGATGATTGCAACTGCTTCCAGAGTAGGAACCGGTAATATCGCAGGTATCGCAACAGCTATCGTTGCAGGTGGTCCCGGTGCAGTTTTCTGGATGTGGATTATGGCAATTGTAGGCGGTGCATCTGCATTTGTAGAATCTACACTGGCGCAGATTTACAAGCGTAAGGACGGCACCATCTTCAAGGGCGGTCCGGCATACTACATAGAAAGAGCGCTGAAGGCAAGATGGCTTGGCGTTATTTTCGCCGTTCTGCTGATTCTGACCTTTGCATTTGGTTTTAATGGACTGCAGGCATACAACATTGCTTCTTCCCTGGAACACTATGCAGGTGACAGCTACACGACAGCAGCCCTGATTACAGGTATTGTTTTAGCAGTAATTTCTGCAATCCTGTTCTTCGGTGGTGCGCAGAGAATCAGTAAGGTATCTTCTGTACTGGTGCCAATCATGGCAGCAATCTACATTGTTATCGGTCTGATTATCACGTTTGCACATATTTCAGAACTGCCTGGTATTTTCAAGATGATTTTCCAGGAAGCATTTGACTTCGAAGCAATTTTCGGTGGATTTGCAGGTTCCTGCATGGTAATGGGCGTTAAGAGAGGTCTGTTCAGTAATGAGGCTGGTATGGGTTCCGCTCCGAATGCAGCAGCTGCTGCTGATGTCAGCCACCCGGTTAAGCAGGGTCTGGTACAGGTTATCTCTGTATTCATCGATACCATCATCATCTGTTCCACTACAGTATTCATCGTACTGTGCACAGGACAGTACACCGTAGGCGGAGACCTGGATGGTATTCCGCTTGTTCAGCAGTCCGTAGCAACTATTTTCGGCGAAGCCGGTGTAGCAATTCTGACTGTTTCTGTAGCGCTGTTCGCATTCACTTCTCTGATCGGAAATTACTTCTACGCAGAGTTCAACGTGAAGTTCATCAGCGAGAACAAGACGGTTATGACTGTATTCAGAATTCTGGCTGTTATCATGGTATTCATCGGTGCTAACTCCAATCTGCAGCTGGCATGGAACATGGCAGATATCTTAATGGGCGGTATGGCGTTGGTTAACATCTTCTCCCTGTTCTGCCTGGGTGGCATTGCAAAGAGAGCGATGGATGACTACATCAAACAGAAGAAAGAAGGCAAGAACCCGGTATTCAAGGCTGCAGATATCGGCCTGGACAACACCGACGTTTGGAAATAATTTCTTAAGAACCAATAAAAGACCCGACCATATGGTTTGGGTCTTTTTCTTACTTTATAGGAAATTGCGTTTTTTGAAAAAAGAGAGTAAAATGGAAATGAAATAAAAATGGGCATAACAAAATAGCGGACATTATGGGAGTCTGCCGAGACTTTTGAATATGCAGTTTTTGTTTTTTGGGTCTGCGCTA